>JBFPJN010000004.1 GCA_040839025.1 Alphaproteobacteria bacterium LSUCC0719
ATGGTAGCGGAGGAGGGACTCGAACCCCCGACACGCGGATTATGATTCCGCTGCTCTAACCAGCTGAGCTACTCCGCACTTGAACCTGACACCACAATTCCCGACATCACTCGGCATCCAGTTTCAGACCGTCCCGCAGCAGCCGGTTGAGGCGCGTCTGCCAGCCCTTCTCCTGTGGTCACTTCAAGGCCGCGAGAACGTCGAAATCGAGCCGCACCGAAACATGCGCCTTTCTGGCGCCGGCGGGGCGGCCGCGCCGGATGACCCTTGCGTCGGGCGACGTTGGCCAGGTATCCGGGTCCTCCGCGATCTGCCGCTGGATGTCCCGCTCCTCCTCGGCTGTATTGTCCCTGATATCCGGTTTACCCATCCTGAAACTCCTTTCGCCAGATCGCGATTTCCGTCTGGTCGGCCCTTCGCGCATTTGACGGACGCTGAACGCGGTCTTTTTCTGCTATCTGCGGCGTAGGTTGGTGGGCCCGGCAGGACTCGAACCTGCAACAACACGGTTATGAGCCGTGGGTTCTAACCAATTGAACTACAGGCCCCCAAGGGTGGACTGACAATGGCGATCCCGCCTGTCATATCATCTTCACGCCATGCAGCATATACACCCCATCAGGCCGGTCGGCCAGAGGCGAATGCCATTTTTCAATGCCAGAATGCCGCTACAGCATGCCGCTACAGCATACCGCGCAATCCGAAGATGTGACCACTAGTTCTCGAGGAACGAGCGAAGCTTGCGCGAGCGCGAAGGATGCTTCAGCTTGCGAAGCGCCTTGGCCTCGATCTGGCGGATCCGCTCGCGCGTGACGCTGAACTGCTGCCCAACCTCTTCCAGTGTGTGGTCGGTATTCATACCGATGCCAAAGCGCATCCGCAGAACACGTTCCTCACGCGCCGTCAGGCTGGCCAGAACGCGGGTCGTCGTCTCGCGAAGATTGGCGTGGATGGCCGCATCCAGCGGCTGCACCGCATTCTTGTCCTCGATGAAATCGCCAAGATGGCTGTCCTCTTCATCGCCGATCGGCGTCTCAAGGCTGATCGGCTCCTTGGCGATCTTCAGAACCTTGCGAACCTTGTCGATCGGCATCGACAGCTTTTCGGCAAGTTCCTCCGGCGTCGGCTCGCGGCCAATTTCATGCAGCATCTGGCGCGAGGTGCGGACAAGCTTGTTGATCGTCTCGATCATATGGACAGGAATACGGATGGTGCGCGCCTGATCGGCGATCGAACGTGTGATCGCCTGGCGGATCCACCAGGTCGCATAGGTCGAGAATTTATAGCCGCGGCGATACTCGAACTTGTCGACAGCCTTCATCAGGCCGATATTGCCTTCCTGGATGAGATCAAGGAACTGCAGGCCGCGATTGGTATATTTCTTGGCAATCGAGATCACCAGACGCAAATTCGCCTCGACCATTTCTTTCTTGGCGCGCGCGCTTTCACGCTGACCGCGCTGAATGGTCTGGATGATGTCACGGAATTCGGCAACCGGCAGCCCCACATCGTCAACCACCAACCGGATCTTGCCAAGAATGTCATCCAGCTCGTCGGCATGCTGCGCCTTCAGTTTGCGCCATTGATTGCTGCGATAGCCGTCACCAGGCCATGATTCGACACATTCGCGGCCGCTCCAGGCGTCAAGAAGCTGGTCACGCGGAATGCCGGCATCGGTGGCAATCCGCAACAGCCGGCCATCAATTGTCGTGACATGCTTGTTCAGGGTGAACAGCTGGTCGGTCAGCGCCTCGATCCGCGCTGGATTGAAATTCACGCCTTCCATCAGTTCGACAAGCCGGATCTTGTACTCGAGATGGGTTGTCTCGCTGCGGGGTGACAGCGCTTCATCAGCCGCCATCCTGGCAAGCCGGCGATCCTGCGAGCGGGTGAATTGCTTGAACAGCGCGGCAATCTCGTCAAACAGCGCCATCATGTGGTCACGCACCGCGTCTTCCATCGCCGCAAGCGACATGTTCAGGTCATCGCCGTCATCGCCGGTATTTGCATCGCGGGTCGAGGTGTCGGTATCGGCGTCACCATCGGACGATTCCTCGTCTTCGGACTCGTCGTCTTCCTCTTCTTCCTCTTCGTCAAGATCGGCATCATCGATACCGTCACCCATCGAACTCATCACGTCCTGCTCGACCGGACCGCCATTGATTTTGGCATAGGTGGTTTCAAGGTCGATAATGTCGCGAAGCGGCACCACGCCATCGGCGATCTGATCGCGCCAGTGAAGCAGGGCCCGAATTGTCAGAGGTGATTCGCAGATCCCACCGATCATCATCTCGCGACCGGCTTCAATACGCTTGGCAATGGCGATTTCGCCTTCGCGCGACAGCAGCTCGACACTGCCCATCTCGCGAAGATACATCCGCACCGGGTCGTCCGTGCCCGATACATCGCTGTCGGACACATTGCCCGCGGCACGGGTTTCCTCTTCATCACCATCAGATGAATCGTCACCATCCGCGGCCTCGACGACAGACACGCCCATCTCGCTGAGAGTGGACATGAATTCGTCGATCTGTTCAGAGGTGAAATCCTCGGTTGGCAGGGCCGCGTTCAGCTCGTCATGCGTGACGTAGCCGCGCTCCTTGCCAAGCTTCATCAGCAGCTTTTGCGCCTGCTGGGCAGCATCGGTATCAGGCGCGTCGACGGCACCATCCTGCTGTTGGGTTTCAGATTCGGTCTGCTGTGATGCCTTGGATGCCATTTATATCGTCTGCTTTCCTTAGTACGGTCGGGCCTTGGTGCGGACGGGCCGCAACGGTCAATGGATCGGTCCGGTCAGAAACAGGAATCAACGCGGCACCGATGCCGCGCTGGAGAAAAGCCCTGACGATCCGCCAACAAGCTGGAGCAACTCCCTTAAATGCTGGCCGGCATCAGTGCCGGAAATTTTGCCTGGGTCGAATGGCATTCGCGCTTTCATCTCGTCCCCCTCAAGCACGCCAATCGCTTCCGCCAAATTCAACCCATCTAGATGATGCCTCAGCGCCGCCGCGTCAAGGTCAGGATCGCGAATTACCGCATCAATTGCCGCTTTTTTCAGCGCTTCGAGGCCCACATCGCCGGACTCGATGGCAAGAAGCGATTCGAACATGTCCGGCACCAGCTCCGGATGGGCCAGAATCAGCGCACAGATGGCCCGGTGTCGGTGAATGGCGCCAGCCGCAGGACGACGCACGCGCGGCCGGGCCATGCCGCCAAATGTGCCGCCGGCCCCTCTGGCCCTGCCGGCCGTGCGCATGGCGGCGATCCGGGCCTCGATCTCGTCTGAAAAGGCACCGCGAACCTGACCATGACCAATCTGCCGGACCTGATCGCGGATCGCCTGCCAGAATTGCGCGCGCTGCTCCGGCTGGCGCAGATCGTGCTGGTCGCCGGTGATTGTCCACAGGCTGTCGACAAGCGAGCGCGCCGTTGACAGCACCTTCAGCAGACCATCGCCGCCCTCGCTCTGCAGCAGATCGTCGGGATCCTGGCCTGCCGGCAGCACCGCAAGCCGCGCCGATTTGCCCGGCTGAAGCTGAGGCAACAGACGTTCCAGCGCCCGTGCCTGGGCCCGCTGTCCGGCGGCATCGCCATCGAAACACAGGACAGGCTCGTCATGAAGTTTCCAGAGCAGCCCGATCTGTTCTTCGGTCAAGGCCGTGCCGAGCGGCGCCACAGCCGTCGCAACGCCACTTTCCTGAATCGCGATGACATCCATATAGCCTTCGGCGACAACAAGCGGCAGACCGCGTCGCAGCCCTTCGCGGGCCTGCACCCAGCCATAGAGGACGGTTTTTTTGGAAAAGGTCGGTCCCTCGCCTGAATTCAGATATTTCGGCTGCGAATCACCAAGTGCCCGCGCGCCGAATGCAATCACCCGACCCTGGCGGTCCTCGATCGGGAACATCACCCGATCGCGGAAATAATCATACAGCTCGCCGTCACGGTCACTTTTCCTGATCACGCCGGCGGCAAGCATGTCATCATCGCTGAACCCGCGTGCCGCCAGTGCGGTACGAAGCCCGCTTCGCGGCGCATAGCCAAGCCGGTAGGTCGAGATCACCGCCTCGCCAAGACCACGTCGCTTGAGATAGGCGGCAGCTGTCTGGCCGTCATTGCGCTGCAGAGCCGCCTGAAAGACCCGTGCTGTTTCTTCGAGTATATCAAGCGCGGCCTTGCGTTGACGTGTACGCTGCGGATCCTCGGGGGCGCTTCGCGGAACGGCAAGCCCGGCCATGCCGGCAAGTCGTTCGACAGCCTCCATGAAATCCAGCCCATCTGTTTCCCGAAGAAACGAGATCGCATCGCCATGCGCGCCACACCCGAAGCAGTGATAGAAGCCCTGATCGTCGACAACCGAAAATGACGGTGTCTTTTCCGAATGAAACGGGCACAGACCGCTGAACCGACGCCCCTTGCGAACAAGCTTTACCCGCTTGCCGATCAGGTCGGACAACGGCACCCGCTGACGCAGATCTTCGATGAATTCCGGCGGTACGGCCATTCCCACTCCGACAGACGGCTGACCAGCCCCGAAAGCGGGGCCTGACGATCCGGACCAAGACGCCGGACTATGATGCCGAACCATAATGGGTGCCGCTTCGGCAATCGGCAAGCCGCCGACGGGCTAGCCGCGATCGAGAAGTGCGGCCTTGACCTTCTGGCTGGCGACCGAAAAATCCATCTGGCCGGCATGTGTGCTTTTCAGATGGCTCATGACCTGGCCCATATCCTTTATGGAAGCCGCGCCGGTGGCCTCGATTGCAGCGTCGATGGCGGCGGCAATCTCGGCATCGCCAAGCTGGGCTGGCAGAAACCTGATGATGATCTCGATTTCAGCTTCCTCGGCCTCGGCCAGCTCGGGACGGTCACCATCGCGATACATCTTTGCCGATTCGGTCCGCTGCTTGATCATTGTCTGCATCATCGACAGGATTTCCTCGTCGCTGATTCCATCCTGATTGCCGCTGCCGCGTGCCGCAATGTCGCGGTCCTTCAGCGCAGCGCTGATCAGGCGCATGGTTGCCAGCGCTGTCTGATCCTTTGCCTTCAGCGCATTCTTCATTGCCTCGGCAATATCTTCGCGCAAATTTGCCATAATGTCCCCGCCCTGAAATCTGTCCGTATAGCCTGGGCACCAGTCATGTAACGCCTGAAGGCTGCCGGGTCTTAGCGACAAAACACATATTTCGCAAGAGGTGGTCACAATTTGAGGCCGGCAGCCACTTGACCGGCTGCCATGCCTTATGTATCACACACCGGCTCTGCAGAGTCGCCGCCGCTGACGGGGATCCGTCGGTCGGCATCGCGCTACAGGGTCACCACTATAGACGATTTGCTGCAGGGATCTCAATGGCGCAGAACATGAACTCTGGCCGGACCGGTGCCGCGCCAAACCAGGGTCGGGCGAAACCGACCGCCGTTCTTGTTCTTGGTGATGGTTCAGTTTTCGAAGGTTACGGGTTTGGCGCCGCGACGACAAATGTCGGCGAGGTCTGCTTCAACACCTCGATGACCGGCTATCAGGAAATTATGACTGACCCGTCCTATGCCGGGCAGATCATCACCTTTACCTTCCCGCATATCGGCAATGTCGGTGCCAACGCCAAGGATTATGAAACGGATACACCGACCGCACTTGGCATGATCACCCGCCAGCTGCCGACAGAACCTGCCAACTGGCGCAGTGACACGCCGCTGCCGGCCTGGATGGAACGTCACGGTCTGCCGGGCATTGCCGGGATTGACACCCGCGCCCTGACCCGCCGCATTCGCGACGCCGGCGCGCCAAACGGTGTGCTTTGCCACGCGCCGGATGGCAATTTCGATATTCCGGCCCTGACCAGAATGGCCAATGAATGGCCCGGTCTTGCCGGCATGGATCTGGCAATCGAGGCGACCATTGATGCCGAGACCAGCTGGCAGGAGGGAAGCTGGGATATCGCCACATCCAGCCACCGCGCCAGCGCGGCGACACACCGTGTTGTGGCGATGGATTTCGGCTGCAAGCAGAACATTCTGCGCTGCCTGACGGATGCCGGGTGCGATGTCACGGTGGTGCCTGCCGAAACCGATGCCAAGACCATTCTGGCGATGCAACCCGATGGGGTGTTCCTGTCGAACGGTCCCGGCGATCCCGCCGCGACCGCGGGCTATGCGGCAACACAGATCGCTGCCCTGATCGAGGCTGACATGCCGGTCTTCGGGATCTGTATCGGCCACCAGCTGATGGCACTGGCAATGGGGGCGAGGACACACAAGATGGAGCGTGGCCACCGCGGCGCCAATCACCCGGTCAAGGATCTCGCCACGGGTCGGATCGAGATCACCAGCCAGAATCATGGCTTTGTTGTCGATCCCGACTCGTTGCCGGAAACGCTCGAGGTTACGCATCTGTCACTTTTTGATGGCTCGATCGAAGGCCTTCGGCATCGCGACAAGCCTGCTTTCTGCGTGCAATACCACCCCGAATCCTCACCCGGTCCGCATGATTCGCGTTACCTGTTCGACCGGTTCACTGCGCTCATGGACGGGCGGAAAGGATAAAGATGCCGCGTCGTGACGACATCAGCTCCATTCTGATCATCGGCGCTGGCCCCATCATCATTGGCCAGGCGTGCGAATTCGACTATTCCGGGGCGCAGGCCTGCAAGGCGCTCAAGGCCGAGGGATACCGGGTCATTCTGGTGAATTCCAATCCGGCCACCATCATGACCGATCCGGGAATGGCCGACGCCACCTATGTCGAGCCGATCACACCGGCGACTGTCGCGCAGATTATCGAGGCTGAACGGCCTGACGCGCTGTTGCCGACCATGGGTGGACAGACGGCGCTGAACACCGCGCTGGCACTGGAAAAGGATGGCACCCTGGCGAAATTCGGCGTCGAAATGATTGGCGCCAGACCTGATTCGATCGAAAAGGCGGAGGACCGTGAACTGTTCCGCCTGGCGATGGAAAAGATCGGCCTGCAATGTGCCCGCGCCAGAACAGTCAATAATTACGAGGATGCTGCCGCGGCGCTGGACATCGTTGGATTGCCAGCCATCATCCGCCCGTCCTTCACCCTTGGTGGCGAGGGCGGCGGCGTTGCCTACAACCACGCCGAATTCGAAGAGATTGTCCGGAACGGCCTGCGGCTGTCGCCCGTCAGCGAGGTGCTGATCGAGGAGTCGATCCTTGGCTGGAAGGAATTCGAGATGGAGGTGGTGCGGGACACCGCCGACAACTGCATCATTGTATGCTCGATCGAAAATATGGATCCGATGGGGGTTCATACCGGTGATTCGATCACCGTGGCACCCGCGCTGACATTGACCGACAAGGAATATCAGGCGCTTCGCGATGCCTCGCTTGCCGTGCTTCGCGAGATTGGCGTCGATACCGGCGGATCGAACGTACAATTCGCTGTCTGCCCGGATACCGGGCGCATCATCATCATCGAGATGAACCCGCGGGTCAGCCGGTCTTCGGCGCTGGCATCCAAGGCAACAGGATTCCCGATTGCCAAGGTGGCGGCGAAACTTGCCGTTGGTTACACGCTCGACGAGCTGGCAAACGACATCACAGGCGTGACCCCGGCAAGCTTTGAGCCGACGATCGACTATATCGTCACCAAGATCCCGCGCTTCACCTTCGAAAAATTCCCGGGGTCCGACGCCAAGCTGTCCACCTCGATGAAATCTGTCGGCGAGGCGATGGCCGTTGGCCGGTCATTTGAGGAAAGCCTGCAAAAGGCTCTGCGGTCGATGGAGACAGGCCTGTCGGGACTTGACGAAGTGCCGATGCCGGAACCGGACGAGGCGCTTGGCGGCGACCCGCTCCGCGGGTGGCTTGGCGAATTCGTGCCCTTCCGCATCCTGAGGATCGCGCAGGCGCTTCGGTCCGGCATGTCGATCGACGATCTCCACGCCATCACCAGCTGGGACAAATGGTTCCTCGAGAGGATCGCCACCATCATCGCGGCAGAGGCATCGCTTGCCACTGACGGCATGCCGACAGACGCAGCGTCGCTGCAGCAGCTGAAATCGATGGGATTTGCCGATTCCCGGATTGCCGCACTTGCCGGTATACCGGCCGCCAAAGTGGCCGAGGCCCGCCGCGCCGCCAACGTGCATCCGGTCTTCAAGCGCATCGACACATGCGCCGCCGAATTTGCCGCCGAAACAGCCTATATGTATTCGACCTATGAGCCGGTGCTTGGGGCCGAATGCGAGGCCGCGCCGTCAGATCGCAAGAAGGTTGTCATCCTCGGTGGCGGGCCAAACCGGATCGGCCAGGGTATCGAGTTCGACTATTGCTGCGTCCATGCCTGCTATGCGTTGGCGGATGCCGGCTACGAGACGATCATGATCAACTGCAACCCGGAGACGGTGTCGACCGATTATGACACGTCCGACAGGCTGTATTTCGAACCGCTGACAGATGAAGATGTCATTGAAGTCATCCGGCGCGAATCCCAGGCCGGCACCATGCATGGTGTGGTTGTCCAGCTTGGCGGCCAGACGCCGCTGAAAATCGCGGCGGCACTCGAAGAGGCCGGCATTCCAATTCTTGGCACCAGCCCGGATGCGATCGATCTTGCCGAAGATCGCGAGCGGTTCCAGAAGCTGGTCAATGATCTTGCGCTCAGCCAGCCACATAACGGCATCGCGCATTCGGCTGAAGAGGCCCGCGACATCGTCGCCACCGTCGGATTGCCTGTGGTGATCCGGCCGTCCTATGTCCTTGGCGGTCGGGCGATGGAGGTGGTTCACCAGCTTGCCGACCTTGAACGCTATATGCGGGACGCTGTGGTTGTGTCCGGCGACAATCCGGTATTGATCGACAGTTTCCTGAGCAATGCCATCGAGGTGGATGTCGACGCGCTGTGCGACGGCACCGACGTCTATATCGGCGGGATCATGGAACATATCGAGGAAGCCGGCATCCATTCCGGTGATTCCGCATGTTCGCTGCCGCCACAGACCCTGTCGGACACGCTGCTTGCCGAAATCCGCCGCCAGACCGAAGATCTTGCACGGGCGCTTGGCGTTGTCGGACTGATGAATGTGCAGTTCGCGATCAAGGATGACCGCATCTATCTTCTCGAGGTCAATCCGCGCGGAAGCCGCACCGTACCGTTCGTCGCCAAGGCCACCGGCGTGCCGCTAGCCAAGATTGCCGCGCGCGTGATGGCCGGGGAAAAGCTGGCCGGCTTTGCGCTGTCCGAGATCTCGCTCAACCATGTCGCGGTAAAGGAAGCCGTCTTCCCCTTCGCCCGCTTCCCCGGAAGCGATGTTGTCCTTGGACCGGAAATGAAATCAACCGGCGAGGTGATGGGAATCGACAGTGATTTCGGTCGGGCGTTCGCCAAGAGCCAGCTTGGTGCCGGGGTCGATTTGCCGCTTGCCGGCAAGGTGTTCGTGTCGGTGCGGGATGAGGACAAGACAGCCTTTGTCGCGATTTGCCGCGATCTGGTCGATCTCGGGTTTGACATTCTGGCAACTGGCGGCACCACCGGGATGCTGACAGAGGCCGGCGTGCCGGCTACCCGCATCAACAAGGTGATGGAAGGCCGCCCGCATGCTGTCGATGCGATGCTGTCAGGCGATATCCAACTTGTCTTCAATACCGCCATGGGCGCTGCCTCGATGCAGGATTCTTTCTCCTTGCGTCACACGGCATTAAAGAACAAAATTCCCTATTATACGACGGTATCAGGCAGCCGTGCTGCGGCGCAGGCCATTCGGGCCCTGCAGCAGGGCAACCTCGGTGTTCGCACACTGCAGGATTTCCTGTCCGACATAGCCAGCTGACACCAGCCCTGCGTCCCACGGCTGCAGGTGATCCGGGGATGCTGGCGCGATGTGGCGTTTTCGGGTCATTGCCCCAATCGGGATTTTATGGGCGGAGCCGCATGTGCCAAGGCATTGTGCAAACGGGTTAATCAGGGGCCATGATACGGTCTGAATGTCTATGAGCTTAACAGCGACGGATTGAACGGCGACAGAACGATGGAAAAGATTCCTTTCACGCCCCAGGGGCTGGACGCAATCAAGGCGGAACTCGCACACCTGAAGGGGCATGAGCGCCCGACCGTGATTCAGGCCATTGCCGATGCGCGCGAGCATGGCGATTTGTCCGAGAATGCCGAATATCACGCGGCGCGTGAACGCCAGTCCTTTGTCGAGGGACGGATTTCCGAGCTTGAGGATGTGACAAGCCGCGCCGAAATCATCGACGCCACCAAGCTGAGTACCGAGAAGGTGACCTTTGGCACCACGGTCGAGGTCGCCGACGAGGATACGGACGAGGAATCCACCTATCATATCGTTGGCCCCTATGAGGCCGATATCACCAAGGGGCTGGTATCGACATCGTCACCGATCGCGCGCGGTCTGATTGGCAAATCGGTGGGGGATTCGGCCGAGGTGCATACCCCCGGCGGCGTGAAAAGCTATGAAATCCTGTCGATTGCCCTGTTCGACATGAGCAAGGTGGCGGGGTAGGGGCGAGCCTTTTGTTCCGCTGCCTGCGCCGACTTTAACGACAAATTAACGAGTAATGACGCACCATTCCCGTCCACACAGACGGGAGGGCGTGATGGCGCGTTGGAATGATCTTCCCTGGCGGGAAGAGGTTTATGCGGCAGCAGATGTTTGGAAGGAGCGGTGCCTACTGAATGACGGTGCGCTGTTCAGTGACGCTAAAATATGGACACTTGAGAACATTCAAGCGCTCTATCAGCGTCTGCAATTTCTCCAAAAGCAAGAAGGAAAATTTTGGGAGAAGCTAATCATACAAATGAAGGACGCTTCTGCTGACAGCATCCAGCTCCAAGCGGAATTGCTCTGGTTCGTTCGTCTTTTTCCGATCGGCAAGCAAATGGATCAAACTGATCCCCATTCAAAAATTCTCGTATCGACAAAGAGGAAGGATATTGCGCGCATTCTTTCATGGGGTCGCTTACCGATGCCCGAAAGCCCCCTTCTATCAGAGGGGGTTCTGCTTGGAATAGGAAAACCCGGACCAGCGTATTTGCAGAAATTGCCGTATATGCAGTTGTTTTTGACAAAGTTTCTACAAAGCTGGAAATCCTTGTCAGACGAAGAGAAACTTCACCTTTTGGAACCGGAATCAGCGTTTGAGTTCGCGTCACATTGCGACAATTTCTTGGAAAACGATCTGTATAATTCTGGCGACGTACTTCCGCTTAGACACGCGCTAGTTTTTTTATTGTTTCCTGACAGCTTCGAGCGGATGGTGAGCACAAAGCATAAAAAGGAAATCGTACGGGATTATTGGAACAAATTATCTGTGCAACAGAGAGATATGTTTTTTGATCTCGGTGGAGTCGGGTCGCCGTTAGCTCTGGACAAAGCAATCCTCGTTATACGAAGAGAACTTGTGCAACAGCACAGGACTAATGAGCTCGATTTTTATCGAGGCATACTGGACCTCACATGGGGCATGGTAAACAAACCTTACCCTTCAAAGGAAATGGCCGTTAACGAAATTCATGTCGCCAAATCACAAAGAGATATGCATAGCGACGGAGAAGCCGAGCGGTTCGAAAACCTGGAAGCAAGGGAAGATGCCGACGAAAAACTGTCAGAAGGTGAAAAGACACTCCTGAGCCATTACCGCCGAGAACGAAGACCTCAACTTCGCGAAACAAAATTGAGAGCTGTGGAGAAGAGATACGGGGTCCTGAGATGCGAGTGCTGTGGCACTGAGGCAGAAAGCTATCCATCTGAATATCGAAAAAGCATCTTTGAGGTGCACCACAAACGCCCGCTTGCCGAAGGACCTAGCCTGACAGGGATGGATGATCTCGCACTCCTGTGTGCCAACTGTCATCGAGCCATTCATGTCGATGCAGAGTTGCCCGAAGTGGATGCTTTCAGTCGGAAGATCGGAAAGCTGACTGAAAGCCCCTAACCCGCATCCAGCCCGTCGATCGGCACACCCGGCATGTTCTTGGCCGAGCGGATGGCAAGTGCCGTCTTCACATGGCTGACATTCGGTGCCGGCGTCAGGCGGGTGGTCAGGAATTTCTGAAAATCATCCCAGTCATGGGCGACAATCTTCAGCAGGAAATCGGTCTCGCCCATCAGCATGTGGCATTCGCGCACCTGCGGCCATGAGGTGACCATCTCTTCGAACAGCTGCAGGTCTGCCTCGGCCTGGCTGGTCAGCCCGACAAAGGCAAAGACCTGTACCGTATAGCCGAGCGATTCCGGGTCCAGATCGGCATGATAGCCGCGGATGATGCCGGCATCCTCCAGCCCGCGGACACGGCGCAGGCAGGGCGGTGCCGAAATGCCGGCGCGCTTGGCCAGATCGACATTGGTCATGCGCCCGTCATCCTGCAGATCGCCGAGAATCTGGCGGTCGACGCTGTCCAGCTTCACCTTGCCTGTCATGATGCCCCGTATTCGGATTTGTGAAATGGTTCAGGCCATGCATTTGCATGGATCCTGAGACAAGACTAAATGCGGCCCTGTCCCGGCGCAAGAAAATTGCGAAATATTATTGCGTAACACCCCCGTATTTCCTACGAATGAAATCGTGCCGCTATCAGGAGACAGGCCGCTATCAGGAGACAGGCCGCAATGCAGGATGCCACTTCCCGCAAGACCGAACCGGATCGGGACAATGCCGTTCAGATCTGGACCGTCAGCGACGGCACGGCAGGCATGCGGGTTCAGGCCATGGCGCTTGCCGCGGCGCTGCAACGGGCCCGCCCCGGCTGGGATGGCGCCGAGTTCACCATATCGCCCCACAATATGGTCCGGTTCATGCCGCGACTGGCGGCATGGATGCCAGGCCTGCCACTTTATGCCGCCGCACGGCCCGATCAGCCATTCTCGCGTCCCGATGCCGGACGCTTTCCCGACATTCTGATCACCTGCGGACGGCGGATGGCCGGCTATGCGCTGGCGCTGCGGCGGCGGGCCCATGCCGCCGGCACCGCAACGCAGATCATCCATATCCAGGACCCGCGCCTGTCGCCGCGCCTGTTCGATGCGCTGGTGGTGCCGCGCCATGACGCGGCGCGCGGGCCGAATGTGATGGTGACCACCGGGTCGCTGAACCGCCTGACACTGGGGTCGATCCAGCGGGCGATGATGGAACTGCCCTCGCGCTGGCTTGGTGCGACGCGGCGCACCGCGGTGGCGGTGATGCTGGGTGGTGACAACAGACGCTATCGCGTGACCCCCGACATGGCCGACGCGATGGCCACGCGCCTTGCCGGCTTTGCCGATCACAACGAGGCCCAGCTTCTGCTTGTCGCCTCGCGGCGGACGCCGGACGGGCTGGTTGACCGGATCACGGCCGCACTGCCGGACGGGCAGGTCATGCTGCCACAGGATGACGAGCCGAATATCTATCCCGGGGTGCTGGGGCTGGCACAGGCCACCATCGTCACTGCCGATTCGGTGAATATGGTCAGCGAGGCGGCGATCAGCGGCAAGCCAGTGATGATCGCGCCCTGGCGGAAGACGAGCGCCGGCAATCCAAGCGGCGAGCGCCGCCGCATCCGCGCCTTTCACGACGCGATGTTCGCCGCCGGCCATACAGTGCCGCTTGGCGACAGGATCCCATCAGGACCGTTCGAGCGTCTGGACGAGATGGACGGGCTGGCAGAAAAGCTGCTGGACCTGCTGGGGCGTTAACGGAAAATCAAACCTTCGCGGGGGACTCTGCCCCTCCAGCGGCTCCGGGCGCAGGACCAAGCCCCCTAATAATACAGCTCCCGCTGGTCCCGTACCGGCAGGTTGGCATACAGATATTCGACCTCGTCGCGATAGCCGTTGAACAGCAGGGTCGGCACGCGCTCGTCGGAGCCAAGCATGCGTTCGCTTTCCTGTGACCAGCGCGGATGCGGCACATTCGGGTTCACATTCGCCCAGAAGCCATATTCATTGCCCGCAAGCTGTTCCCAGAACGAAACCGGGCGCTGGTCGGTAAAGGTAAAGCGGCGGATCGACTTGATCCCCTTGAAGCCGTATTTCCACGGCGTGACCAGCCGGATCGGCGCGCCATTCTGGTTCGGCAGCGGCTTGCCATAGATCCCGGTGGCAAGGAAGGACAGCTCGTTCTGCGCCTCCTCGATGGTCACACCCTCGACATAGGGCCAGGGATACCAGCCCTGTTTCTGGCCCGGCGCCACATCCGGATCGAGGAAGGTTTCCATACGGATATATTTCGCACCCGACAGCGGCTTTGCGACCTTCAGAAGGTTGGCAAGCGGCACACCCGACCAGGGAACCGCCATCGACCACGCCTCGACACAGCGATGCCGGTACAGCCGTTCCTCGAACCCGCCCATCGCCGAGACCAGCGCCTCGGCATCGATCGTCATTTCGGCCTCGACCATGCCGTCGATGGTCACCGCCCACGGGTCGGTCACCATCTTGCGGGTTTTCTTCCAGATATTCTTGGACGACCCGAATTCATAGAAATTGGTATAGGTTGTGGCCAGTTCCTCGTCGGTCACCGCGCGGTCCAGGCCATAGACGTCATTGCGCCTGAAGGGATAGCCGCCAATCGCCGCCAGCGCAGCGGCCGGCGCAAAATTCGCGGCGGCGAGTCCCAGCCCGGCAAGACCGGCGCCCTTCAGCCATTCGCGGCGGTTCATCCAGACTGTTTCCGGGGTGGCGGCGGATTCGGGCAGTTCCCAGCTGCGACGGGTGCGGATCAGCATGGCGTGTCTCCCTGCGGTGAAATTGTCTCCAGCTGCCATATGACCCGGTCATTATGGCAGCAGTGAGGCGATGCGCGCGTCAGGACAGCTGGCCGACGACCCGCGCGATCCGGCCAAGCGCCTCGTCCAGAACATCGTCCGCGGCGGCAAAGCTCAGCCGGAAGGCCGGCGACAGGCCAAAGGCGATTCCCGGCACGATCGCCACCTCGCCCAGTTCCAGCAGCGTCGCGGCGAAATCGCTGTCGCTTTCGATGCGTTTGCCGTCGGGGCGGGCCCGCCCGATCAGGCCGCTGATATCGGCGAACACATAAAACGCGCCGTCGGGGGCCGGACAGGTGATGCCGTCAATGGCGTTCAGCGCCGCCACCACCTTGTCGCGGCGGCGGGCAAAGGCGGCGTTGTTGGCGGTGATGAAATCGGTCGGCCCGTTCAGCGCCGCGATGGCGGCGTGCTGGGCAATGCTGTTCGGACTGGAGGTGGATTGCGACTGCAGCTTGGCCATCGCCTTGACCAGCGGCGGCGGCGCGGCGGCGAAGCCGAGCCGCCAGCCCGTCATGCAATAGGATTTCGACACCCCGTTCAGCGTCAGCACGCGGCCCGCCAGATCCGGCGCCACCGCCGCGATGGTGGCGAATTCGAACCCGTCATAGGTCAGATGTTCATACAGATCGTCCGACACCACCATCAGTCCGGGGTGCTGGCGGATCACGGCGGCAAATTCGGCAAGTTCCGCCGCCGAATAGCCCATCCCGGTGGGGTTCGAGGGCGAATTGATGATGACCCAGCGCGAGCGCGGGGTGATGGCGGCGGCCAGCGCATCCGGCGTCAGTTTCAGCCCGTCATCGAACCCGGCCGGTACAAAGACCGGTTTGCCGCCGGCGACCTCGACAATGCCGGCAAAGCTGACCCAATAGGGGGCCGGGATGATCACCTCGTCACCTTCCTGCACGGTGGCCATCAGCGCGTTGAACAGCACCTGCTTGCCGCCGGTGCCGACCGACACCATGTCGGGCGTCACATGCAGCCCGTTCTCGCGTTCGAACTTGGCGCAGATGGCGGCCTTCAATTCGGGGATGCCGTCAACCTGGGTGTATTTTGTGTGGCCGTCATGGATGGCGCGGATCGCCGCCTCCTTGACATGCGGCGGGGTGTCGAAATCAGGCTCACCGGTGGCCAGCCCGATGACATCTCGGCCGGCGGCGCGCAGGTCGAGCGCCAGCGTCGAGATCGCCACCGTCGGCGACGGCGCGATGCGGGTCACGCGGTCGGCCAGCGAAATGGCGGCGTCGGTCGGCGGCGGGGTGGTGGTGCTGTCATCCATGACAACAGATGTGCCACAGGGAACCGATGGTGGGAAGGGGGATTGGGTTAACAACCACCTGAAGTCTTCAAATCACAATCGCAAGCCGTCGACCTGTATTTTGCTGCTTTCAAATGTCTATCTATCGACGCTGCTGGTGTTGTACATGGCTTGATTGCGACTGGTTTTATACCCTTCCAGTTCGGATTGTTGAATTGACACCTGAGCTTGGCTTCAATTTCCTTAAGTATCGGATAATCTTCAGATAATGCGTTATCTTTTGTAATTAAGCAACTTGCACGTGCCGTAATTCCGATCGCGATAGCGTCATAATCTTTACTTTTGATCAAAGCTTCCTTGTGGTTTCTAGCAGATGTTCGTTTGAACCTACGACGTTTGAGTTCCTTCAATTGGCAACTTTTCTTTATGACGTGCTCAGATTTTACATATTCGACCCGACCCTTGGATGCCGCAAGCTTGAAAAAGTTTCTATTTGCATTCACCAATTCACGATGAAACCTTGTGCCTTCAGATGTGAGTATTTTTTTCTTATCTGAATTGATGAGTTCACGGACCCTATCATCAAGCAACTCATCTGAAAAAACACACGCATCAACAATAAATCCACCTTTCATAACCAGACCTTTTCATATTCCGCGTCAAAGAACGCGCGATAGCATTTCGGGGCGTCAACCGGAATACCGTGCTCATTTAAGTGAATTGAATGGATTTTTACGCAATTTTTGCGTTTTTCAAAAAATAGAAGACCAACATCTTTTGGGCTTATGGTCCCATTCTTTATCTCAAAGGTAAGGCGATCTAAGATGTAGTCGCTGTGAGTTTCGATGAGAAATTTCTTATTTCCCTCAATTGCACGAGATATGAAAGTCGCAAACTCCGCCTGAGCTCGAGGGTGTAAATGAACCTCAGGTGGTTGAACCAAGAACATTGTATTAGCGGGTAAAGTTAATACGCTAAAAAGGAGCGGTAAAACTTGTGATACACCATAACCGACGTCAATTATGTTTGCCTTCACCTCTCCGGTAGTTATTTGAATCTCGAAAAGCTGACTTAAGTCATCATTTATCGACGAATGATCGATGCCATCAAAAAGTCCTGCTTTGTTGCCAAACTCGACTAACTTCTCCTGCACCATTTCATAGCGCCGTGGTTCTTGGCGTCCTAGCTGATACATCTGGACTGCGAAATTCATTCCCTGAGGATCAGGCTCTGCCTTTTTTGAATGAATAAATGAATAAAACCTCTGAGGATAACTCCGGATTGGAGCTGCGCACTGGCAGGTGGGCAAACAATTTTCAAAACCCATAAATGACGAAATCAGATCGGGTATGAAGCGAATAACCGACTCACTTTTCGAGCGTCTTTTGTTCTCAGGAGATTTCCTTGGCCCAAATTCAGGTGAGGTAGACAACCCAAATAATAACATTTGAAAACTTGGGAATAACGACTTTGAATACTCTTGCATCCTTTCAGAGTCTTGCAAGAATTTGTCAGGTCGCACAGTGTATTCAACTGTTGCGATATCGTTTTCTATGGTGATGAATTTATCTTTGGTGAAGGATTTATCTTTCGATTTGAATATACCCTCTGTTTGTTTGTTTCGTTTAATCTCGTATCGAACGCGTACTCTTTTTGAAGGCGTCGACGTCGCAAAATAACTAACTCCATCATTCCGTATAATCTCTAATTTCTT
The DNA here is from genome assembly GCA_040839025.1 of Alphaproteobacteria bacterium LSUCC0719. Taxonomy (NCBI): domain Bacteria; kingdom Pseudomonadati; phylum Pseudomonadota; class Alphaproteobacteria; species Alphaproteobacteria bacterium LSUCC0719. The sequence goes on from JBFPJN010000004.1 coordinate 17,707, forward strand.
AACCTGAAGTTCACCAGCGTCATTCCCAAAATGCCACTGAAGTGAACTCCCTTCATCCGTAACGAAACTATATTTGATTTTGCGGGAACTTGGTTGACCTGTTGATTTATACAAGATGTTGTTGAACATACCCATGTCGAATGGTTCGCGGTTCAATCCATTCACACCCTCATGTAGAGTTGAGATGTGGTGTAACGCCGCCATGAATGAACTCTTACCCGAACTATTCTCCCCGATAAGGAGAGTAATTGGTCGGATTGGAATACGCCCCGTGTCTTTGAAACATCGGAAATTTTGGAATTGAACTTCCATTGCGACACCTCCCTTTTCAGGACACGTTATCCGATCAATGGTAAAAATAACGTAAAGGTACGAATGCCTTTCTTAGGCAACCAACACTCATTCACCCTCGCCCCCTTCCCTCGCCTGCCTGCACCGCCTATCTTTCAGCTATGGAAGACGCGACCCCATCGCCCGACATGCCGGCCCCCGGCCAGCCCGCCCCCGGTGCCGTGCCAGGAACCGGTACCGGCAGCCCCGAAACCGTGGATGCGTCTGTCGGCGAGATGATCATCACCCGCCCGCGCGCGCCTGCCGATTTCGACCTGCAGTCGGAATTTTCCCCGGCCGGTGACCAGCCGCAGGCGATTGCCGAGCTGGTCGAGGGAATCCGGAATGGCGAGCGCGACCAGGTGCTGCTTGGCGTTACCGGGTCGGGAAAGACATTCACCGCCGCGCATGTGATCCGCCAGATCAAGCGACCAACGCTGATCCTGGCCCCGAACAAGACACTGGCAGCGCAGCTCTATGGCGAGATGAAGTCGCTGTTCCCCGACAATGCGGTGGAATATTTCGTGTCCTATTACGACTATTACCAGCCAGAGGCCTATGTGCCGCGGTCCGACACCTATATCGAGAAGGAAAGCTCGATCAACGAACAGATCGACCGCATGCGCCATTCGGCGACACGGGCGCTGCTGGAACGCGACGATGTGATCATCGTCGCCTCGGTGTCCTGCATCTATGGCATCGGATCGGTCGAAACCTATTCAACCATGACCTTTCGCCTTGCCGTCGGCGAGGAGATCGAACGACAGACCCTGCTGCGCCGGCTGACCGAATTGCAGTATCGCCGCAACGACACCAATTTCGTGCGCGGCACCTTTCGCGTGCGCGGCGACAATGTCGAGCTGTTCCCGGCCCACCTCGAGGACAGGGCCTGGCGGATCTCGCTGTTTGGCGACGAGATCGAGGATATCTTCGAGATCGATCCACTGACCGGCGAGAAGACGGCGAAACTGCCGCAGATCACGGTGTTCGCCAATTCCCACTATGTTACCCCGCGCCCGACCCTGCAGCAGGCGACAAAGCTGATCCGTGCCGAGCTGAAGCAGCGTATCGCCGAATTCACCGAGCAGGGGAAATTGCTGGAGGCGCAGCGGATCGAGCAGCGCACCCAGTTCGATATCGAGATGATCGAGGCTACCGGATCCTGTGCCGGGATCGAGAATTACTCGCGCTATCTGTCGGGGCGCGGCGCCGGCGAACCGCCACCGACGCTGTTCGAATATCTGCCGGAAAACGCGCTTCTGATCATCGATGAAAGCCATGTCACGGTGCCGCAGATCGGCGCCATGTACAAAGGCGACTTCGCCCGCAAGAGTACGCTGTCGAACTATGGGTTCCGGCTGCCATCCTGCATGGACAACAGACCGCTGAAATTCGAGGAATGGGAGGGCTTCCGCCCGCAGACGATCCATGTCTCGGCCACCCCCGGCAAATGGGAGATGGAGCGCACCGGCGGCGTGTTTTCCGAACAGGTGGTGCGCCCGACCGGGCTGACCGACCCGGACTGTATCGTCCGCCCGACGACAAGCCAGGTCGACGACATCATCGCCGAATGCCGCGAGGCGGCGGCAAAGGGCCAGCGGGTATTGATCACCACCCTGACCAAGAAAATGGCCGAGGCGCTGTCGGAATACATGTATGAGGCCGGCATCCGCGTGCGCTATCTGCATTCTGACATCGACACGCTGGAGCGGATCGAGATCATGCGCGATCTGCGGCTTGGCGTGTTCGACGTGCTGATCGGAATCAACCTTCTACGTGAAGGGCTGGACATTCCCGAATGCGCGCTTGTCGGGATTCTGGATGCCGACAAGGAAGGCTATCTTCGCTCAAGGACATCGCTGATCCAGACCATTGGCAGGGCGGCGCGGAATGTCGACGGGCGGGTCATCCTCTATGCCGACAAGGTGACCGACTCGATGCAATATGCGCTGGACGAGACGAACCGCCGGCGGGCCAAGCAGGAGGCCTGGAACAAGGAACATGGCATCACCCCTGAATCGATCCGCAAGGACATCAATGACGTTCTCGATTCGGTCTATGAGCGCGGCGACCATGTCACGCCGGAGGCCGGTGCCAAGGCCGGCGATCTGGTTGGCAACAATTACGCCACGGTAATTGCCGACCTCGAGAAATCAATGCAGGACGCCGCCGCCAATCTGGAATTCGAGGAAGCGGCACGGCTTCGTGACGAGATTCGCCGGATGGAAGCTGCCGAGCTTGGCCTGACCGCCCCCGGCGTGCCGCAGGCCATCGCCCAGCGCCACGCCGATGCCGGACGCGATGCGGGCCGGATTGAGGGTCGCAAGGGCGGCTCCGGGGCGGCACGCTTTCCCGCAGGCACCCCCGGCAGCAGCCCGCGAAAACGTCCCCGTCGTCGCTGACAGGATGAAGACATTGTTGGCGATAACTGATTTTATTCGGTTTTTCAAAAAAGGATGAATCAGGCGTATTTTTTTGCATGCCCGGCTTGACAGCTTTCTGTCGGTAACGGACGAATCGGAGGCTGTTTTGCACAACTTCACATTTCTGTGTTGTGATCCGGATTTTACATCCGTTCACCCCAAAATTAGCAATAACTAATTCAGAATGACAATTGTAACCCAATGTATTAATTGACTTTTTCAAGATATGCCTAAAATTTCATCATTCCGTAAAATTTTCCATGTTTTCAGTCACCAAGACACGGCCATGGCATTTCATCCACATAGTTATCCACAGCTTTCGGGGATAGGTTTTCGCCTGTGAAACACCCGGATGCGGGCGGCGTGCCGCACCCCCTATCACCCCGGCCAGATGACGGTTAGATTGACGCATGATGACGGACGCAGATTTGCACGACAAGCTGAAGGATGGCGGCGGCGCCAACCTGCCACCCGACCTGTCGCGCGGCCTTGCCTATCTGAAGGGTGAGGTCCGCAAACTGACGGGCGATCCCGGCGTTTACCGGATGCTGAACGGTGTCGGCGAGGCGCTTTATGTCGGCAAGGCGCGCAATCTGGCGCGGCGTGTGACCAGCTATACCCAGCCGAACCGCCTGTCGAACCGGCTGATGCGGATGGTCAGCGAGACCGAGACCCTTGAAGTCATCGTCACCAAATCGGAAATCGAGGCGCTGCTTCTTGAATCGAATCTGATCAAGAAGCTGAAGCCGCGCTACAATATCCTTCTTCGCGATGACAAGAGCCTGCCGCAGATCCTGCTGACCGCCGACCACCCGTTTGGCCAGCTGACCAAACATCGCGGCCGCAAGACCCGCAAGGGTGACTATTTCGGCCCCTTTGCCTCGGCCGGGGCTGTGAACCGGACAGTGGCCGACCTGGCGCGGGCCTTCATGCTGCGCACCTGTTCGGATTCGATTTTCAGTGTGCGCACCCGGCCCTGTCTGCAATATCAGATCAAAAGATGCAGCGGCCCCTGTGTCGGGCTTGTCAGCGAACAGGACTACGCCGCCCAGCTTGACCAGGCGCGGCGGTTCCTGTCAGGCGCTTCGGCTGAAATCCAGCGTGACTACGCCGATCGAATGCACAAGGCGGCCGAGGCGCTGGAATTCGAGACAGCCGCAATCTGGCGCAACCGCATCCGCGCCCTGAGCGGCATTCAGGCAAGCCAGGACATCAATGTTCCCAACCTGCGCGACGCCGACATCATTGCCGTGGCACGCAGCGGCGAGCGATCCTGCATCCAGACCTTTTTCATCCGCGGTGGTTCCAATTACGGCAACAGGTCCTATTTCCTGACCCATAATGCCGACAGCAGTGCCGCCGACGTGCTGACGGCCTTTCTCGGCCAGTTCTATGACGACAAGGATCCGCCGTCGGAAATCCTGTTGTCGGACCGGGCCGAGGAACAGAACCTTCTTGCCGAGGCGCTGTCGACACGGGCCGGACGGCGGGTCAGGATCAGCCAGCCACAGCGGGGCGCGCGGCGCAAGCTTGCCGCCATGGCGATCCACAATGCCGAAGAGGCACTGGCCCGCAACCTTGCCGATACCAGCTCGCAGCGACGTCTTCTTGCCGAGCTTGGCGAGCTGTTCGTCATGGAGGCCGCACCCGAGCGGGTCGAGGTCTATGACAATTCGCACATTCAGGGTCAGCATGCTGTTGGCGGCATGATTGTCGCCGGCCCGGAAGGCTTCAACAAAGCCGCCTACCGCAAGTTCAACATCCGTGACAATGGACCCGAGGCGGTCACAGGCGGCGATGACTTCGCAATGATGCGCCAGGTCATTCGCCGCCGGTTCGAACGCGCGCTGAAAGAAGACCCCGACCGCACCAGCGGCAACTGGCCGGACCTGTTGCTGATCGATGGCGGCAAGGGTCAGCTCAGCTCGGTGCTGGAGATCATGGATGATCTTGGCGTCAGCGATATCACGGTGGTTGCGATCTCCAAGGGACCCGACCGCAATGCCGGTCGTGAACAGTTCCATATGCGGGGCCGCGACAGCTTTACCCTGTCACCACAGGCATCGGCCATGCATTTCCTGCAGCGACTCCGGGATGAGGCGCATCGCTGGGCCATTGGAACACACCGCGCCAAACGACAGAAAACCGAGCTGACCAGCCCGCTTGACGGCGTTCCCGGTATTGGTCCGAAACGCAAGAAAGCGCTGCTGGCGCATTTTGGATCGGCCCGCGCCATTTCCAGCGCCGGCCTTGATGATCTTGAATCAGTTGATGGAATCTCGAAAGCGGTGGCGCGACAAATCTATGATTGGTTTTACAGTGGTCATTCCTGATACGATGTACCAGCATGATCAACAACGCGCCGCTGAACCTGATACGGGCCGACCTGATATGGGCCGACCTGAAACTAGCCTGGGTAAACCTTGCCGATGAATATCGCGCTTAAATCTCTGCCAAACCTGATGACCGTCCTGCGGCTGGTCGTGGCACCGGTGGTCGCCATTCTGATCTGGACTGACGATGTGGCCAGCGGTTACGCACCGGCGCTGGCGCTATTCATCCTTGCCAGCATTTCGGATTTCCTTGATGGCTGGATGGCGCGCCGGCTGGGCATCGCTTCGAAATTCGGCGCCATGCTTGATCCGATTGCCGACAAGGTGTTGATCGGTGTCTGTCTGCTGGCCCTGGCCAGGGTGACAGGCGATGGCTGGCTGTTCTTCCTGCCGGCGCTCATCATCATCACCCGCGAGTTCCTGATTTCCGGCATACGTGAATTCATGGCCGGAAGAAGCGTGACAATTCCGGTGTCACAGCTGGCAAAATGGAAGACCACACTGCAGCTGGTGGCAATCGGGCTGATCATGGCTGCCCCTGTCTTTCCGCAGGTGCCTTTCGTGAACGAGGCCGGTCTGATCACCCTGTGGCTGGCGGCGCTGATCACAGCACAGACCGGCATAGCCTATCTGCGAGGAACGCTGAATCATGTCTGAGACATTGGATGCAGGCCCGCGCCTTGATGCGGCGCGCGCGCGGCACGGCCTGGTGATCGGGCTTGCCGGATGGTCCGGCAGCGGCAAGACAACACTTGCCGAACAGGTGATTGCCGGGCTGACCGCGCGTGGTCTTGAGGTTGCCACCATCAAACATGCGCATCACGGATTCGATGCCGACAAGCCCGGCAAGGACAGTTACCGGCACCGCGCGGCGGGGGCCCGTCAGGTTGTCGTATCATCACAGGCCCGATCGGTGCTTTTCACTGAAAATCGCGACCGCGGGGAACGCCGGCTTGAAGACCTGCTTGATGCGCTGTCACCTGCCGACATCGTGATTGTTGAGGGTTTCAAGCGTGAACCCATCCCGAAAATCGAAATCTTCAGGCTGGCAACCGGCAAGCCGCCTCTGTTTACCGAAGATGCACAGATCATCGCCGTCGCCACTGACGACGCATCCGCGCTGCCGACCGCGCCGCCGCATCTTCTGGACCTGAATGATGTCAGTGCAATCATCACCTTCATCTGCGAGCAGGCCGGCAACGGCACAATCGCGGCAGCATCATGAGCGATACGGCCGATCTCTATGGCGACAGCCTCGCCCCTGACCAGGCCGTGCAGACCCTGACGGCCGGCATTGCGCGTCTCACCGATACCGAAATCGTTCCGGTCGCCGAGGCGGCAGGTCGTCTGCTGGCCGCGGACATGGTGGCGGGGCATGATCTGCCAGCAACCAACAATGCGGCTGTCGACGGCTATGCTGTTGATGCGGATTTTCTGGCCAGCAACCCCGATCATGACTTTCCGGTCATCGGGCGTGCCGCGGCGGGACATCCCCATGCGGGTGAAGTTGGCCCGGGCCAGGCTGTCAGAATCTTTACCGGCGCGGTGATGCCACGCGGCGCAGACGCGGTGGCGATGCAGGAATTCTGCACCGCCGACGATGCGTCCGGCACCGTGCGAATCACCCGCCCCGTCAGACGTGGCGCCAACAACCGCCCTGCCGGTGAAAATCTGCGCACGGGTGAACTGATTGCCAGCGCCGGCTGCCGCATCGGCCCGGCCGAGGTAGGAATCGCCGCTGCCGCCGGAAACGCGCATATGACCGTGTTCAGACGACTTCGCGTGGGGTTGCTGTCGATGGGAGATGAGGTGGTTGCAGCCGGGTCACCCACCAAGCCTGGACAGCTCCACGACTCCAACCGGCCGATGCTGGCATCACTGCTGGAGAGTGACGGTCATCTGGTACAGGATTTCGGGATCGTTCCCGACAGGGCAGAGGCACTGACCGACCGTTATCGTGACGCCCTCGCCGATTGCGACGCCGTGATATCGTCCGGTGGCGCGTCCGACGGCGATGAAGACCACACCCAGGAGGCAATGCGGCGACTCGATATCACGCCGGCCTTCTGGCGGCTTGGCATAAAGCCCGGTCGTCCCATGGCAGCCGGCATCGCCACGTCAGGCGCGCCGGTATTGTGCCTTCCCGGCAATCCGGTTGCCGCCTTTGTCTGTTACCGGCTTGTCGCGGCACCGGTTCTTGCGACCATGGCCGGCGGCACGCCACCGGCCCTGCTCCGCTGTCCGATGAGATGCGGTTTCGAGCATCGCAAATCGCCTGGACGTGCCGAATATCTTCGGGTCAGACTTGCCACCGGTGCGGACGGCACGCCTGAAATGCTGCTTCACGGTCGCAAGGGGGCGGGCGTGCTGTCCTCACTGACCGGCGCCGATGGGCTTGTGGAAATTCCGGTTGAAAATGACGGTGTGGCTGTCGGAGACTATCTGGCCTTCATACCCTTCAGGGAGTCTGCATTGTGACCAATATCACCTCAGCACCGGCCAGCCTGTCGGTCAGATATTTCGCCTGGATGCGCGAACATACGGGGACCGGGGTCGAAACTGTCGCGCTACCGGACGGTGTGAGCTGTGTGGGCGAACTGGTCCCGCATCTGATCGCCATGTCTGATGGACATGCGCTGGCACTCAAGGACATGCAGGCGGTTCGCGTGGCGGTAAATCGCAACTATGGCGATCTTGACACAGCTGTCGCCGCCGGCGACGAGGTTGCCTTTTTTCCACCTGTAACCGGAGGCTGAGACGTGGCTGTTCGTGTGCAGACAGAGGATTTCGATGTTGGCGCTGAAAGCCGGGCGCTGCAGGCCGACGCCGTCGGCGCAATCGCGCTGTTTGTCGGGACCGTCCGCGGACTCAGCAGCGACAATGGCGTCACCGCGATGACATTGGAACATTATCCCGGCATGACCGAATCCGAACTTGAACGGATAGAGGCGGTCGCCCGTGCCCGCTGGCCGCTTGAGGATGTGACCATCATCCATCGTGTCGGCAGGCTTGAGGCAGGAGATCAGATTGTGCTCGTCGGTGCCGCGTCACCACACCGCCAGGCAGCCTTTGATGCGGCACAGTTCATCATGGATTTCCTGAAAACGGACGCGCCATTCTGGAAGGCCGAGGAACGCGGCGACAAGACAAGCTGGGTCGATGCCCGTGAAAGTGACGATGCGGCGCGGCGGCGCTGGGAAAGCTGACCGCGCGCCGTCGCAGTCATTCTGCCTGTCAGATCGAGATGCGGCCCCGCACCAGATCTTCATAACCATCGACAAGCTCGCGGCTGACCTCGGCCGGGGTGAAGCTGTAATCGCCAATCTTCGAAACCGGGGTAACTTCGGCAGCCGTTCCGGTCAGGAAACATTCCTTCATGCCGGCCATGTCCTCCGGCGTCATGTGACGCTGAACGACTTTCATCTGCTTTGCCTCGGCAAGCGCAATGACCGTCCGGCGGGTGATCCCGTCGAGAAAACAATCGGCAATCGGGGTGTGGATCGTCCCCGCATCATCGACGAAAAAGACGTTGGCACCTGTGGCCTCGGCAATATAGCCGCGGTAATCCAGCATCAGCGCATCCTGAAAGCCTTTCTTCTCGGCCTCATGCTTGGACAATGTGCAGATCATATACAGACCAGCCGCCTTGGCATGAACCGGTGCCGATTCAGGTGATGGGCGCTTCCATTTCGCGATATCGAGGGTGATACCCTTCATCTTTGTTTCCGGATCGAAATAACTTGGCCATTCCCAGGCGGCGACGGCGACATGGATCGATGTCATCTGCGCCGAAACGGCCATCATCTCGGACCCGCGCCAGCAAAAGGCGCGTACATAGCCATCGGTGATTCCGTTGGCCTCGATCACCGCCATCTTGGCGGCATCAACCTCGTCATCACCGAGCGGGATATCGAAATCCATCAGTTTGCAGGAATTGCGCAAACGTTCAGTATGCTCGCGCCCCTTGAAGATGGTGCCGCCATAGACACGCTCGCCTTCGAAAACCAGGCTTGCATAATGAAGACCATGGCTCAGCGTGTGCGTCTTTGCATCGCGCCATGGAATAATCTCGCCATCCAGCCAGATGCTGCCGTCACGGTCATCGAACGGAATCAAGGCCATATTCGTCTCCTCCAGCGGTCACGCCCCACCGTGCCGCACAAACCGGATGGCAAAATTAGTTCCAATCCGGTCTTATTGTGGTAACTATTCCTCACGCTACCATCGTCTCGGATTATTGGTCAACATGGCTGACATAAAACCCATCGGAAAGGCTCTGTTCCTGCGCGAGGAGGAGCTTCGGCGCGGCATAGAGCTGATGTTCTTTGCCTACAGGGACTTTACCGGCGAAGCGGATTCGATCCTTGCCGAACAGAATATGGGCCGGGCCCATCACCGCGCGATCTATTTCATTGGTCGCAATCCCGGAATCACGGTCAGCGAATTGCTGGCAATCCTAAAGATCACCAAGCAGAGCCTGTCGCGCGTCCTGTCGGCACTTGTCGATACCGACCATGTTGTCCAGAAGACCGGCCCCGAGGACAGGCGGCAGCGGCTTCTCTATCTGACAGACCGGGGGACCGCGCTGGAATCACGACTGACCGAGGTTCAGGGACGCCGTTTCGCCAAGGCCTATCGCGACGCCGGCATGACAGCCGTGGAAGGGTTCCAGAAGGTACTTGAAGGGCTTCTCGATCCGGAAACGCAGCGTCAGGTTGACGCCCTCGGCCATGCACGCAAGGCACGGCAGGATGATTGATCGGCGGGGCACAGGGGCATGATGGGCGATGACGCCTTGCAGGGGCAGCATATCCTTGTCATCGACGATGACGAGAGGCTGCGACTGCTGTTGCGGCGTTTCCTTGAAGAAAGCGGGTTTCGCGTTACCGATGTCGGCTCTGCCTCCGATGCGCGCCAGCTTCTTGAAGGGTTGGTGTTCGACCTGCTGATCGTGGACATCATGATGCCGGGCGAGACCGGGCTGGAATTTCTGAGTGATATCCGCAGCACCAATCAGGTGCCGGCTCTGTTTCTGACCGCCATGTCTGAGACCGAGCATCGCATTGCCGGGCTGGAAAGCGGGGCTGATGACTATATGTCAAAGCCGTTTGAACCACGCGAACTCGTGCTGCGGATCCGATCCATTCTGAGCCGGGCCGCGGCACAACGCGCCGCACCGACCAAGAGCATTGCCTTTGGCCCTTACAGTTTCGACCGCACCACCGGCATTCTGATGCACAGCACAGGCCGCATTCACATCACCAATGCCGAGCAGAAGCTTCTGGCCAGCTTTGCCGAATCGCCCGGCAGGGTTCTGTCGCGTGATGACATTGCCGAGGCTATGGACAGCAGCATGCGCGGTCGCTCGATCGATGTTGCCGTGGCGCGGCTGCGGGCCAAGATCGAACCTGACCCGCACTACCCTGTGTATCTTCAGACCGTCCGTAACAGAGGCTGGTTGCTGCGCACCGACAGTCCGACAGGAGGTGGCGATGCAACTTCGTAACTACCTGCCGAAAACACTTTTCGGGCGCATGCTGTCCATCATCCTTGTGCCAATGATCCTGGTGCAGGTGATCACCGTGTTCATTTTCTATGAACGCCATTGGGACACAGTCACGCGCCACATGGCCGGCCAGCTTGCCGCCGATATCAGCCTTCTTGCCGACAGGCTTGGCAAAACACCCGACAAGGCCACGATCGAACTGATCCAGCAGACCGGATGGCAATATTTCTCATTTCCTGTCCAATATAATGCCGAGGGCGAATTTCCGGGCCGCAATGTCGATCCGCCGACAAGCTATGCCGAAGAAGTCCTGCGCTATGAGCTTGGTGCCAGGCTGCAGCATGAATGGCACGCCGATCTTGTCTCGGACCCGCATCTTGTCTTTGTCGATCTGGCCCTTGATCCCGGCGTGGTGCGTATCTATGCCAGCCGCAAACGGATCTTTTCATCGACAAGCTGGACCTTCTTTGGCTGGACACTCGGCTCGTCGATCCTGCTTTTCGCCATCGCCCTGCTGTTCATGCGCGGCCAGGTCCAGCCGATCCTGCGACTGGCCAATGCCGCGCGGGCGCTCGGCCTCGGACGGCAGGCTCCCGACTACCGGCTTGAGGGGGCCCGCGAAGTGCGGCTGGCAGGTCGTGCCTTTCAGGCGATGCGCCATCGCATCATGCGGCAGCTCAATGAACGCACCGAGATGCTTGCCGGTGTCAGCCATGACCTGCGAACGCCGCTGACCCGCATCCGCCTGCAGCTTGAATTGATGCGCGACCGCGAGGATGCCGAGGCGATCCGCGCCGACCTTGCCGAAATGGAAGGCATGATCGACGCCTATCTGAGTTTTGCCGCAGGTGAAGGTGAAGAACCGACCGAGGATACCGACCTGCAGACCATGCTGGACCGGATGGTCACCCAGACCCGAAATACCCACGGGTTCGATATTGTCTTTGACGCGCCGTCGGTACCGTTGCCTGTCTTTCCAGTCCGGCGCAAGGCGATCCGCCGTGCGTTCGAGAATATCATCTCGAATGCTCTGGCCTATTCACAGCAGGCACGCATAGCGGCAAGCTATCGCAATGACGAGGTGAGTATCACCTTTGACGACAATGGTGCCGGCATTCCAGCCGAACGCCGTGCCGACGCATTGCGCCCCTTTGTCAGACTTGAAACATCACGCAACCGCCAAACCGGTGGCACCGGCCTTGGCCTGTCAATCACCAGCGATATCGTGATGGGGCATGGCGGCGATCTGACACTTGATGAGTCGCCGCTTGGCGGCCTGCGGGTGATCATCAAGCTGCCAGTCTGACAGCTGCGGTTACACATTCCAGTCCCACACGTTGCGGGACCATCATCAAGATGGCGGAAAACAGCGCCGAAGGTCAGTGAAGTCTGCTGCCGTCGGGGGCATCACTGTCGGGCGCAACCAGCACCACCTCACCCTTCGCGTTGGCGACACCGAGTGTCAGAACCTCTGACATGAAGGGGCCAATCTGGCGCGGCGGAAAATTCACCACCGCCATCACCTTTTTGCCGACAAGCGTTTCAGGGCTGTAGAGTTCGGTGATCTGGGCCGATGATTTGCGGGTGCCATGCTCAGGACCGAAATCAATGACCAGCTTGAAAGCCGGCTTGCGCGCTTCGGGAAACGGAACCGCCTCGACAATCGTGCCGCACCGGATATCGATTTTCATGAAATCGTCAAAGCTGGCAGGTGCGGTCATGTCATCATTCTGGCTCATGGTCTCTCCATCCGGTGCGTCAACGGGTTACTGGTATCGGCCACCCGGGGTCTGGTCACGCTCGTCATCGTCGGCTGACACGGGATCGTCGCCTGCCTGGGCTGGTGACGGCTCGCCGGCAAGAACCAGCAATGTGCGGCCCCATTCCTCGGCCGTTGCAAGGCGTCGGTCGATTTCCTTCAATGTAGCGGACAGATCGGGGGTATCGTCATCCTTCCAGGTCCGGGCCACCACCATGGCCACCCCGGCAACACCGCGAACCCGCGCCTCGCCCTGCAGACCTGCCAGATCATCACCGACCATGCGCAGCAGCATGCGCATCGCCTGGGCCAGCGAATCCAGAAGACGCAGTCCCAGCGCCGGATCGCGCCGTGCCGCCATATCCAACTGCGCCACCTGCCGCCGATAGGGGACATAGATTTCAAAGCGATGCATCATCGCCTCGACAATCTTGTCGCGGATCGGCACGTCGCCGGCATCCTCGAGATCGGCCAGCGATTCGAGGACGGCCTGCCGGTCAAGCCGCTGCAATTTATGCAGAATCAACGCCGTGATGCTGCCGGCGACAGCGCGCGCCGCTGCCGGTGCGATATCGGCGCTGTTGGCAACGTCATCAATGTGAATGGCCCGGGGCGACTGGTCCGCCAGCATATCCCAGGCCGCATCTGCCAGCCTGTCCATCATCATGGTTGGCGTTTCACTTGCTGACATCGGACCACTCCTTTGCGTTGGCATTACCCTTCGAAGATGGTGCCAAACGGCAGCGGGATCAAGCCGCGACAGGTGCTGCGATCACAGTCATCTGCCAAGCTCTATCGACCGGTCGCGTGCCGCGAGGATGGCGCGGGCCATCAGTTCCGACATGCCGTTTTCCGCCATCAGCACAGACAGCGCCGCCGCCGTGGTACCACCTTTGCTGGTGACGTTGACCCTGAGCTGTGATGGCGGTTCGTCGGATTGTTCGATCAGGGCACCCGCCCCCGACACGGTGGCCTCGGCAAGCTGGCGCGCCAGTTCGGCTGGCAGTCCGGCCTTGATGCCGGCCTCTGTCATCGTCTCGGCAAGAAGGAAGACATATGCCGGCCCGGAACCCGATACCGCCGTGACGGCATCCATCAGCGATTCGTCATCCAGCATTACCACCACACCAACGGCAGACAGCAAGGTTGTGGCCAAAGCCACTGTATCGGCAGGCGCGTCACCGGCGAACAGCGCCGTGACACCTTTGCCGATGGCAGCCGGCGTATTCGGCATCGAGCGCAACACCAGCGCCGCAGCGCCAAGCCGTTCATGAAACCAGCCTGTCGGGATACCGGCGGCAATCGACAGAAACGCCGTATCATCACCGACAAGCGCACCAAGATCTTCAATGGCGCCGCCCATCATCTGCGGCTTTACCGCAAGAACAATCATCCGCGCGTTGCTGTGTGCCGCGGCGGCAGCATCGACGTTGGCATAGATGCGGACATTGTCATGCGACGCTGTCCAGGCAAGATGATCGGCCATCGGTTCGATGATCACAAAATCTGCGTCGAGCGCCGAATCAGCAAGCCAGCCATGCAGCATTGCACTGCCCATCTTGCCGCAGCCAATAAGCGTAATCAGAGGTTTCATCTGGTGTCAGGGCATGGCGCCGGCGCGCTATGCCTCCCCTTTCGTGACCATCATCACGGCCGTTGCGGCATCATCCGCCGAAAGCGCGCCACTGACCACCTGATAGATGGCCGGATAGACCTGTTCGCACTCACCAAGCATGATATCGACGACATCCTCGACCTGCTCGGGCGTCGCACCGCCGGCACCACGAAGTGCCAGCGTGTGCCGCAGTTCCAATTCGCAAGTCGCCATGTCGAGCGCCAGATGACCGATAAACAGCTGCTGGTTCAGCAACGCCGCCAGCAACGCCAGCTCGCCGATCTGGTCACGGTCAGCCTTGACATCGATGCGGCAGATCACCTGCAACGCCTCGTCACTGTCCTGCCATGAAACAGCCAGTTGATACTGGCTCCACTGTCCCGGGATTTCAGCCAGCAGGGCGTCATGCTCCTGCTGGCACAGCAGCCAGTCATGGCGCGCCACAAACCGCGACACAAGGTCGATCGGATGGGCAAGCGTCAGATCCAGAGAAGCTTGGGTCGGTGCCATGTGGCGGGCGTCCTCGGCAAGTGGTTACCCCCAGAAAATGCCGCATCCCGCCAACGCTTTCAACACAATATTTTGTGGTTTTTCCATGTCCAAACCACATCAACTTGTGGATAAATTCAGGAAATGGCGCATAAACAACAGCTTCACCGGCACTGTTCGCCGGACACGCAAAGCTGCACAAAATATGGGATGTGATCCTGGCTGGCCGCCAGGGCGCGATTCAGGATTTCTTTGCCGCCTTGGCCCGCGTGCCAGATGATGTACCAGCCGATTTTACAGCTTTTTTTGCGGCCTTTTTCGGGGCCCCTTTCGGAGCCTCTTTCACAGTCTGTTCGGCAAGGCGCGATTCGAGCGCGGCAAGCCGGGCCGCGACAGCATCATGGCGGGTGCGAAGCGCATCAAACTCTTCGCGCGTGACGAGTCCGCGCGCATTCAGGCTGCGCTCGGTACGCTGCTTGACAATATTGTCGATTTCCTCGCGAAGGCCTCCCAGTGCCGAGGCGGCACCATTTGCCATCTGCGCCATGTCGGAGATAAAACGTGATCTGCCTGGCATGGGTCACTCCCGAAATTTGCTGCCATGTCTGCCTTGTGGTCCATACCTGATGTATGGTGTCCTGATGCTGTTTCCAATACCACGCCGACACCGAATGCGATACTGTGCGATGCGCACGGCGTGGCGAAGCGCAGGGCGTGCGCCAGGGCGGCGCACCATACCAACCAGCAGATATTCTGTGAGGCATGACCCATGAATGGCGGCATTATCCTTCCCGAATTCGATCCGTTTCTGATCAATTTCGGCGGGATCGGCATCCGTTGGTATGCGCTTGCCTATATTGTCGGGCTTCTTGGCGGGTACTGGATCCTGCGTCGCGAGGCGCGACAGCATCCAGGCAGGCCGATGACGATCGAAGGGGTTGATTCGCTTCTGAACTATGTCCTGCTCGGGGTGATACTGGGCGGACGGCTTGGCTATATCGTCTTTTACAATCCGGCCTTCTTTCTGGCCAACCCGGTTGAGATCATCAAGGTCTGGCAAGGCGGCATGTCCTTTCATGGCGGGCTTCTTGGCGTGACCGCCGCAATGTGGCTGTTCGCCAGGAAAGGGCAGATCCCCGTTCTGGCTGTCAGTGACCGCGTCGCCATGGTGCTTCCCCTTGGTCTGTGTCTTGGCAGGATATCGAACTTCATCAATGCCGAACTTTACGGCCGTGTGACCGATCTTCCCTGGGGCATGGTATTCCCGCGGAGCGACGGTCTGGCACGTCATCCGAGCCAGCTTTACGAGGCCGGTCTTGAAGGGGTGACACTTGGCATTGTGATGTTTGTCGGCTGGCGTCGTGGCTGGCTTGGCGTCACCGGCACCATGACGGCGATTCTTCTGATCGGATACGGGCTTGCCAGATTTGTTGTGGAATATGTCCGCGAACCGGACGTCCATCTCGGGCTGGTGTTCGATCTGATGACGATGGGCCAGATCCTGTGTCTGCCGATGCTTGCGGCGGGTGGCTGGATTCTGCTGCGACGGCGTATTTCATGACAGTGGCCGACACATCTTCGCTCGCAGACAGCCTGCGTCATCACATTGCCACGCATGGTCCGGTCGGGGTTGATGACTATATGCACCGGTGCCTTGGCGATGCCGGGACCGGCTATTACCACAGCCGTGACCCGTTTGGTGAAGCCGGCGATTTCACCACGGCACCTGAAATTTCCGGCCTGTTTGGCGAAATGTGCGGGCTGTATCTTGCCCATATGTATGAAGTGGCCGGTGCCGCCGACGCCGCCGATACCGCCAGCGTGATTGAGCTTGGCCCGGGGCGCGGAACCCTGATGCGCGACATGCGACATGTGTGGGGCCGGCTGATGCCGGGCCTTGCCGCCGCGCCGCTGCATCTTGTCGAGACCAGCCCGTCATTGCGGCAGGCCCAGCAAGCCATGCTTGGCCCGGATGCGGTGGTGACATGGCATGATGATGTCGAATCGGCGCTGGCCGCGCGTGACGGTCCCCTATTCGGGATCGCGAATGAATTTTTCGATGCCCTTCCGGCATCACAGCGGATTTTCGAGGATGGCGCGTGGCGGCACCGGCTGGTCGGGCTGCAGAAGGATCATCTCGGCTTTGTGACGGGCAAAGCCGCGGATCATCATCCCGATCTTCCAGACCACCCCACCGACGGCATGGTGGCCGAACTTTGTCCGCTTGCGGCTGATATCACAGCGCAGATCGCCGCCGCGCTGGTGCGCCGCGGCGGCGCCATGCTGATTATCGATTACGGGCGGCACGGCAACCCCGGCGACAGTCTTCAGGCCGTTTGCGACCATCGCCCGGTCGATCTGTTTGCCGCGCCAGGTGACAGTGATCTGTCGCACTGGGTTGATTTTGCAGCCCTTGAAAGAGCCGCAAGCATGACTGGCGCACGGCTTGTCGGACCCGTGCCGCAGGGCCGGTTCCTGATGCGGATCGGGCTTGCCGCACGCGCCGAACAGGCAGCGCAGCACGCCGAGCCGGAGGAACGACGCGCCCTGCTGGCGGCCATCGACAGGCTGACAAGCCCGGCCCAGATGGGTGAAGTCTTCAAGGTGGCGTTGCTGTTGCCGCCCGGCACCGGCACACCGCCCGGTTTCGATGGTGAGGAGACATGAGATGACAGGGTGGAGGATGAATGGCGGCAGCGTTCCCTATCTTCATCATGAAGCGACCAGCGCGCGGGCAACACATGGCTTCTTCGGTGCCACAGGCGGTGTCAGCACAGGCCTTTATGACAGCCTGAACTGCGGATATGGATCAGCCGATGATTCGAACCTTGTGGCACAGAATCGCAGCCTTGTTGCCACCGCGATGGGATTGACAGCAGACCGGATGGCGGCTGTCTACCAGGTGCATGGCACGGAGGTTGTGACAGCCAGCAATGGCGGCGGCGATGATCGTGACCAGCTGGCGCGGGCGGACGGGCTTGTCACCACCTGCCGGGGGCTTGGCCTGTCGATTCTCACCGCCGACTGCCTGCCACTGCTGCTGGTCGATGCCGCCAACAGCGTGATCGGGGCCTGCCATGCCGGGTGGCGCGGCGCTGCCGCCGGCATTGTTGGCAAGACGGTCGCAACGATGCGGGCTGCCGGCGCCGGGTCGATCACGGCGCTGATTGGCCCGACGATTCGCCAGCCAAGCTATCAGGTCGGTGCGGATATGCGCGATGCGGTTCTGGCCCAGATCGAGCCGTCGATTCGGGACAGTGTGACGGCATGTTTTGGTCCCAGCAGCGAGGGCAGGCTGACATTCGATCTTGCCGGGCTTGTCAGGGCGCAGCTCGATCATGCCGGCATCGGGATGATCCATGACTGCGGCATTGATACCTATGCCAGCAAGCCGGGGATATCGTCCGATTCTCCCGGATTCTTCTCGCACCGGCGCGCCACACATGCAGCAGAACCCGATTGCGGACGCCAGATCGCTGTGATTTCCTTGCCGCCGATATCCGCGTGATCTCTTTCAAAAACGAGACGAAGACAATGCCGCATCTGTATATTTTTCTTGGGCTTCTGGTGGTTGGCATGCTGGCAAGCTGCTTCATGGTCTGACCAACGGAACCGATGAAAAGTTACGAAACCATTACAAATTTCCTGATATGTCCTTGCCCACCCGCCGAGGCGTTGGTATCTACAGGCGTCGGTCGGTGAAGGTGGCGGGTGTCATCTTTGGGGCCCCACCAAGTAGGTCGTAGATGAAGATCCTTTCCTGCAACAGCAATCGCCCGCTTGCCGAAGCGATTGCCGCATATCTTGATGTCCCCCTGACCAAAGCGGATGTCCGGCGGTTCGCCGATATGGAAGTTTTCGTCGAAATTGGCGAGAATGTTCGTGGCGAGGACGTGTTTGTCATCCAGTCGACCTGTTTCCCGGCGAATGACAATGTCATGGAATTACTGGTGGCACTTGATGCGCTGCGGCGCGGGTCGGCACGGCGTATTACAGCCGTTCTTCCCTATTACGGCTATGCACGGCAAGACCGCAAATCCGGTCCACGCACACCGATTTCGGCAAAGCTTCTTGCCAATCTGATTACATCGGCGGGCGCCGACCGCGTGTTGACCATCGATCTCCATGCCGGCCAGATACAGGGCTTCTTTGACATCCCGACAGACAATCTGTTTGCCGCGCCGGTCTTCATCGAGGATATCCGTTCACGCTATGACAACGGACAGGTGATGATCGTGTCTCCCGATGTTGGCGGCGTGGTGCGCGCCCGGTCGCTGGCGAGTCGGCTTGATGCCGACCTTGCCATCATCGACAAGCGTCGTCCGAAGGCCGGCGTGTCGGAAGTCATGAACATCATCGGTGATGTCAGCGACCGCCACTGCATCATGGTCGACGACATCGTCGATTCGGGCGGTACGCTGTGCAATGCGGCGGCGGCGCTGATCGAAGCCGGCGCGCTCAGCGTTGATGCCTATGTCACGCATGGTGTGCTGTCTGGTGGCGCGGTCAGCCGCGTTGCCGCCTCGCCTCTGAACTCGCTGGTAACAACGGATTCGATCCCTGCGACCGAGGCGGTTCGGGTCGCCCGCAACGTACGCCATCTTTCGGTGGCGCCCCTTCTTGGCGAAGCGATCAAGCGGATCAATGAAGAACGGTCGGTATCGACGCTGTTCTGATCCGGATCACGCCACGAACCCCCGCTTTTTGCTTGAGTTTTGGCCCCTATGGGCCTATACCACGCGCTGCCGCGCACCCCTGGAGGCGCGGCGCATTGTAAGAGCAAGGAGCAAGTACAATGACCGATATCACAACCATCAGCGCTTCCGAGCGCGAACGGGTCGGTAAGGGGTCCGCCCGTGCGGCACGCCGCGCAGGCCTCGTCCCTGCCGTCATCTATGGCGACAAGAAGGACCCCGTGGGAATCACAATGGAATCCCGCGAAGTTACAAGGATCGTTCACCAGCCCGGCATCTATGGCCGCCTTCTGGAGATCGAAGTCGCCGGAAAGAAGTCGACTGTGCTGACACGCGACATTCAATTCCACCCGGTGTCCGATACCATCATGCATATGGATTTCCTGCGCGTATCGCAGAGCGCCACAGTGGCGGTCGCGGTCGCGGTCGAATTCATCAATGAAGACAAGTGCCCGGGCATCAAGGTTGGCGGCGTTCTGAACGTGGTCCGCTACGAGGTCGAGCTGAACTGTCCGGCCACCGCCATTCCCGAAAAGATCACCATCGATCTCGAAGGGGTGAAGATTGGCGACTCAATCCATATCAGCGCCATTCCCCTGCCTGACGGCGTCACACCGACAATCACCGATCGTGACTTTACGGTCGCCACACTGGCATCGCCGGGTGGTGGTGTGAAGAACGAGGATGAAGAGGTCGAAGAGGCCGAGGGCGAAGCAGGCGATTCCGACGAGGAATAAGCCTCTCGCACCCTATCTGGAACGGACCGGACGGCAACGTCCGGTCCCCGCTTTTCTGCAATCGAGCGAAACATGCTGCTGTTCGCAGGCCTAGGTAATCCCGGTTCCGACTATGCCGGCAACCGGCACAATGTCGGCTTCATGGCCATTGACGCCATTGCCGCGCGGCATGGGTTTTCAGGCTGGAAGACAAAAGGGGCAAACCTGATTGCCGAAGGGCGGGTCGGTACCACCAAGGTGGTGGCGATCAAACCGCAGTCCTTTATGAACAAGTCCGGCACCCCGGTTGCCGAAATCGCCAGATTCTACAAGATCCCGCCATCCGACATCTTTGTCCTTTATGACGAGATCGATCTCGCCGCCGGGCGAATCAGGGTCAAATGTGGCGGCGGTCATGGCGGCCATAACGGCATCCGCGATATCGACCGTCACCTGGGCCAGGATTACTGGCGTGTGCGCATTGGCGTCGGACGACCGGAACAGGTCATTCCGGGGTCACGGATCGACATTCGCAACTGGGTGTTGATGGATTTCATGGCGTCCGAACACAGTGGCTGGCTGGATCGATTGCTTGACGCAATCGCTGGCGAGGCTGACCGGCTGACGGCGCATGATGAAGGCGGATTCATGAGCCGCGTTGCCCATCTGGCACCGGCACCAAAAACCGCCACTCAAGATGCCACTCAAGATAAAGACGGCGACAAGGAGACAGTCTGATGGGGTTCAATTGCGGGATTGTCGGTCTGCCAAATGTTGGCAAATCCACCCTTTTCAACGCGCTGACCGAAACCGCCGCGGCAGAGGCAGCCAATTATCCTTTCTGTACGATCGAGCCCAATACCGGCAGGGTTGCCGTGCCGGACCCGCGGCTTGACGATTTGGCGCAGCTTGCCGGTTCAGCCTCGATCATTCCAACACAGCTTGAATTTGTCGATATTGCCGGCCTGGTGCGCGGCGCATCCAAGGGCGAGGGTCTTGGCAATCAGTTCCTGGCCAATATCCGCGAGGTTGATGCCATTGCGCATGTGCTGCGCTGTTTTGAGGATACCGACATCACACATGTTGACGGCTCGGTGGACCCGCTTCGCGATGCCGATACGGTTGATACCGAACTGATGCTGGCCGATATGGATTCGCTGGAGCGCAGAATGGCCGCGCTGGTGAAAAAGACCCGTGGCGGCGATGCCGATGCCAAGCGTGATCTCGCGCTCATGGAAAAGCTGCTGCCACAGCTTGCAGATGGGGTGCCGGTCAGGCGGGCTGACGGCCTGACAACAGACGAGATCAAACGCCTGCCACAGCTGCAACTGCTGACCTCAAAGCCGGTGCTGTATGTGTGCAATGTGGCTGAAACAGACGCTGCGACAGGCAATTCACATTGCGAGGCTGTCGCCGCACATGCTGCCGCTGAAGGCGCGGCGCATGTTGTCGTCTCGGCAGCGATTGAGGCAGAAATCACTCAGCTTGATGGCGATGACAAAGCCATGTTCCTTGATGAGCTTGGCCTGGAGGAGGCCGGCCTTGCACGTCTGATCCGGGCTGGTTACGGGCTGCTTGATCTGCTGACATTCTTCACCGTCGGCCCGAAGGAGGCGCGTGCCTGGACTGTGGCTGCCGGGGCCACCGCGCCCGAGGCGGCCGGTGTGATCCATACCGATTTCCAGCGCGGCTTTATCCGCGCCGAAACAATATCATTCGATCACTATGTCACCTGCGGAGGTGAATCCGGCGCACGCGACGCCGGCAAGCTGCGCATTGAAGGCGCCGACTACAAGGTCAATGACGGAGATGTTTTCCATTTCCGCTTCAATGTGTAATAAGGGGAAAAAGCCTACAGAGGTGTCAAAATGACGCAGATTAAGACTCTGACCGCTGAGGACGGTCATACTCTTGATGCAGCCATCGCCGGCAACAGCGAAACCGCACGCGGCGGTGTTGTCGTCCTGCAGGAAATTTTTGGTCTCAATGACCATATCCGTGATCTTCCCCGCCGGTTTGCCGAGGCAGGCTATTATGCCGTTGCGCCAGCCTTGTTCGACCGTGCCGAGCGCGGTGTCGAACTTGATTATGATCCTGAGGGTCGTGACCGGGGTCTGGCGCTGAAGGCCGCCGTCGATGACGACGCCATTTTCGATGTCTCGGCGGCGATTGCCGAAGCCGCCACCGCCGGCCCGGTAGTGGTGGTGGGGTTCTGCTGGGGTGGATCGCTTGCCTGGCGCGCCGCCACCAGCCTGACCGGACTTGCCGGTGCATCTTCCTATTATGGCGGTGAGTTGCCGTCGAAGGCCGGACTGGTGTCCCACTGCCCGGTGCTGGCGCATTTCGGCAGCTTGGACAAGGGTATTCCAATCGAGGGCGTCAACACCTTCATCAACGCACAGGCAGACGCCGACCCGGCTGTGGTCACGCATATCTACGAGGCCGATCACGGTTTCAATTGCGACGCCAGAAGCCAGTATAATGAAGAGGCGGCATCGCTTGCCTGGACACGAACGCTGGATTTCCTGGCGCGGTGTATGGATTAGAGCACAAATATTGCTCTTTGGAGTTTTGCATTCACGTTGAAGTGATTTGACTAGCTAAATTACTTAGCTATTCTTTCACCAAGTCTCTAACAGCCCCTGTTGCTTCGTCAACAGGCTCCGGGGTTCCACTGTAGTTTTACAGTGGAACCCCGGCTTCGTTTTGGGGGAGAAATGCAAACAAATGTCTACATTGATGCCCTTAACTTATATTACGGCAGCCTCCGACACACAGCTTGGAAGTGGCTTGACGTTGCGATGGCCATCGAAGCTAAGCAAGCCAGCGGCTTGGAACACACCTTACTGATCACAAAAAAACCCCGGCGTAAGGCCGGGGTTTCTGATGTTTGATATGGCGATCTGCTAGTGCAGGTCTGCCCAGACACGGCGCTTGGCCATATAGGACATGATCAGGAAGATCGACAGGAAGAACACGGCGGCAACGCCGATCCGCTTGCGGACCTCCATCTTCGGTTCTGCAGCCCACATCAGGAAGTGGGTGATGTCCGAGGCAATCCCTTCGGGTGTCGTCGGCGCGCCATCCGAATATGCAACATCGTCACCATAGATCGGCTGTGGCATCGCGATCAGATGCCCCGAATAGGCGTTGTTGTAATACATGCCCTCGGGAACCTCGGTGCCGGCCGGCGCATCCTCATATCCCAGAAGCAGGCTATAGAGGTAATCGGCGCCGTTGGCCCGTGCCTTGGCAATCAATGACAGGTCCGGCGGCAACGCACCATTGTTGTTGGCGCGGGCCTCATTGTTATTGCGATAGGGGCTTGGGATGAGATCAGCCGGACGCGCCGGGCGCATGAACATCTCGCCATCATCGTCCGGACCGTCCATCACCTCGTACTCGGCAGCGATCGCCTTGATCTCGGCCTCGTTGTAACCAAGGTCGGCAAGGTTGCGGAAGGCCAGATATTCAACGCCATGACAGCCTGCACAGACTTCCTTATAGACCTGGAAGCCACGCTGCATGGCAGCCTTGTCGAAATAGCCGAAAGGCCCGGCAAAGCTCCACTCGCCAGAGACGAGCTTCACGTCACCGCCACCAGCCGCCTGGGCTGGACCGGCAAGACCAATCATCGCCGCCAGCGCGGCAAAGGATGCAATCAGAAACTTGCGCATCAGGCAGCTCCCTTCGCTGTCGCCAGCACCGGCTCGGAGATCGATTTCGGCAGCGGCCTCGTAGTCTCGAAGATACTCAGCAGCGGCAGGATCGCCAGGAAGTGCAGGAAATACCAGGCTGTCGCAATCCGCGAGAGCAGGACATAGATGCCTTCTGCCGGCTTGCCACCAAGATAACCGAGCGCGATGCAATCGATGAACAGCAGCCAGAAGAAAATCTTGAATACCGGGCGGAACCGTGCCGAACGGACCGGCGAACGGTCAAGCCACGGCAGAACAAACAGCACGAAGATGGCTGCAAACATCAGCAGCACACCGCCAAGCTTGTCGGGAACCGCACGAAGGATCGCATAGAAGGGCAGGAAGTACCATTCAGGAACGATATGTGCCGGCGTCTGCATCGGGTTGGCCGGGATGTAGTTGTCCGGGTGGCCCATGGCATTCGGGAAGAAGAACACCGCCACCGCAAGCAGCAGCAGGAACATCGCGATCCCGACCATGTCCTTGATTGTGTAATAGGGGTGGAAGGAAATGGTGTCCTGCGGCCCCTTGGCATCAATGCCGATCGGGTTGTTCGACCCGAAGCGGTGCAGCGCCACAATATGCAGCACAACCACACCCGCAATCACGAACGGCATCAGGTAATGCAACGAGAAAAAGCGGTTCAAGGTCGGGTTGTCGACTGAGAACCCGCCCCACAGGAAGGTCACGATGCTTTCACCGACAATCGGAATTGCCGAGAACAGGTTGGTGATCACCGTAGCACCCCAGAAGCTCATCTGACCCCAGGGAAGCACATATCCCATGAAGGCGGTCGCCATCATCAGAAGGAAGATCACCACACCGAGCATCCACAGCAATTCACGCGGTGCCTTGTAGGAGCCGTAATACAATCCCCGGAAAATGTGGATATAGACGACAATGAAGAAGAAGCTGGCCGCGTTCATGTGGATGTACCGGATCAGCCAGCCATGATTGACGTCGCGCATGATACGCTCAACCGAGCTGAACGCGTGATCGACATGGGCGGTGTAGTTCATCGCCAGGACGATGCCGGTGACAATCATGATCACCAGCGCCAGACCGGCAAGGACACCGAAATTCCAGAAATAGTTCAGGTTCTTCGGAACGGGATATTCATATTTTTCGTGGTCCAGCATCGAAAAGATGGGAAGACGATGATCGATCCATCTCACGACAGGATTTGCGAATTTTTCAGCAGACATGGAACCTCTAGCCTCCAGCGGAAAAGTCGGATCAGCCGATTCGGATCACGGCGTCGGAAAGAAAAGTATAGGGCGGCACTTCAAGATTCGTTGGCGCCGGCCCCTTGCGAATACGTCCCGAGGTGTCGTAGTGCGAGCCGTGGCAGGGGCAGAACCAGCCATCATACTCACCCTTGACCTCGCCGGTTTTCTGACCAAGCGGTACACAGCCAAGATGTGTGCAGACGCCAACCAGCACCAGAAGTTCCGGTTTCTGGACACGCGCCTCGTCTTCCTCGGGATCGCGCAGCTCGGCGCTGTCGATGGCATTGGCGCGGGCGATTTCATCGGCCGTGCGATGGCGGATGAACACCGGCTTGCCGCGCCAGGTCACGGTAATTGCCTGACCTTCGGCGATCTTCGACACATCGACTTCGGTACTGGCCAGTGCCAGCGTGTCAGCCGCTGGGTTCATCTGGTCGATCAGCGGCCAGCCGACGGCCGCCGCACCAACGGCACCCATCGCGTAGGTCGCAACGACAATAAAGTCACGACGGCCCACCTCGCGCGGATCGGTGGCCGATTTCGCGGGCTTCGAGTTCGTATTTGCCATTCTTCCCTCTTTAAATTTCAGCCCCACATATCCCCGAACACAGTCCCTGCGGACCAATCCGGAAATCTCCCTCCAGGCTCCTGCCGGGCGGCAGCGGCGTGACATGTAAGGCACCTTTCGTCAGCCGCGGACTTTCTAGCACGAGATCTCCCGGTTTTGCAGTCTATTTTGCCACGGAATCTGAAAAAATAACCGCGCCATCCGTCGCACCCGTTGGCAAGGCCGACAGTTAAGGGTCAGACGACAGGCAAAGCTGTCATGGCCAGCGCACTTCCGGCGGCAGACTCATCAGGATGGCCTCGATATTGCCACCCGTCCTGAGCCCGAAAAGCGTGCCCCGGTCATAGAGCAGATTGAATTCGACATAGCGGCCCCGCCGGACCAGCTGGTGGTGCCTGTCCGCCTCGGTCCAACTGCGATTCATTCTGTCACGAACGATGCCGGCATATCCCTGATGGAACGCCGTCCCGACATCGCGGGTGAAGGCAAAATCGGCATCCCAGTCACCGCTGTCGAGATTGTCATAGAAAATGCCCCCGGCGCCTCGCGGCTCCTGGCGGTGCGGCAGATAGAAATATTCATCGCACCATGCCTTGAACCGGGGATAGTAGTCCGCGTCATGGGCATCGCAGGCAGCGCGCATCGACTCGTGAAAGGCGGTGCCGGCAGCCTCGTCGGGAAAAATCGGCGTCAGATCACCGCCGCCACCGAACCACGCCTTGCTGGTGACAATGAAGCGGGTGTTCATATGTGCGGCTGGCACATGCGGGTTGCGCGGATGCGCGACAAGCGAGATACCGGACGCCCAGAAGCGACCATCGGCATCGGCGCCGGGAATGTTCTTCCTGAACTCCTCGGAAAATTCGCCATGAACGGTCGAGATGTTTACCCCGACCTTTTCAAAGACGCGGCCATGCATCACGCTCATCTGACCACCACCGCCGCCGTCACGTTCCCAGTTGCGGCGCACAAAGCTGCCGGGCTCCAGCCCCTTCCCGGTGGCTGGATCGACTTCCGTCTCGATGGCCTCGAAGGTGGCGCAGATCGAATCCCTGAGCGATGCAAACCAGGCTTCGGCTGCCTGCTGGCGCGATTTGATCTGATCTGGTGACTGGCTGGTCATGAATTGTCCCTGTCCTGTGGTCCGGATGCCCGGATGTCCGGCACTGTGGATCGGTGTCACGTTACCGGGTGATGTTCGACAAATGCCAGAAGATCCGCCTTCGTTGGCGCGAAATCCCGGCCGACCCATTCCCGCTCGGCGGCGCGTAACATCTCTCCCAGTGCCGGCCCGCTGTCAACGCCTTGCGACAATAAATCAGCGCCGGTCAGTGGAAATTCCGGTATCTCCCACGCGGCCATATCCGCCAGATGCGCGCTGTCGATCGCACGACCCGTGCGCCCGCTTGCCACAACAAGGCTGGCAAGCGGCAGACCGCCCCCGGGCATGACATCCGCGCGATGCCGCCACCATGCCGCCTGCCGCCATGTGGCGGCTGTCAATGCGTCGGCCTCTTTATCGGCGGCATCAAGGTCGAGGCTCGACAGAACAAGGCTGTCCCGCCGCGACAATCGAAGCCTCGTCGCAAGACCACCGCCACTGCCGGGCGGCGTCAGCACCGCCAGCCTGACAAGCCATGCCTGATCGGCACCGCCAAAAACCGTCTCGACAGCCTGATCAATACCCGCGCTCAGACAGCCGGCATCAAGTGTTGTGCCAAGCGCCGCAACGGCAAGTCCGGTATCCTGCATCACCGCAATGCCCGGGCCGGACCCTGGGCCGGCCAGCAATCCTGCCATTTCGCCGGCAACCCGCTCACCCGACAGATTTGCCGCAAGCCCTGCCCTTTCGCCAAGCGCTGCCAGCGCCTCGGCATCTGTCCCGGCGCGCCCGAAATGCGGCAGGAACCGGCAATAGCGCAGCATCCGCAGCGCATCTTCCTCAACCCGCTGTGTTGCGTTGCCGACAAAGCGCAAGATGCCCGCCGCAAGATCAGGCCGCCCCGCAAGCGGGTCGAAAATCTGCCCGGATGCATCGACATAGAGCGCGTTGATGGTGAAATCGCGGCGGGCGGCGTCTGCCGCCCAATCGTCGCTGAAAGCCACGACGGCACGGCGTCCGTCCGTTTCCAGATCAACCCGTGTCTGTGTGATCTCCAGATGCTGGCCCTGATCAACCACCGTGACAGTGCCATGGTCGAGGCCGGTCTCAATGACTTTCAGCCCCTGATCGCGAAGGACAGCGGCCACGCGATCAATCGGTGCGGCGACCGCCATGTCGATATCACCGATCCTGCGACCGACAAGCCAGTCACGGGCCGCGCCACCAACGATCCGCGCTTCGAACCCCGACTGTCTGGCGAGAGCGAAGATGCGCGCCGCCAGCGGCGGCACTGGAAAGGGCCTGTCATTCAACCCGGCAGGACCGCCAACAGCTGTGCCATCACTTGTCATTATCCGCACTGCCATTGAATTCACCGGCCGAAATCCTGCCATCCTTGATCTGTGCGGGTTGATATTTCATGCCCGGCTTGGACGCACCGGTTTCCAGAAACACCGCAGCCGCAAAAAACACCGCCAGACCGACCAGCGCGCCGACAATGTGCGACATCTCCACGCCAACAGTCGGCTCCGGCGTTTCGCCACGTGCCGCGGCGCGGCGGGCCTGCCACCATTTGATCAGGCTCATCACCAGAATGGCGGCCATAATGGCGGTGGCGATGATGATGTAACGGCGCATGGTCAGATCCCCCGCTGTGTTGAAACAGGCCGGGCGTCATCCGCCCCGGCCATGCCCCTGACCCGTGTCGCCAGATCAACAATGATCGCGGCTGACAGGCCCCATATATAATGCTCCGGATGGTCAATCACCCAGACTTCGCGGCGGCGGCCCTCACGAACATAGCTTTCACGGCGATGACGCGGTGGGCTGATCAAATCGGCCAACGGCAAGGTCAGGATCTGCGCCACCTCGTCTGGAAAGGGCTGAAGCGCCACCTGCGGCGCGACAATGCCCACAATTGGCTGGACAATGAACCCCGCCGGGCTGGTCACCGGGTCCAACCCCCCCAGAATATCGACCTGTGATGCGGGCAGCGCGATTTCCTCGTCGGCCTCGCGAAGCGCTGTCGCCACAAGCGTCTGGTCCATCGCGTCGACCTTGCCGCCGGGAAAGCTGATCTGCCCAGCATGATGCGCCAGATGCGAGGCACGTTCAGTCATGATCACCTGCCATCCATCTGTGTCGGCCATCAACCCGACAAGTACCGCCGCCGGCCGGTCGGCCCCACTGCGAAGGCGCGACGGAATCGGATTTAACTGCTCGGCGGTCACCGGGAGCGTTGACGTATCCACTCTCACTCCCCCTTGGTTTCCAGACTGAAAAACATGCCGGCGCTCCAGACTCCGATCTGCCCGTCTGGTCCCTCGACTGCCAGCGCCGCCAGTTCATAGAAGACAGGACGCGCGATCCGCCCTTCAAGACCGGAACGCCCCTGCATGCCGGGCCGCACCATGACATAGGGGCGAAGGTCATCTGCCTGCGGGGGATGTCGCATCAACAGCGGATGGTCGGCATCCAGAATGATTTCATCATCGACATTGGTCCGCAGCCTGATCACCTGATCCCGGCCATCACCTTCCCAGTTCGCGGCAATGATCATGAACGGAACGTCATCCACATCAATACGCCCGCGCTCAACGGGCGTGACAAGCCAGTAACTGCCATCGGCCTCGCGCCGCAGCACACTTGCAAAAAGCCTGACCAGCGCCGGGCGCGCAATCAGCCCACCTTCATGATACCAGCTGCCATCAGCCGCGATCCTGATATCGAATTCCTGCGGTGTGGGCCGCCTTACATCGCGCAGCATAGTCGCGCCTTCATCCTGAGAGATGACGGGCGGCTTCGGGGTGGTCCGGCGATCAGCTTTCCTGTCCATCCCGACAGTCTAGCGCGAAGCACGGCAAAGCGACATTCCCGAAAGCGATATTCCATAAACTTGAACAGGCTTTGTCGGTCATTCGGGCCCAGCATGCGTGGTTTGGCACAACAGAATATCCGTCTGCGCACCGATAATTGCAATTAATGCGCATTTTTTATCGGAAATTGACAGCTTATTAACCTAGCTCTGCCAGAATGGTTCCACGCAAACACCAATTGAGGGTGATGAAACGGTTCGAATCTGCTGGCTGAAGCTAGGTTTACGCTGATATCGCGGTCACGCCAATATCGTGGTCGGGCCGATATCATGGTCGGGCCGCCGCCAGATCGTTTTCCACAGATTATCGCACCACAGGTTGAAACTTGGAAATCCACAAGGTGGACCCGGAACAGATCGTCCAGTCGATTCCTTCCCAATGCCGTTTTCTTGGCAACGCCGATTTCTTCCCCGGTCAATTCCTTCTATCGAAGCGCAGGAGGCATATGCGTTCGCAGATCATCATTACCCGTGGCGGTGTTACAAAGGCAAGCACCGGCAAAGCGCCACCTGATGGCGGGGTGCTGGCGCGCCGGATCAATGGCAGCTTTACCGTGACATTGCACAGCAAGGTCAGCGAACTGGCACTTGTTCAGCTTCTGCGCTCGCTGCGCGCCCTTGAGCCCGAATTCAGGATGACGCTCGAAATGGCGGGCAATCGTCAGGTGGATCTGACGCGGCGGCAGGCCTGTTATCGGATCGCCCTGCAGGCCATCGGCATTATTGAAAGTGCCAACGAGACGATGTTCATGAGCAATCTTGAACTTTTCTACCACGCACAATCGCCGCCAATGCTTCAATCCAAGAACCTGCTTCGTCTTGCCAGCCTCAATCTGACAGACTGTGACGCACCAAGCGCCCTGATGCGCGTCAGCGCCGCTGATATCACAAATCTGGTGTCGGTCGCTCAGAACCGGTCGATGCGGCTCTATTATCTGGCCATCCCGCAAACCCATATCTGGCCGGCCCCAGGCCCAAAACCCGGCACGGCTCTCAGGGACATATCCGGATTGCCTCCCTGGCGATGGCTGTCCGTTACCTATGAAGCGGCGCTGGCCATCCAGGCGCCACTTTTCCAGCACGGCTTTCTGCGCATCCATGGCAGCACGATGCGACCATTCCAGCGAATAATCTATCCGATCGCGCCACCCATCGATCGACCAAGCAATTACCGGGTGCTGACAGTTGCCGAACTTATGGAAAGCCCCGATCTGGTGATCATCTGACAGATTTTACCGGAAATGTCCGACCATCATGACAGGACGTGAAACATCGAAATATTAGTAACTTGTTTACAAAGTAATACATTTTGTTTTTTTTATTTAACATAATGCTAACCATCATCTGCTAATGTTCTCCGAATTGTCAGACGTAATTTTCAGGCAGATTCCAGTCTTTCAGGCAGATTCAAGCCGCCCGTGGTCAGCTGAACGCCTGTTGGTTAACGCCTGTCGGGTAACGCCTGTCGGTTGACACCTGTCCGGCGGCATTTTGTGGGTAGGTTTTTTTTGAGGTATCGCCGGGGATGGCGTCATTGGAAGACAGCTGGGGTGAATGACATGTCGGGGATGAATGACATGTCGAGAGTGCACGACATCATGGCTGCCAGCCTTGCTGCGGCCGGCATGATGTCCGCCATTGACGCAGAAGGAGGTAGTGCATAATGGCGCGGCTACCAGATATCGAGGGTGAACAGTCGAAACTGACAAGCATCCTGCGCGCGATGAGCAACGCGAAGCGGATGCGCATCCTGAACGAACTTGCAGACGGGCGCGAACGATCGGTGTCCGAACTCGAAGGGGTGATGACGTCATTGAGTCAATCCGCCCTATCCCAGCATCTGGCGCGCCTTCGCCGCGCCAATATCGTCAAGACACGGCGCGAGTCACAGACCATCTATTATTCCATCAGCGATGCTGATGTGCTGCGGATCCTGCGCCTTCTTGGACATCTTTATGACAATGATCCGGTGATGAAGCGCACCAGACATTAATTTGGCGGCTTCGATGACGATCCGGCGTCAACACCCGCCTCATCCCACCGGTTGATCCGGATCCCGGCTACCGGAACATGCGTGCCGGATGGCGGACATTCAACATGGACATCACCAAGATCAACCGTGCCATGGGCGCGCCTGATAGCGGCAGAATTCCGGTGTTGAACATTCGGGGTCGCATTCACAGGCGACATTGACCCACACATCTGATATCCATTATCGAAATTGTTCACCGCTGTTGTCAGCCCTGCCCCTTTCGGCCACACACCATGTATATTTATTTACCAATCGCCGAAGTTTCGATGCATATCGGGATCATCATCGGACTGGGCGGTGGCGTCGGCTTCCTGTCAGGCCTGTTCGGGGTCGGTGGCGGCTTTCTGATGACGCCACTGCTGATCTTTTTTGGCATCCCGCCGGCGGTTGCCGTGGCCACCGAAGCCAACCAGATCGTCGCCTCGTCGGTGTCCGGCGTGCTGGCGCATATGCGGCGTGGCAATGTCGATTTCAAAATGGGCGCGATCCTGATGATTGGCGGTATGATTGGCTCTACGCTTGGCGTTGCGCTGTTTTCATTCCTTCGTGACATCGGTCAGATCGATCTGGTCATTCAGCTGTCCTATGTGGTGTTCCTTGGCATCATCGGCGCGCTGATGCTGACGGAAAGCCTTCGTACCATCATCCGTTCACGCAAGCCCGGCGCGGTGCGTGGCAAGCTGCATCAGCATAACTGGTTGCACGGGCTGCCCCTGAAAATGCGTTTCAGGCGCTCAAAACTCTATATCAGCGCCCTTCTGCCGCTTGGCATCGGCGCTTTTGTCGGCATCCTGGCCGCCATCATGGGTGTTGGCGGCGGGTTCATCATGGTGCCGGCCATGATCTATCTTCTCGGCATGCCGACCTCGGTGGTTGTCGGAACATCGCTGTTCCAGATCATCTTCGTGACCGCCAACGTGACCCTGCTTCAGTCTATCCAGACACAGACAGTCGACTTCCTGCTTGCCGGGTTGCTGCTGTTTGGTGCGGTCATTGGCGCCCAGTTTGGCAGCCGGGCCGGTGCCCTGCTTCGCGGTGAACAGCTTCGCGGCCTGCTGGCACTGATGGTCCTGGCCGTATGCGCCAAGATTGGCTACGACCTTGTCGTGCGACCGGAAGATCTGCTGTCGGTGGAGTTGCTGCGATGACAGGGTGGCAGAGAATGATCCGGAAAACAGCTGTCACAATCATCGGGCTGACGATGTTTGCAGCGGGAACCGCCAGTGCAGCACCAAAGCAGATCGTGGCGGATCTGTCCGACAGCTTGGTCGACATCACCAGCGGGTATCATGGCACCGAGCTGTTGCTGTTTGGTGCCTATGAAGGCAAGCCGGGCGACAACATCATCCTGATCGTGCGCGGCCCGGAAACCGATATCGTCCAGCGGCGCAAGGCGAAACGCGCCGGGATCTGGGTTAATGTGGAAACGAAAATCTGGCAGAACGCGCCAAGTTTCTATCACGTCTTCGCGACCGACACTCTGCCCGCCATCGCTGACGACGCATCCCTTGGCAATGCCGCTGTCGGCCCGCTTTCCGGCGGGTTGACATTCATCGCCGGGAACGAAGAGTCCGGCAATGGCCACGGGGGTGGCACCGGCAAGGCATCCGGCCCTGCTGTTGCCGGCAACGCCGACCAGCAGAACGACCTGCGCCGGAATATGGAGGCAAATGGTCTCTGGCAGGTTCTTCCCTCCTCGATCACCACCCAGCAGGACATGCTGTTCCGCGCAAGCCTTTCGCTGCCAAGCAATATTCCTACAGGCGCGTATAATGTGAGGGTGCTTCATTTTCGCGATGGCGTTGCATTGAGCGAACGCGTGACCGATATGAATGTAAGGAAGGCCGGCCTGAGCGCGCTGATCTACCGCTTTGCTCATGAATATTCCGCGCTATACGGAATTTTCGCGATCATTTTTGCGGTGGCGTCCGGGTGGCTTGCCGCTGTGGCGTTTCGGCGCAAATAATCCAGCGAACAGACTTACAACTATTCCAGACGGAACTGAAATCAGGAGAGCGGATCAATGGCAAAAAAAGACCCCCTTTTCCTTGTTGTTGTCGATGATTCCGAGGAGATGCACCACGCGCTGCGCTTTGCATGTGGCCGCGCCAAGACCATTGGCGGCAAGGTTGGCCTGATGTATTGCATTGCCCCGACGGAATTCGAATATTGGGCTGGCGTCGGTGAACTGATGCGGGCCGAAGCACGCGAGGAAGCCGAGGCCAACATGGCCATTCACGCGTCCTATGCCAAGCAGCTGACCGGCGAAATGCCTGTGCTTTACGTCCGCGAGGGCGATGTGCGCGAACAGCTTCTTTCCCTTATCAACGAAGAAACCCAGATCAGCCTTCTTGTTCTTGGCGCGGACACCCAGTCAGAGACCGCCGGCCCGCTGATCACTTTCATGATGGCCAAGGGCGCGGCAAATTGCCGGGTGCCAATCACCGTTGTGCCGGGCAACCTGTCGGACGAACAGATCGACGCGCTGTTCTAGACATCCTGTCATCATCATCATACCCAGCCCGGGCCAGGAAACCTCACATGCGACATCTTATTCTGACCTTACTTGGAGCCAGTTTTTTAACCATGACCACACAAGCCTCATCCGATTCCGGATCAACCCTCATACTCGACACCACAAAAGGTCAGGTTGAAATCAAACTTCTTCCCGACCTTGCGCCAAACCATGTCGCGCGGATCACCGAACTTGCCAATAGCGGATTTTATGACGGCATCATCTTTCACCGCGTCATTCCCGGTTTCATGGCCCAGACCGGCGACCCGCAGGGCACCGGTATGGGCGGCTCGGGCCAGAATCTGGATGCCGAATTCAGCGACTATGAATACAAGGTGGGCACGGTTGGCATGGCCCGGTCGATGAACCCGAATTCAGCCGACAGCCAGTTCTTCATCTGTTTCGAGGGATGCGGCCATCTCACCGGTCAGTATACCGTGTGGGGCCAGGTCGAGCGCGGCATGGAAAATATCTACAACATCACACCGGGCGAACCGCCGGCATCTCCGGACCAGATCGTGACAGCGCGGGTGGCCGATTAGGCCATCAGCAGCGCCGTTCACAACGGCGGACAATGCCGACAGACAGAGCGTAGATCCGGCCACCCCATCGGTGGCCGGATTTTTTTTATCATGACAACAGACCGGCCTCATGGAAGCCTGGCACAACACGCTCAGGGCGCGCCATTTGCCGCATGGCGCCGCATTGACATCGGCGACTGAAAAATTCTTGATAGAAAGGCCGTAGACGATGTGGGTTCTGGTTACCGTGCAAGCAGGTGCCTCATGTCAGCAAGTAAGGATGTAACGCTCATGACGGCGGGGCGTGACTAAAGGAGACTATTGGAATGTCACAAGGCACCGTGAAATGGTTCAACACCCAGAAAGGGTATGGCTTTATTAATCCGGATGATGAAGGCAATGACGTGTTTGTTCACATCACCGCCGTCCAGAATTCCGGGCTGACCGGGTTGAACGAAGGTCAACGCGTATCCTACGAGCTGGCCGAACAGCGCAATGGCAAGATGGCTGCTGTCAATCTGGCCGTTGTCGACTGATCTTGAACTGTATCAGCACCTGTGTCGGCCGGCCTAGATGATAGGCAGTTCGACAACTCTTGAACCAAGATCGTCTGCGCCGGTATGAACCGTGACCGGCGCGGACGCATCTATGACCTCGCTGTTGACCATGGCAACGGCGATGTTCGACCCCACACGCGGTGAGTAGGCCGAGGCGCTGGCATAGCCGGCATAGGCACCGTCAGCCCATGACAGTCGCCACCTTGATTCATTGGTGCCGGTGAACGGATCGCCGTCGATGATCAACCCCATAAAGCGCCGCTTTACCCCGGCATCGCGAAGTTTGCGAAGCGCTTGCTTGCCGGCGAAATCGTTCGGCTGGTCAATATCGACAAACCGGCCAAGACCAAGCTCGAAGGGATTCGAGTCGTCATCGGTATCAGCGCCATAGGATACAAGGCCGCTTTCCACACGTTCAATATAGTTCGGGGTGCCGGGGCCGATGCCATATGGCTTGCCGGCTTCGGCAACGATGGCCCACAGATCATCACCGCGGCTGCCATCCTGCAGGTACAGCTCGAAACCGCCCTGCTTTGACCAGCCAGACCGGGCAACAATCATCGGGATGCCGTCAATGTCGCATGATCTGAACCCGAAATAGCGAAGATCGCGCACCCAGTCGCCGCAAAGCGAGGCGACAACATCCTGGGCTTTTGGCCCCTGGATTGCCAATGGCGACACATCGGGCTCGAACACCGCGACATCCATCCCCCGCACGCCGGCGATGGCAGCGGCCCAGAGTTTGATATCGCTGTCGGCAATGGACAGCCAGATTTCATCATCGCTGACCTGGAGCAACACCGGATCATTGATCAGCACGCCGTCAAAATTGCACAGCGGGGCATATTTGCCCTGACCGATGACCAGCCCGTCAAGATTGCGCGGCGTCAGATAACGCGCCAGCGCCAGCGCATCCGGCCCCTTCAGGGCAACCTGCCGTTCGACCGCGACATCCCACATCGCCACACCATTGACCAACCGGTCATATTCGGCGGCAGGATCACCATAGCCTGTGGGCATGTACATGTGATTATAGACGCTTGCGGCGGCGAGACCTGCCGCACGCGCTGATTCAAAATAGGGGCTTTTGCGAACCCGGGGACCAAGCGAAAGCGTAATCGACATGCTGACACTCCTTGCAAAGCTGTCGCGGGAATAACCTGCCGAATGCAGTTTGCTGCTCCGGCATCCGATTTATGTCCCTATTGCGTCGCTGCGTAGCGCCGTTCAGGCAAAAAAGGCCTGAACCTCCTCGACAAACAGGTCAATTTCATCAGCGCGGCAGTCAAGATGCGTGACAAGACGGATCTGCGGCTCGCCACGATTGATCAGAATGCCACGGTCACGAAGATAGGCCTGAAGCGGTGCGGCGGCGCCATCGGGAAGCGTGGCAAAAACCATGTTCGTCTCGACCTTGTCAGGATCGACCGAAATCCGGGCGATACCGGCCAGCCTTTCGGCAAGCCGCATGGCGTTGTCGTGATCTTCGGCAAGCCTGTCGACATGATGGTCAAGTGCATAGATGCCGGCCGCCGCCAGAATGCCGATCTGACGCATCCCGCCACCAACAAGCTTGCGCACCCGGTGGGCCTTTCTGATCATCTCCCGCGATCCGGCAAGGATCGTGCCGGCAGGGGCACCAAGACCCTTTGACAGACACAATGACACCGAATCAACCTCGGCCAGCATTTCAGGCGGCGCGACGCCGAGCTTCACACAGGCATTCATCAGTCTGGCACCATCGAAATGCACGACAAGCCCGTGATCGCGGGCACGTTTCGCCGCCGCGTTGATTCTGGCAAGCGGCACGACCTTTCCATGCCAGGTATTTTCCAGCGTCAGCAGGCGCGACACGGCGCAATGTTCATCATCCGGCTTGATGGTGCGATCGATATCGGCAGGCTCAATAGCGCCGTCTGGACCTGTCTGCATGGGGGCGAACATGATGCCGCCAAGCACCGAGGCACCGCCAGCCTCGTCAACAAAGACATGATAATCGATGCCGGTCAGAATTTCCTCGCCACGCTGGCAATGTGCCAGCATCGCACAGAGATTGCCCTGCGTTCCGCTGGACATGAACAGCGCGGCTTCCTTGCCAAGAAGCGCCGCCGCCTTTTCCTGCAGTGCCTGCACCGTCGGATCATCGCCATAGACATCATCACCAACATCGGCCGCCATCATCGCGGCCCGCATTTCCGCGGTCGGCTTTGTCACCGTATCGCTTCGCATGTCGACGCGCGTTGGCTGGTTCGAGGTTGTTCGTCCGGCGTAATGCATCTTTGTGGCTCCCGGTTGATCAGGGGTGATGAGAGTGCCCGCGAAGAACCCGTTCAGGCAACCGGTTTGTCTGCGACAAATGCCTTCAGATCAAAGTCGTGCCGCCATATGGCATCGGCGAAGGCCACGCCAGCATGCCCGGCCCCAATGACCATCACCTTCATGTCCCCTACATCCATGTCACTTGCATCCATGTCACTTGCATCCCCTTGTCCGGAACCCCTCTGGCCTGAAGTTGCGATCTGCGCTGGCAGTTGTCACCGGCCTGAATACAACAGCGCGCTATCGCGACAGGCCTGAAACTCTGTGCGGCATAATAGATCTTGAACATTTATTTCAAGATTTTTATCGTCATAGTGTTTTGTAAGTAACTGCATGTGTTTTCCAGCGATGGACGAAAAAAACCTTGTCGATTTCCTGTTCACCGAAACCGCCGATCTGCGGAGCTACAGTGATTCCTTTGAATCGCGGGCACGGGACCGCTTTGTCAGCTATGTCAAGGAGCTGAAGGATCTGGGTTCGCATGACGAATACCGGACCATGCTTCATGCGGACCGTGTCATGCTGGAAAATAAAAGCCGCCGTCTTCTGGACTATATCGAGGTGTCGGCCTTTATGGACCGGCTTGAAATCATCTCGCTGAACCAGGAAGTGACGCGACAGCTGATCGAGATTATCAGGAACGACAAGGGCTTTGAGACGGTGCATCACGACCCGGCGGCAAGCAAGGTGACAGTGCCGTTGCCGCCATTGTCGACGAACGCCATGCTGGAACTGAAATCGACCACGATTGCCAAACAACAGCAGCTGGAAAAGACATTGTTCGGTGTGAAAAGCCAGACCGGACAGCAGATCAGGGCCGGCATCGAGCGCGAATATATCTTCCAGCCCGACGCGGCCAAGGTTTCCAAGGAAATCGACCAGATCATCGCGCATTACCTGACCTATTCGAAGATCTTCTCGATCGCCAAGCAGGAACTGATCATGGGGAACTTCAAGCCTAAAACGCCCGAGGATGAGGAACTCTACCCCCGCATCGGACCGGCAAAGGCACTGCTCGAGGCAACCTCCGAGGCCTGAAGGCCGCCAGCAAAGCGCTGCAGACCCACACCGCACCGAAAACAACGCCAAACCGACGCGGCAAATCAGTCCTATATCTGGTCTTCGCCGCCAAACAGCGACAATTTCAACGGTCGCACCGCCCCCATCCAGATGGCGTGGTCACGGTGGTCGCGAAGTTCCGACGCCCTGTCCTCGCCGGTGTTTGGATGGGTGAAAATGGTCAGGCCATTGCGCCTTACCGCCAGAAACGCCATCACATCGGCAAACAGATCATGCGGATATTCCAGCTGGATGCTGAAATCGGGATGCGGGCCGACCGGCTTGTGATGCCATCTGCCATAGGTAATTGGCGCCGCATCGCCAAAGGCGCGCTGCAATCCGGCCACAAGCATCTCGGCCCCGGAATGGCTGTCGGCGTCGAAATAGATGTGGCTATGCCAGCTTGTCGGCGTGCGGTCAGCCATCGACACCCTCTTCCGGCTGCCTGTCCGAAAGGTCAACCCAGATCGTCTTGATCTCGCAATATTGGTCGTGCGCGTGAAGGCCGTTGTCACGGCCACCAAATCCAGATTGCCTGTAGCCGCCGAAGGGCGTGGTAAGATCGCCTTCGCCATAGCAGTTCA
The DNA here is from genome assembly GCA_040839025.1 of Alphaproteobacteria bacterium LSUCC0719. NCBI lineage: Bacteria > Pseudomonadati > Pseudomonadota > Alphaproteobacteria > Alphaproteobacteria bacterium LSUCC0719. The sequence continues at coordinate 56,631 of JBFPJN010000004.1, forward strand.
CAGTCACCGTTCCGGCACGAATGGCCCGCGCCGCCCGCAGCGCCCGTGCCGCATTCGCCGTGAACACCGAGGCGGCAAGCCCGTAAACACTGTCATTGGCGATGGCAATGGCTTCATCAAGACTTTTGACCGTAATCACCGACAGGACGGGCCCGAAAATTTCCTCGGTGGCCAGCGCACTGTCCGGCGCGACCCGGTCAAGGATTGTCGGGCTGACAAAATTGCCCTCGACCTCACCACCGACGAGCTTTGTCACATCCTTGCCGGCAGCGGCAAGATAACCGCTGACCTTGGCGCAATGGTCACCATCGATCAGGCAGCCAAGATGGTTTGTCGGGTCCAGCGGGTCGCCCATCCGCCAGTCGCGCACCCTGGCCAGAAGCTTTGGCAACAGGGCGTCGCGGACATCCTCATGAACAATCAGGCGCGACGTGGCCGAACAATTCTCGCCCATGTTCCAGAAAGCGCCATTCGCCAGATGTTCGGCGACAAGGTCCAGATTTTCGGCATCATCCATGACAATGGCCGGGTTCTTGCCACCACATTCCAGAACCACCTTCTTCAGATTGGAATCGGCGGCATAGCGCAGGAAGCGTCGTCCGGTCTCGGTTGATCCGGTAAAGGACACCATATCGACATCCGGGTGAAGGCCTATCGGCGCACCTGCGTCCGGGCCGGTTCCGGTAACGACATTCAGCACCCCGTTCGGCACTCCGGCCTCCATCGCCAGTTCGGCAACACGAAGCGCCGTCAGCGAGGTCTGTTCCGCCGGCTTGACGATCACCGAACAGCCAGCCGCCAGGGCCGGCCCGATTTTCCACGCCATCATCAAAAGCGGGAAATTCCAGGGGAGGATGGCCCCGACAACGCCGATCGGTTCGCGCACGACAAGCGCCAGCGCGTCCTCGCCAACCGGTGCCGTCTGGTCATACAGCTTGTCGATCGCCTCGGCATGCCAGATCAGCGTATTGATGGTTTCGGGAAGGTCGATTTCGGCGCAATCGCGGACAGGCTTTCCGGAATCAAGCGATTCAAGAACCGCAAGTTCATGCCGGTTGCGGCGGATCAGCTTTGCCAGCCGGATCAATACCTGCTTGCGCGCGGACGGATGCAGGCAGCGCCAGCGCCCCTCGTCAAACGCCTCACGGGCCTTGCCGACAGCGAAATCGACATCCGTTGCATCACAGGCCGCCACCGCGGCCAGCACCTCGCCCGTTGCCGGATTTATGGTGTCAAAGGTGGCACCGCTGCCGGCGCGCCGGAATGCCCCATCGACAAAGGCGGTGGTCGGGGGTGTCAGCCCGGCGGCGATGGTACGGTATTCATCATGGGTCAGCAGCTCGGACATCAGATGCCTCCTCTGGCGTCTTGCGCCTCATTCATCAGCCCGTCGATGGTACGGTTCATCACCGCAATCACCTGCGCCAGGCTGCGTTTTTCATCCTTGTTCAGATCGCGCAGGGGTGCCCGCGGCGGGCCGGCGGGCAGCCCGCGAACAGCACAGCCATATTTGATGCACTGCAGAAACTTGCCGCCCTGTTCCAGGGTGCGCATCAGTGGCAGCATGGCCGACATGATGCGCCGGCCACGCGCAAAATTCCCCTCGACAACACAGGTCTGCCACAGCGCCAGATGCGCCTCGGGCGCAAAGTTCGACCCGGCGCAGACCCATGATTGCGACCCCCAGGCAAAGAATTCCAGCGCCTGATCATCCATCCCACAGCTCATCTGGATATGGGGATAGTCGCGGGCCAGCATGTGAACCCTGTTGATGTCACCCGAGCTTTCCTTGATGGCACAGAAATTGGGGCTGCGGCCGACGCGATCGAGATATTCCCCGCTCATCTCGGCGGCCATCCGGCCCGGATAATTATACAGCATGATCGGCAGGTTCGCCGCGCGGTCGATGGCCAGCGCATGAAGCGCGTTCTCGCGCGGGGTCGGCTGGGCATAGGGCGGCGTTGTCACCAGCAGCGCGTCATAGCCCATATCGCGAATGGCCACAGCCAGATCCACGGATTCTTCGGTTCTGACAGCGCCTGTACCGCCAATCAGCGCAACCCGGCCAGCCACGATGTCCTTTGCCCGGCGAAGCGTTTCAAGGCGCTCCTCGGTTGAATGCGCGTAATATTCACCCGTCGTGCCACCAATCACGATCCCGTGGACACCGGTTGCGATTAGATGTTCGAGGATGGCGGCAAAGCCATCCCAGTCGATCGACATATCGGGCGCCAGCGGTGTGATTGCGGGTGTGTAGATACCCCTGAATTCCATTCGTCCGATGTCTCCTTGCAGGCGTGATTGCCGGCCCTGAAATGTGGCCCTGAAATATGGCCCTCTGCAGGCTATCGCATAACGCCGCGCCGGACCAGCAGGTCTGGAAGGTCTGTCAGCCTTGGAATCACGTTCTCGACCTTCACATCCTCGTGTGGACGATATTGTGGATCGTCGGCGATGCAAATGAAATCGGCGACGCGGGCATTCACCGCGGCACCGAAATCGGCCCCGGTATCGCCGATCATCAGCGCCCGTGACGGGTCGGTGCCGTGAACGGAAAGGCAATGCAGCAACCCATGCGGTTCCGGTTTGCCGCCATGCCCTGAATCAGCGCCGATGATGGGATGAAACAGCGACTCGATTCCCAGCTCGCCCAGGCTCCGGCGGGCCGATTCCTCGCTGTCATTTGTCAGGATGGCAAGCTGGAACCCAAAATCCGCAAGTGCCTTCAGCGGCGTCACCACATCGCCCTTCGGCACCGTATTGCCGTGGACATGGTCATTGACCAGCCGCCCGACCTCCAGATGATAGTTTTCGTCATTCTGCAGATCGATGGAACCCGGTGGCATAAGCGACTGCCAGACCGCCCTGATTTCGGTCAGTGACCCCATTGCGAACAGCCCCATCGGATCGATATGGCCGCTTGCCTCGTCCACCCCCACGGCGGCCAGCAGCCCTGTGCGGGTCACGGCACTCTGACTGGTCGCCGGGATCCGGCTCAAAGTGTAATCAACCAGCTTTTCAACAACGGGAAACCAGGTTTCAACGAGGTCCAGAATGACCCCGTCCTTGTCAAAGACGAGCGATTGAATCATGGAAGGAAGGCTCCTGTCGGGTGGTGAATATCAGCTGTCAGCAGGACGTTTGTGGCTGCGGGTTACGGCATCAACGCTCGGATGCCCGCGCATCTGGTCGATGAAGCTGGCAAGCCGCGGTCGCCCGGCCAGCATGCGCTCGCGGTCCGGGGTCCATCCGGTCATCATGAACAGATAGAAATCGGCCGCCAGTGGCGCCGCGCCGCCAAGGAAAGGGTCAAGCTGGCTTTCCAGATAGTCCCACCACCTGTCAGCATCGGCAATTGCCATGTCACGGACGCCGTCAAACATCTCCTCGGGAGCGTAATAATAGGTGTGATGATACCGGTGCATCGCCGGATACAGGCTTGTCGCCATGACCGACAGATGCTGCCACATCAGATCGCGCTCGGCCGTGCCGGCCGGTGGAGCCAGCGTTGGAAACATTTCAACCAGATGAATGAAAATGGCGACCGTCTCGATGATATTCCGGCCATCCGGAAGCACCAGCACAGGCACTCGCGCCAGCGGATTTATGGCAATGAAGTCCTCCGACTTGCTGGCTGTGCGCGAGACATGAATGAAATCATAATCCATGCCGGCCTCACGAAGCAGGCATTCAACAAAAAAGGATCCGGTCACCGACCGGCCCATTACCTTGTAGCCGGCCATGATCCACCTCCTGCGCGATGTCGGGTTGCCGCCTTTGTCACTGGCAGAGTGCCATGCTGCCAGCGTTGGCGCCAGCCCTCGAAAACCGATAGTCTGGCGTTATTTGCTTCACCTTTCTCATCAGCTTTTGATATGGTGCGACATGCGTTCCGTCGACCCCCGCCATCTTCTGCAGTTTCACGAGATTATCCGCACAGGGTCCTTTACCCGCGCCGCCGGTACGCTTGGTCTGACACAGCCGGCATTGACCCGTAACATGAAGCTGATGGAAGGGCGACTGGGGTTCGAGTTGATGGTGCGCTCGCGCCAGGGGATCATCCCGACAACGCTTGGCGCACGGATCCTTGAAGAAGCCAATGCCATCGTTCTGGCGGAACGCCGGATCAGCGCGCTGACAGATACATTGAAGCGCGGTTACGAAGCCGAATTGCGGGTTGGATGCACACCGACACTGAGCCTCCATGCCCTTGCCCAGCCTGTTGCCGATTTCGCACGCGACAATCCGGCCATTCGGCTGGATATGCGGCAGGCGCATAGCGGTCTTCTTGCCGAGATGCTTCGCGATGGGATGGTGGATGTGGTGCTGGGTCCGCCCGAGATCGCCTCGCAGGTGCCGGCAAGCCTGGTCACACCGTTGTTTGACAGTCAGGTTGTGATACTTGCCTCGCGCTATCACCCGCTTGCCGGGCGCAGCCTTGTCACCACCGAGGATCTGGACAATGCACGGTGGGCCTTGCATCAGCCCGGCACGGGGATCAGGGACGCGACGGACAGGTTGCTGCGCAAGCTTGGTGTCAGTGACGCGCTGCAGGCAAATGAACTGCCGTCCAACATGATCCTGTCGCTGCTGAGGCTTGGCGATCATCTTGCGGCGGTGCCGCGCTATGTGCTGAAGAATACCAATCTGGCGGGTGAGCTTGTGCAGATTGCCGGGGATGTGCCACCTGTGGTGCTTGGCCATGCCGCGATCAGAAGCGAACGCGTGGCATCGGCGGCGGTCGACCGTTTCATTGCCAGCATGCACAGCCAGCTGGCCGGATTTGACGCTGTCTGACAGGCCTTATGCGGCTATCCGCCGGCGCCGCATGCCGACCTGAAACACGGGATCAGGACTTGCGACCGATGGTACCGGACACTTCGGCGCCAAGCTCGATGACCAGAGCGTTGCTTTTCAGGTCACCATCAATGACTGCGGTGGACCCCACCGTCAGCTCATCAGTGACAAGCTTGCCGTTGAAATTCCCGGACAGTTCGACGCGCCTTGCATTGATCTGCCCGTTGAACACGCCGGTCGGGTCCAGAATGACCTCCACGGCATTCAATTCCCCGGTAAAATGGCCAGCAATCAGGACCGGAGCCTCGCCCGCGTCCAGCTTGCCCTCCATCACCATGCCTTCGATAATCGTCGTTGCTGTACTCATGTCCTTGTGTCCTTCGCTTGGGTTCCGGCCGATATCGCCAACCTGACCCTCTCTATCTGCGCTCGACCTGCTTCGCGTGCCGTCCGGATATTCAACCTGAACCTGCCGGACCGCCGCGCCAGACCAGAATGATTACTCTTCGGCGACATCCTCTGCCGGTGCCGCCTCTTCAACCGGGGCAACTGCCGGCTCCTGCCAGTTATGAACAACCCGGCAGTTCAGCGCCGCGCCGCGGTCCATCTGCAGGCTCTGATAGTGAATTTCACCAGCAATCTGTGCCGTTTCGGTGGCCCAGATGCTGCCGGCCTGCATGATGCCGTCATACGACCCGCCGATCACGACAAGGTCGCTTGTCACCTGTCCGGTAAACTTTCCCGTCGCTGCGATCGACAGTTTTTCAGCTGTCAAATCAGCCTCGACGGTGCCTTCGATCTCGATCGACTTGATGTTCGAAATGGTTCCGACGAACTTGGCATCGGCCCCGATGATCGCTCTGCTCCTGTCCATATCTGTCTCCCTTCTTGCCAGGCCATGACCAGCCAGGCGATAGCCCTGTAAATTCATTCAGCCAATGCTGGCCCCGTTTATTCGGTGCTAACGGCGGCGCTTGCGGAACTTGGCCGTCACATGCGCGCCATTCTCGACCTCGATACCCCTTGTCTTGATGACCCCGTCAAAGACGCCCGTATTGGTGATGCGCAGCGTGTCGGCATTGACCTCGCCATTCACCTTTCCGGAAACAATCGTTTCCTCTGCCTCGATCGTGCCAGTCAGGACGGCCCTGTCTTCAACAATCAGATTTCGACATTTGATTTCGCCGTCCACGCTACCGGCCAGAACAATGTCGCCAACCGATGTCACGCTGCCGGTGATTCGCATGTCCGTGTCGATCAGCGATGCTTCGCCAGCAGCAGGACCGTTCTTTTTGTCACGGTCAAACATGGCATCCTCCTGTAATCACGTCGAAAAAAAATCTGACCATATTTCTTCACCAAATCACTAATGGAAAGGTAACAAAATTCGCATATTGTCGTTAACGGATTTGTAAGATCTTTTCCGACCTTTGCCTATCTCGGTAAACGACGGATCGGATAAAAAGTTAAATGAAATCCGGAATTCGCTGATGGCTGAAGATGTAATCGACATTCGCAAACGTATCGAGGACATGCGCAACGAGGTCTCATCGGCGCTGACCGATGAGCAGAGCGTGGTTATTCCGTCCCAGCCAGCCGGCGAGATTGCCGAGTTTTCGGTGCCGGGGGTTACGGTGGCATCGGCAGCGGTGGCGCAGGAAGTCGTAACAGCCGCGCCGGATGCGGAAACGATGCGGCGGACAAAAAGCGCACTTGACGATGCGCTGCAATTGCCGTCTTTCCAGTTGCATGTCCGCAACCAGAGCATCAACAAGCTGCTGCTGTTCCTCGTCGCCTCGCAGCTTGCGACCAATGTCTGTCTGATTGCCATCATCTGGCTAAAGCTTGGATAGGTAATGCCCAAGATCCTGAAGCAACTTTTCCAACGCCTTGCTCCGCCAGTGCTGCGAAGCAACAGCCCTGACCGTCCAATGGTCGTGCGGCGGCAGAACTGGCTGCTTCAGGAAACCCGCTTTCTGTTCCTCACCCGAAAGGGCCCTGTCGAAATCATCCTCAAACCGTCATTGATCCTTGGCATCGGCTTTATCGGGGTTGTCGGGACAACGGTCATCGGTGCGACAACATTGTTTGTCGGCTTCAAGTCGGTTGAGGTGGTGCGCAACGAATCCATCACCGCCGCCGAGGCAAGCGCCCCGCCATTGATCATCGACACCACACATACGCTTGAGTCGCGCACGACCAGAGCAGATGAGGTGCCGGCACTGGCAGCCGCGGCACCGCCGCTGATTGCGCCCGTCGTTCCGGACATGGATAGCGCGCCGACCATGCTGGCGATGGCGACCGGACCCGTGCCAACGACTCCCTGGCCCCCATCCTCGGCGGCAACGGACAGCGTGACCCTGCCACCATATTCAGCAATGATGCCGCCTGGCACGGCGCCCCGCCCGGAACCCGGTCAGGGAGCCGGTCGGGCAACCGGTGACACAGCCGTCATTGGCGAAATGGCACTGGCGGACAATTACGCAGAGCCGGAAGGATTGATTCCGGTGCCGCCGGCAGGCGACCTGCCGGTCACCGATTCCGACACCGATCTGGCCGCTGCGAGGACCGGTTTGCAGATTCCCGATATCATGTCATTCCTCAGACCGAATGGTCCGGTTGCTGACGGTGAAGTCGAAGTCATCGCAATGACAACACCGGCACCGACGGCGCCCCCTGAACAGGAAGAGGCCGGGCTTGTTCCCTTCAACCCGGAAAGCAACCTTCCCGTGGTGACGGATGCGAGCCGCCAATACAAGCTGTTGCGCTCGATGGCACGCGAGGTTCGGGGCATTCGCCAGAGCCTTTCGGATATCGGCTTGCCAACCGACGAGCTGCCAGAACTGGAATCCCTCGACAGATTCATTGAAACTGCCGATTTCGCCGGGCTTGCGATGGCCGTCGAGGATCACCGGTCGCTGCTTCGCAAGGTGCCGCTGAAGCCGCCGATGCTGTATTTCTACATTTCCAGCAATTACGGGTTGCGCCGCCACCCGGTGCTGGAGACCAAGAGATTCCATCACGGCATCGACCTTGCCGGCACCTGGCAGGAAACTGTCCATGCGCCAGCCCCCGGAACGGTCATTTATGCGGGTCGCAAGGGGTCGTTCGGCAATGTCGTCCAGATCAGGCATGCCTACGGTTTTGTTACCACCTATGCACATCTTGCCAAGATCACCATTCGCAAGGGAGCCGATGTGGTCAATGGCACCGTGATCGGCAAGATGGGTCGCACGGGGCGCGTTCAAGGCGCGCATCTTCACTATGAAATCCGGCTTGGCGACAAATCCATCGATCCAAAGAAATTCTTTGCCATCGGACACCGGATCGGCGTTGGTGGCGAGCTGATGCTGGCAACAGACCAGCCCTGACGCCGCGCCGCCGGCATCAAAAATACCCTTTGACAGCACACAGCTAAAAAACGCCTCTGTCGCGTCGTTATCGTCATTGGAGCATGTCGGGTCATTTTGGCCTCGCACAGCTTTCAATGGCCAGCGGAGACAGAGATGACAGGGCGCATCCTGACGAAAACGATCATCATGGCAGGCATGCTGCTGTCCGTTGGCGCGTGCAACATGTATGTGATCGATTTCGAGAGCAAACTTCCCGATGGTTCGGTTCTGGCCCCGAAGACAGCCATGCCTGACGCCCCCCCGCCGCCGCCGCCCACACCACTGGAAGGCAGCGACAAGGTCGCCTTCATGGACAGCACCACCGCGCAGCTGGAAGGATGCCGCGTTATCACCGGGGTGCGTCTGTTTCATGACGGGGCGTTTGAGGACGGGCTGATCAAGCTGCGCAACACCGCGGTGCGGATCAACGCCAACCGGATTATTCCGCTGCGCATCGTCGAAAGCCAGGCCAATATGGCGCCGCATGCCTACAGCGCCAAGATGGTACGCTGCCCGGACGAAAAGGTGGAAACAGCCAATGGGTGACGTTATCTATCTGCCGACAGCCGCCAGCAAGCCCAGCGATCCCGGTGACTACAAGACACTGACAAAGTCGGAAATCGCGCGGCTTGAAGCGATTCGTGACAATGTCGAGGCACTGCTGAATATGGTTGCCGGAATCCGGCGCGATCCCGAGGCGGTTGCCTATGCGGCCGCCCGATTTGGGCTGATGCGGATGTATTACCTGCATGGACGCGCCGCCACCATGGCCTTTGCCGACCGCTGTATAGAAACAGCCGAGATGGCTGAAGATCTCAGCCAACGCTGATTATCCCTCTCCACCCTTTTTGCTTTTCAAAACCCTGCTCTTTTCACGACCATACTGGCGTGCCTATGATAGCGTCAGCGACACGGGTTCAGCGTGATTGGGCGGTTGGGATCCAGCTGGGATCCGGGGAGGAGTGCGAATGTCGGGGGTCGTCATCACAAAACGCAGGATGCTCCAGATTCTGAGCAGATCGAGCGGCAATGATCGCACAAGCCTGATCTGCGACAGGTTCCTGTCGACAATGATCCTGCTGAACCTGCTGGCGGTGTCTCTGGAATCCATCGACTCGCTCAGCGCCGCCTATGGCGACCTGTTCTTCGGTTTCGAGATGATTTCCGTGACTATCTTCGGCACCGAATATCTGCTGCGGATCTGGAGCATGGCAGCCAATGAAGCCAGTCGCTACAGCTCGGCAACAGGGCGGCGGCTTGAATATATTTTCAGCTTTACAGGACTGATCGACCTGATTGCGATTCTGCCAAGCCTGCTGCCGCTCATTCTTGGCGAGGTCGATCTTCGCTGGCTTCGGGTGCTGCGTCTGGTGCGTCTTCTGAAAATCTCGCACTACTCGTCGGCGCTTGAGGATCTGATCGCGGCCATCCGCTCGGAACGCAGCGCCTTTGGAGCTGCCCTTTATCTTTTCTGTATCGCGCTGTTCACCTCAAGTTCGCTGATGTATGTCGTTGAACGTCAGGCGCAGCCGGACAATTTCTCCTCGATCCCGGCAACGATGTGGTGGTCGCTCATCACCCTGACCACTGTCGGATATGGTGACGTGTCACCGATCACACCGATCGGCAAGCTTGTCGGTGCCGTTACCGCGGTGATGGGTGTCTGTGTCGTGGCATTGCTGACTGGTATCGTCGCCTCTGCCTTTTCAAACCAGATTTCCCGTCGTAAGGAAATGTTCCAGGCGGAAATTGTCTCGGCGCTCAGCGATGGCGTGATCACCGAGGATGAAATGCAGAAAATCGCCGAAATGCAGAAGCAGCTTGGCATGTCGGATGAACATGCCAGGGCGATGATCGAGCTTCTTCGTGACAGGCATGTTCCAAAATAACTGCTGGTAACAGGGCTATCCGGCTAACATTTCCCCCACAGCGTCGTCTCAGTGGTGAGGAGGCGCGTCATGCACGACATTCTGTTGCCGTTGATCGACCGTGATGCGTGCGCATCACGCATGGTCGAGGCTGGGCGCGTCATCATCGCCCCGGGCGAACCGACGTCATTGCTGTTTCTGCTGCAATCCGGCGAGGCGCGATCCTCGGACGGATCGCATCTTGGTGCCGGCGACATGCCAAGCCTGTGCGAGGCGCTGGCGCTTGATCACTATCAATCGACGGTCGACGCCGTTACGGCGTGTGAATTGCGGGTTATACCCCTGAAGCGCCTCGAAGCTGCCATCAGACAGGGGGGCCGGCTTGCCTGGCCGTTGTCACGTTCAATCGCCGCTGAAGTAACGCAGCGGCGCCTGGTGGGCTGATACCAGATGCCAACTGTCTCCCGCATATCACTTTTCCATGGCGAGGCCCTGTTCCGGCCCAACCAGATGGCAACGCATTTCTTCCTTGTTGAGGCGGGAATCATTCAGGTGCTGGACCTTGACGGCCATGCCGTGAAGCGACAATTCGGCAACAATGAAATGTTCGGCATTCCCGAGGTTCTGGCACGTGTGCCATGGGATCTGACGGCAGTTGCCGAAGGCCCGACAATCCTGCGGCGTTTTCCAGCCGAGGTGCTGTTTGAAACGCTTGCCGACATGCCAAAGGAACATGACAGCTTCCTTCGCGGCATCGCATCGATGGCATGAGACTTGCAACCATGATCCGACCGCTATGGGAGGACAGGATGCAGGACAAGCTGATCGCCAGAGACGAACCATATCTTGAAGATATCGACGAAACGGATAGTGCCGATGGCCAGCCATCGCCTGCGACAAGCGCACTGCCAATGATCGAGGTCACCTATTTTGACGATGCCGATCATCCCGCAGACAGCTATCGGCGGCCACTTCACAGTTTCCTCTAGAACATTTCCGCCAAGATCGCCCGGGAATATCACCCGGGAAAATCGTCTGCCGGGGTCGCCTGACAAGATTGTCCGGCAATCACTCTTCATCCCGGCCGTCCAACCAGATTTCAGACGCTGTTTCGGGGCCGCCGGCTCCGGCCCTGTTTTCAGGATTATCCCGCCATAGCCAGCCGTGCCCGGCGGCGACGCTCGGATGAAGACGGAATCCGCATCATTTCACGATATTTGGCGACCGTCCGGCGGGCCAGCTTGACCCCGCGGTCGGAAACAAGCTTTGCAATGGCGTCATCGCTGAGAGGCTTGCCGGCGGTTTCACCCTTGATGATGGACTCAATCATGTTGCGAACCGCAGCCGCCGCGCGTGCGTCGCCCTCGTCGGTTGCAAGGGATACGCTGAACAGTGATTTCAGCGGGAAACAGCCCTTTGGCGTTGCCATCAGCAGGCCACTTGTTACCCGGCTGACCGTGCTTTCATGCATGCCGACAGCCTCGGCAATGTCCTTGAGGGCAAGCGGCTTCAGCGCCGACAGCCCCTCGGTCAGAAAAGCCGATTGCTGGCGCACGATCTCGCCGGCAATCTTCAATGTCGTGCTGTTGCGCTGTTCCAGTGCCCGGCGCAGCCAGCGGGCCGAACCCAGAGCCTCGGCAGCGAATTGCGCGCCCGCCTCGGCGGCCTTGCCGCGCGCCGATTTACCGATCTGCGCGGCGTAATCCTCATTGATCACCAGCGCCGGCAGGGTTGACCGGTTCAGATCGACAATCCAGCCATCTTCGCCACGGGTGACAATGACATCGGGCGCATGAACACGAAGCGGCGCGGATTCATAGGCCTCACCAGGCTTTGGATTGAATTCACGAATATGTTTCAGACTGCAGGCAATGTCTTCCGGTGCGGCGCCGGCACGACGGGCAAGCTGCGCGATATCACCGTTCGCAAGCATCTGCAGATTATCAAGCACGACCTCCATCACCGGGTCGAGAAGGTCACGCTCACGCGCCTGAATACGAAGACATTCAGCAAGATCACGCGCAAAGACGCCTTCGGGTTCCAGTCTCTGGACAAGGTCGAGGACCACCTCCACTTCCGGTTCCTCGGCACCGCACTTGGCGGCCACCTCGCCCAGATCACGGCCAAGCCAGCCTGTCGGCTCCAGCGCCTCGGCAAGAGCATAGGCGATGACCCGTTGCCGTGGATCGAAAACCGTCAGATCAATCTGTCTTAGAACACATTCCATCAGGCTTTCCGGGCCCTGCTCGGCGATATTGGCAAGCGCGTCCCAATCCATGTCCGCCGGACGACCACGCTGGGCATGGCCAAAATCCAGCCCTTGCGAGCCAAACCGGTTTTCAAGATCGGTATTGGCCGTCGGATCGTCGCCAAGAGCAGCGCCGCCCGACATGTCATGATCGAGACCGGATGTTTCGCTTGATGCGGCAGCGGTCTGATCTGCGGCTGGCATATCACCCCCGTCAGCCGGGCCAAGATCGCTGGCGATTTCGTGGGACGGGCCACTTTCAACCTCGAGGAACGGGTTCTCAAGGGCCTGATCCTGAAGATAGTTGCAGATATCGAGATTCGTCATCTGCAACAGCTTGATCGCCTGCTGCAACTGTGGGGTCATCACAAGCGCCTGCTTCTGCTTGACCTGTAATGATGGCATCATCTGCATTTCGTCCTCCCGTGCTTTGCACTTCTTGAAAGGATGATGGCCAGACGAAATCGCCAATACAAAACATCTATTTGACGAGCGCATTTGTCAGAATTCAGACAAAATTAACTAATATTAATAATTAGTTAATAAACTTGTCTCCATTCATGGTGCGGGGGCTGTCAAGAATCAGACGCCGATTTTTGACCGCGCGGCGCTATTTTGGCATATGTTTTGAATAGGCAGACGGCTGCGGTCTGCATCGGCCACGGATGCCGCCGATCACGAGTTGCCGATCACGAGTTGCCGATCACGAGTTGAAGGGATGAACCATTGCTGACTCTGTCACGTCAACGCCCGGCGCGCGGCACAACCTGCCATCGCTGCCAGGTCATCCGGTTCTTTGTCGCCAGCACGGTCGGGCTGGCAATCTTTGCGCTGGTTGCCGATGACAAGCTGCATTATCTGCAGATGGTGACACCGCTTCGCGCCGCGCTGGCCATATGCGCCCTCGGCCTTGCCGGGCTGATCATCAAGATTGTGCTGTGGAAGCTGGAAACGCGCCGGGCTAGCGACGATCCCGAACCAGGCGAACCGCCAGCTGCTTACTCGGCAGAAAGCGGCCATAGGTCCATCCATTCAGAAAATTGACTGAAAAATAGAATCTGCTGGCGACCCTGTTGGTCTGCCCGGTCCAGTAAGGCTCGCCCGATGTCCCCGGGAACATCTCGGCATCGATCATCGGTGTGCCACAGGATTGACAGACCAGCCCTTCGAGTTCTTCAAGATCAGGCAGACGCCAGCTGCCACCAAGCTGTTCGTTGGCCTGCTGGATTGCCTGTTCGATCTGTTCATGATCAAGCGTTATGACGTTGCCGGTACAGCCTGTCCCGTTCCAGACCTGACCAACCGAACACCGGAGCCATTCGACACCATGCCTCAGATCGACCACAAGATGGTCACGTGCCATGAAATTGGCGGCAAAGGCAGCCGATGAGGGCAGCCAGAGTCCGACGCAAAGAATCAGTCCTGCCAGTCGCATGCTCATCCCCTTACCTTTTCTTCAGCACCATCCCCGACTTGGGAAAGTTGTATAAGTCCGCCTTTCAGAGGCCAATCTTCATCGCCAACGCCGCGCTGAGATGATAGTTTAACAGATATTAAAGAAATGTTCCCTGCAAACTCCTGTGGCGGCGGTGGCCGCTTTGGTACGGATTTTGCTACGCCTACCATCGCATGCGCATGTAAAGGGAAAGTGACATCATGGATTTAGCATCACTTATTGGCCTACTTGGCGCCATCGGCATGATCCTTGGCGCGATGATTTCGGGTGGCGGCGTCGGTCCGTTTATCGACGTGGCATCGATCCTGATCGTGTTTGGCGGTACCTTCTTTGCCGTCATGTACACGGCGCCACTTCCTGTTTTCCTGGGAAGTTTCGGTGTCATGGCCAAGGCATTCCTGCCACCGGTCAAGAAAATGGACGACATGATCGAGCGCATGGTCGACCTTGCCGGCATTGCCAGAAAAGACGGCATGATGGCGCTTGAGGGACAGGAAGTTCCCGACAAGTTCTTTGAAAAGGGATTGCAGATGCTGGTGGACGGCGCCGACGAGGCCAAGCTGACCATGCAGCTGAAGCAGGAAATCAAATCCATGAAACAGCGCCATGAAGCAAACCAGGGCGTGATCAAGGCGTGGGTCGATCTTGCGCCTGCAATGGGCATGATCGGCACCCTGGTCGGACTGGTTCTGATGCTTGGCAACATGGCCGACCCGAAGGCGATTGGCCCGGCGATGGCGGTGGCGCTTTTGACCACCCTTTACGGTGCCTTTGTCGCCAACATCCTGTTTGCGCCAATGGTCACCAAGCTTGAGGGCTACACCGCCTATGAATCCGTGTACCGCGAAATGGTGGTCGAGGGGCTGCGCAATATCGCACGCGGCGAGTCGCCACGTAACATTCAGGATCAGCTTCTGTCCAACCTGCCGCCGAAGCTGCAGGAAAAACTCGCCGCGGCCTGATCTAGTCAGGCCCGCGCCGCCGCCGCCGATGGCTGGATGGAACCGGAGAGCAAGTCATGAACGACGCCACCAACGAAGAAGTCGAAGAGCAGGAAGAACAGGAATGCCCGAAATGCCCGCCCGTTGGCGCGCCGGCATGGATGGCCACCTTCGCCGATATGGCGACGCTGCTGATGGCCTTTTTCGTTCTGATTCTGTCATTCGCCGAATTCAACGTCCCGAAATTCAAGCAGATCTCGGGATCGCTGAAGAACGCCTTTGGTGTGCAGAAGGTGGTTCCGATTGTTGAACCGCCAAAGGGCACAACCGTATTGTCGCTGAATTTCAGCCCGTCTCCCTCGCCGTCTATAACCAATGACATGACGCAACAGACAACAGATGTCACAAAGCCGGACCTTGAGGTGAAGCAGCGTGACAAGGACCAGGATGGTGGCGAAAATGACGCTGCCGAAGAGGTCGTCAAGGCGCTTCAGGATGCCATCGCCCGCGGTGATATCGAGGTTGAGGTTCTGGGCGAGAACGTGGTCGTGAATTTCACCCCGACCGAGGCCAAGGACGAAGAACTTCCCAATCTTCTCCAGGAAACACTGGCGGCTATCGAAAAGGCCAAGGAGGCCACCGGCAAGGCAGAGCAGGACGTTCTGTTTGGCGGCATTGAACAGAAACTGGCACAGCTTGCAGCGGCAGCCGAAGCCGCCATGCAGTCAAGCAGTGCTGCCTCTGCCCAGGCACAGGCCGAAGCGCAGGAGCAAAAGGAATCCAACGAGAAAGCCGAGATTGCCGAGGATAATCTCAAGGTTGCCCTCCGCCAGGAGATTGGCCAGGGACTGGTTGCTGTCGACCGACAGGAAGACAAGGTGATCATCACCGTTGGTGCCGGTGGTGCGTTCCCGTCAGGCTCTGCCGAGCTGACAGCAGCCGCCCGCAAGATCATGGAGGAAATTGCCGGCGTCAATGAAGCCGGGTCTGGCGAAATCACTGTGTCCGGACATACCGACAATGTGCCGCTGATCTTTGGCTCGCAATTCCGCGACAACTGGGATCTTGCCGCGGCACGCGCATCCAGCGTTGTGCAGGCGCTGGAAGATACCGGCAAGGTACCGGCAGGCCGTATGCAGGCCGTCAGCTTTGGCGAGTCACAGCCGGTTGAGTCGAATGACACGGCGCGTGGCCGGGCGGTCAATCGCCGGATCGAGATCGAAATCAACTACTGATCAACCCGTTTCACGGGTGGGACCGGAATGGGTTGGCCAGGTCAGATCAGATCAGACCAGCCCGACCGATCCCGCAGCCAGCCCCAGACAGGCGCTTGTCGCCAGCACCCTGATCATGCCGACCCGGAATATGGTGATGGCGGCAAAGGCGCTGACGGTGATGGCACTTGCCAGCGGATCAAAACTTGCCAGTGCCGGCAGCTGCATCACGCCGCCGGTGAAAGGCACCTCGACCTCGACAAGGCTGGCAAACATCACCCGCAGCCCGAACCAGATGGCAAGATTCAGAACAACACCGACGACCGCAGCTGTAATCCCTGTCAGCGCGGTCGCAAGCATCCTGTTGCCACGCAGCGCCTCGATGTAGGGCGCGCCAAGGAAGATCCACAGAAAACAGGGCGCAAACGTCACCCATGTGGTGACCAGCGCCCCAAGAGTGCCGGCAAGCATCGGATCCAGCGTGCCGGGGCTGCGATAGGCCCCGATAAAGCCGACAAACTGTGTGACCATGATCAAGGGACCGGGGGTGGTTTCAGCCATGCCAAGACCATCCAGCATCTCACCTGCGCTGAGCCAGCCATAATGGCCGACAGTCTGCTGCGCCATATAGGACAGAACGGCGTAGGCACCGCCGAATGTCACCACCGCCACCTGGCTGAAAAACAATCCCTGCTGGACATAGATTTGACCGGCACCAAGCCAGCCATAGAGAATTGCCACCGGCGCCAGCCACAGGATGCCGCAGACCAGCGCTGCCCGCAGCGCGCCATGATTGGTCGACAAGGCAGACTGGCCGACAACACGCCAGTCAATGATCCGCTGATCACCTGTCTCAGCCACGTCATCAGCCGGACCGTCAGCTGGACCATCCGCAGCAGCACCGGTCGGCACCCGCCAGATCAGCGCACCCAGTGCCGCCCCCAGAATGACAAATGGGAATGGCACGCCGAACGCAAAGCTGGCAAGAAAGGACGCGGCGGTGATGGCAACCAGCCGACCATGCCGCAGCACCCGTCCGCCAAGACGCCAGAGCGCGGTTGCCACGATGGCGAGCACCGCGGCCTTGATGCCGAAAAAGATGGACCCCATCGCCATGGTTTGCTGATAGCTGACGTAAAGCATGCTGAGTCCAAGGACAATCAGCGCCCCCGGCAGGACAAACAGCACCCCGGCGACAACCCCACCGCGCACCCGGTGTAAAAGCCAGCCAAGATAGATGGTCAGCTGCTGTGCCTCGGGGCCGGGAAGAAGCATGCAGAAATTCAGCGCATGCAGAAACCGCTTTTCACTGACCCATTTCAGCTCTTCGACAAGCAGGCGGTGCATCACGGCAATCTGCCCAGCCGGCCCCCCGAAACTGAGCAGACTGATTTTCAACCAGACAAGAAGCGCCTGGTCAAACCGGACATGCACAGCGCCATCCGTGACTGGTTCGGGGGAGGAATGATACTGCATGTTCGCCCTGCAAAGCTTGCGCGTGGCGACAGTATGGAGGAGGTCCGCCAGACTGACAAACGGCAAAACCGCCGGACAAGCGCGCGCGGGACTTAGATGCTGCCGCGGCGGCGACGGCGTTTCTTTGGCGGCTCGTCAGTCACGGGCGGGCCAACAAGATCAGGGACAAAGATAGATTTCGGGTCCATCTGGCGACACAGACGTTGCGCCTCGAGTTCGGATTTGACGGCAAGGACAAGCCAGATATGACGGCCTCGCATCATTGCAAAGCTGCGCCGCAGAACAAGATGAGCCTTCTTGAAATAGATCGACAGCAACACATAGGCTATGACGAACAGTACCCAATGCACAGCCAGGGTGATGCCATAGACAAGGAAGGTTGCGATCAGCACTTCCCACAATCTGTTCTGGACACACCAGAGCGGTGGAAAGAACATCGCCGATGGCGACAGCCGGGTATCCAGGACGATACAGTTGCGGAAGATATCGCGAAGCACCTCAAAGGTTGCGTAATTTTCCTTTGGCTCGACGACCACATCGGCAAAATCCTTTGTCGCCTGTTCGGCGAGTTCAGGTTTGCAATGTTCCAGAACACAACCAAGCGGGCCACGTGCCATCACATTGAAAATGATGCCACCGCGCCAGATCGACAGCACGACACCGTTTTCCGGATCACATTCAAACATGATATCGAGAAAGGTATCGATGTCGCCCTGGTAAGGCTGGCCATCAATGGCGATGATCAGATCTTCTGCCTGCAGGCGCAGCGACCGTGCCCGCGAAATGGATCGTAGTTCCTTGATCAGGAGATATGTGTTGGGTTGGGCATCGCCACCGGCCGGCGCATCTGCAGGTTTGCCTGATGCCGGACCGTCAGCTTCCCTCGAATGGGGGGCGCCGTCCTGTCTGGCAGAGATGGCGTCGATGTCTGCCGCAACAGCCGCGGCAGCAGCAGCGGCAGCAGCAGCGGCATCCGCCTGATCAGTCATTTGTGCTTGGTCCTGCTGTGCCATACCGGTTCATGCCATTGCGTAATTGGTCGAATGCCCGGACCGGCCCGTCAACCCGCAGAATGACGCCCCGATGGCGTCATTGATCGCAGTGTCACGGATGCTGGTCATGGGTAGCTGACGCGGTTGTCACGCTCGTTGAACAGCCGCATGATTTCCGTGTTCTGGGCTGCCAGTTCAGCAAGCGACCGGGTGATATTCTTTTGATTCTCGGCCAGCCTGTCCAGACCCTTGGTGTCGGAAACGGATTTCGACATCTCGCTCAACGCCTTGGCGTTCGCCGATGACAGGGTGTTCAGTTCCTTGACCATGCGGTTGGTCTGGGCCCCCAGCTCGTTGGCAATTCCGGTTGTGATGGACGAGGCCATCTGGTTGTTGCTGTCCGTGATCGCCGAGGATGTGGATTGAATGCCCGACATCATTGTTTCGTTCGACCGTGAGATGACATCGCGAAGACCGACCAACTCGTTGATCAATGTTTCGTTCTGGCCAACCAGCTTTTGCTGGGTTTCCAGGGCCACCCGCATCTTGTCGAGCGAGTCATTCACCCCGTCCACATTCTCGGCAAAGACCACCAGCGCCTCACGGCTTGTCGTGGTCATGGTGTCGAGTTCGGACATGGTCTTGAAATAGATCAGCGCGGCAAAGAGCAACGCTGCAACTGCCGCCACCATCGAACATGAAAAAATGATGACTGAGAAACGATGGACGTTTTTCACAGATGCCTCCAGCTTTTTGTGCTCACGCTTGGTCTTGTTGTATTCAGACGTCACGTCGGTGGCAGCGTCGGCAGCATCAAGTGCGATCTTGATGCTTTCCTGCACCGCATTGTACTCGGTGGTCATGCCAGTCTCCCGTTAGATCCGGTTGGCCCCCGCCCTGTATCGGCACGTTGGCTCGACTCGTAGTAAGCACATTTCATGCCAGTTTCCTGAAATACCATGCGCGATGGCAGGAAAGGCCCCTTGAAACCGAATCTTCGGCACCCGTAGGGGCGTTTCGGTTCATGCGTTATGAAGTGATGCCTGCATTCAAAGCAGTTCGGTTGCGGTGCTTTCATTGCCGCCTCGCCCGCAGTTTTTCAACCACATCGGAAATAATGAAGCGTGCGCCGCCCATTACACAGACGATGCCCGACAGCCACAACCCCAATGAGATATACAGCGGCGCGCCTTCATCGCGCGCCAATGAGCCTTCAAGCAGGAAATACAGCCCGACACCATAAAAACAGACCGAGCTGATCATCTCGCCAAGGCTACGCTCTTTGCGCTTTCGTGCCATCAGACCTCTCCTGCTTCCAGATTACCATTCTCGTCAAACTGCAGCTCGGGCGGCAATGTCAGATCGGGCATGTCCATGGTTTCACCACTGTCCAGACGAAACACATAGGCAAGCACAACCGCCACCGCATTATACAGACCTTCTGTAATTTCGCCGCCGATTTCACTGGTGAAATACAGCGCTCTGGCCAGCATTGGAATGTGAAGAGTCCGCACCCGCGATTCCTTGGCCCGCTCGATGATCTGCAGGGCCATCTGCCCACGCCCCATGGCCAGGACAACCGGCGCACCAGCCTGGCCGGCGCTGTATTTCAACGCCACCGCGAAATGTGTCGGGTTGGTGATCACCGTTGTTGCGTCGCCAACACTGTCAAGCGCCTCGCGCTGACGAGAACTTTCCTGCGCCTGCTGATACTGCATCCGGCGAATCTTCGCGCGCACCTCGGGCGAACCCTCGGTCTGCTTTGATTCATCCTTCACTTCCTTCAATGTCATGCGCAGGGACTGTGTATGCGTATGCTTCTGCCAGGCGAAATCGATGGCGGCGATCACCAACAGCGCAATCAGCAGACCGCCGACAAGATAGGGAAAGGCCTGCGCCGCGCGCGTCACACCCTGGCCAAGCGAGCTTGCCGACAGGAACACGAGTTGCGGAAGCTGCTGATAGATCACAAGCGCCCCGATGCCAAACAGCGATCCCACCTTCAGAACCGACTTGGCAAGTTCAACCAGCCCCTTCATAGAGAACATGCGCTTCAGTCCAGCAATCGGATCAATCCGGTTACCCTTGAAATTCATCGCCTGTGCAGCAAAATTCAGCCCGCCAACCGCCGCCTGAGTCAACAGAATGACAATAATCATCGGCACCCCGATGATCAGCGTTGCCAGGATCAGCAGCCAGAACGCATGGCGGACCTTGACCAGGCCAAGCGTGTCGAGGTTGAAACCGGAATCAATCCTGAAAAGTGACCCCCAGGCATCAAGCCCGTTGGCAAAGAGCGGTGCCAGCGCCATGAACAGGACCAGCCCCATCGCCAATGTGGTAAAGACCATCACCTCCTTGGAGGTCAGAACCCGCCCTTCCTCGGCGGCTTTCTCCAGCCGCCGCTGGGTGGGTTCTTCGGTTTTTTCCTGACCGTCCTGATTTTCTTCAGCCATTGGCCAACCCTCCTATCAGGCCCTGAAGGCTTGTCAGCGCACTATCGATCAGGCTTTGCGAACTGGTGCCAAAGGCGCCAGCCGAGAAGAACAGCATCAGGAACACCGCCAGAAGTGAAATCGGAAAGCCGAAGGAAAACAGGTTCAGCTGCGGCGCGGACCGGGTGATGATGCCAATCGCCACATTGATCATCAGCAGCACTGTGGTGATCGGCAACATGATGATTGTCGCCGCCAGAAACATCGAGCTGGCGGCCGTGATTCCCGAAGAGATCAGAACCTCCGGGGCCACCGGCGCACCGACGGGCAGGATGCGATAACTTTCCATCATTGTACCGATGGCCAGAAGATGCCCGTCAACAGACAGAAAGATGACAAGAAGAAACAGATACAGGATCTGACTGACAACCGGGGTCTGGCCACCTGTCGACGGATCAACCTGGGCCGCATAACCAAGGCCGGCAGAAGAGGCGATCTTCTCTCCGGCGAGCAGAACCGCCGAAAACCAGATGGTCAGGGTCAAGCCGGCTGTCAATCCGACGGCAATCTCGATGAACATCATCGAGATGCCAATTGACGATGTCAGCAGATCGGCGCTGATTTCGGGAACGTCGCCGATAACTGCGGCGGCAAGGGTAAAGGCCATGATAATCCGGACCTGAAGCGGCAGCCACCGCGCGCCGAAAATCGGCGCTGACAACAGAAAGGCGCCGATCCGCAGGCTGGACAGGAAATATTGCAAAAGCAGCCCGGTCACGAACTGCATATCCAGTCCCGGCAGCTTCATCAATTCCGTTGTCGCCATACCAAGCATTGGCGCCTCAGCTGATCTGCGTGATCTGGTCGAAGATGAAATGGAAGTAATCGGACAGCTGCGCCAGCATGAAGCTCGACATCAATCCAAAGGTCAGGATCACAATGACAAGCTTGGGCACAAAGCTCAGCGTCATTTCGTTGATCGACGTGGCAGCCTGGATGATACCGATCAGCAGACCAACCGCCAGCGCCACCCCCAGCAACGGCCCGGCGGCAATGATGATCTGCCAGAAGGCGATCCTCAGAAATTCGACATTTGAATCAAAATCCATCATCCGATCCTTTCACGGAATGCCATCAGGTGACCGAATAGGTTGCGACAAGCGAACCAACGGTCATCGCCCAGCCATCGACAAGAACAAACAGCAGCAGCTTGAACGGCAATGCCACCAGCATCGGGCTCAGCATCATCATGCCAAGCGACATCAGGATCGAGGCAATCACCATATCGATCACAAGAAAGGGCAGAAACAGCAGGAACCCGATCTGGAAGGCCGTCTTCAGCTCGGACGTAATGAACGCCGGCAGCAGCACGCTGAGCGGCACATCCTCAGCCGAGGCATAGGGCTGGTCACCCACCATTTCGGTGAACATCACAAGATCGTTCACCCTTGTGTTCTGCACGAGAAACCGCTTCATCACCTCGGTGCCGTTTACCAGCGCGGTCTCGGCCGGCAGCTGCCCGTCAAGATAGGGGGAGATAACATCACTGTTCAGCGTCGAGAATGTCGGCGCCATGATGAAAAAGGTCAGGAACAGCGCGATCGCCACCAGAACCTGGTTCGGCGGCGTCTGTTGCGTGCCCATCGCCTGACGAAGGATCGACAATACGATGATGATTCGGGTGAAGGACGTCATTCCAAGGACCAGTGACGGCAGCAGCGTCAGCGCTGTCATCAATGCCAGGATCTGCAGTGACAGCGAATAGGTCGAACCGTTTGCGCCTTCATTGATATTCAGCGCGGGAATGCCGGCAACCTGCGCCAGCGCCGGTGTCGCCAGATAAAGGCCTGCGCCAATCACGGCCAGCGCAAGGCCGGACCGGCCTGTAAAAAGGGAAGAGATCATTTGCCAAGCCTCAGCGATGGATTGTTGCGACGCGCCTGCGCAATCGCAGCCGCGAAGGCGCTTTTCGGTTTAGCCGGTTCGGATGTGGTAGTTTTTGCTTCGCCTGAGGCTGTTTTGCGGCGGGGTACAGCCGGGCCCTGCTCATCTGTCGGCGGTGTTCCGTCAACAGCCATGAAGCTGGCGGCATGGCCCTTTCCTGCATGCACGAGAAAGGTCCGACCATCCACTTCGATCAGATGCAGTTTCTGGCTTGGTGCCAGCGACAAATCCTCGAGATGCTGCATCCGCCTCGCGGGGTTCAACCGACCAGCAATGCCGCCACGGTGCCGTTTCACAACCCACATCAACACAAACAGCAACAGCAGAAACGCCACGATGGTGACGATCTGGTCCATTGAAATCACAGGCTGGACTGGCATGGCAACACTCCCTCGAAGACGCGTCCGTCACGAGAAAGGCAAACCGCGTGCCAAATTTGCCAGCCACCATAGGTTGGCCGGTCAAAGTATTGATTTTATTTATGAATATTTCTGCTGATGTCAGATGCCAGCATTGAAAAAGCCTGGTTGGCAGATTCCTGACATCGGGCGGGCGCCATGGCGCCGGAGCTGGTCAAAAAATCGACAGACCGGCATCCGGGCCAGATCGACTAGATCGACTCCATGCGCGCTGCCGGATCGACGATTTCCGTGAAGCGAATGCCGAACCGCTCACCGACCATGACCACCTCGCCCTTGGCGATCATCGTGCCATTGGCCAGAATATCCAGAGGGTCGCCGGCCAGACGGTCAAGCTCGATCACCGAACCCTCATTCAGGCGCAGCAGATCACGAATCTTAATCTCCGCCTTGCCAACCTCGACCGTCAGGGCAACATCGATATTTTCAAGCAGCCGCATGTTTTCGGCGCTGACACGTGACGCGGTTTCCGTATCCATGGTGGTTTCGGTGGTCTCTTCGGCCACTTCGGTTTCGTCAGACATGGTCCGTTCCTTTCTGGGCCAGCGCCGCTATCTCAGGCGCGACTTAAGATTGACAGCGGCATTGCCACCGACTTCGCCGAGATCCCCGATAAAGGCGTCTTCAGTATCGATCCGCACCTCGACCCCCTCGCCGATCGTAATCGGGAAGGTATCGCCAACCTGCATATTGATCAGCTTGTACATCGACACCACCGGCTGGCAGAGCCGCGCCGTCACCGGAAGGGGAATATTGAGAACCGCGCGCTCCATTTTTTCGCGCCAGGTATGGTCATCCTCGGCAACATCCGCCTGAAGACGCGAACGCAGCTGCGCGGCAATCGGCTTCAGCGTCTGCAGCGGATAGATGACGTCAAAGCTGGCAGCGTCTGTATCGGGAAGCTGCACGACGAAGGAGCAGATGATGACAAGCTCTGCCCCGTCAACAAAGGATGCAAACTGCGGATTGATTTCGCGATTCTGATAGGTGATGTTGATCGGCATCAGATCGCGCCACGCCACCTGAAGCGTCTCGTTCAGCCCATCGGTGACAAGCTCGATAATCCGCTCCTCGGTTGCCGTGAATTCGGTTTTCTTCGTCGGCAGGGCGGTGATCTTGCCGCCATAATAACTGTTTGTCAGGACCGAGATGAAATTTGGTGCCATGACGGTCAGCATGTTGCCACGAAGCTCTTCAATACGGCTGATATTCAGGCTCATGAAATTCTCGATGCCAGCCGTATATTCATCAAAGGTTTTCACCTCCGGCGGGAACGAGGAGATACGTGGCTGGATCCGCAACATCGGCAGATATACCGACCTTGCAAGCCTGGCAAACCGTTCATTGATGATCCGCAGCGCGTGATAGTCGCCAAGAAGCGACAGATCGTCAGAGCCGAACTGGAACGGACGAACATCATCGCCATCCATGATCGATGATGGCGCGTCGGTCTCGCTGCCAAGCCCGTCGATCAGGGCGTTGACTTCATCACTGCTCAGTTTGCGGGTCGATGCCACGGTTACACCTCTGCCCTTTTCCTATTGCAACACGAACGAGGTGAAATGCACTTCCTCGACGCCGCCAAAGCCTTCAAGCGCCTCGAGCTTGGCATTGATGGCGTCCCGCAAGGCAGCCGCAAGACCCTCGCGTCCGGCTGCGCCTTTCACATTTTCCTCGGTGAAGTCACTGATCACACCGAGAATAATCGACCGCAGCGCCAGCTGGTGCGCCTCGACATTCATCATCACCGTATCGTCATATTGCGTCGACACGCCAATACCAAGCTGCAGCATCTTGCGCGATCCTGCCAGGTTTGTTGTGAAGGTACCGGGGAATTCGTGATAGATGGTCTCGAACACCTCTTCTACCGGCGTGTCCTTTGATTGCTTGGTCGGGTCGGTAGAGTTGTCTGCCGCGGCTTCGGCCTCCTCGCGCTCCTGCATCTTGCGCTCGATGATCTCTTCAATCTCTTCCGAAGGATCGGGCTGCGCGCTGCCAAACACCAAATAGCCGACGCCAAGGCCAATGGCGATCAACAGAATGCCGCCACCGCCGAAAATCGCCAGTTTCTTGATCAGGCCACCGCCTGCCTTTGGTTCTGCTTCGTTGTCAGCCATCTGTCACTTCCTTCGTTACACATCGAGAATCCGGGTACAGCCGCAGCCGCCGAACAGATCCACGATCAAGCCAATGCATTGTCTATGCCAAAATGCTCAACACAGCGGTTTCACCCTTTCGCGGGGCGTGGCCCTGATCTTCCAGACCGTCATCAGCTTGGGAGATACTATCATCAGCAGAGGTTACTTTATTAGGAAAACCTTTATCACCACCAGTGTTTTTACCATCGCCATCAGGCTGGGCATGCCCCTGCTGTCCGGCACCACCATCCATCGACGCATCCTGGCCACCGGCGCTTGTCTGGAAACTGGCCAGACGCATGCCGGATTGCTCCAACATATGTCCAAGTTGACCGCGCGCACTGCCGAGAAGCTTTGCGGCCTCGGCGGTTTCAGCGGCAATCCGGATCGACGCCTTGCCGTTACGAAGCCCAAGATCGACATTCAGACGACCAAGATGGCGCGGCTCGAGGATGATCCGTACTGTCTGCACGCCAGACCGAAGATCCGATGTCAGACGCTTGATCATAGTGTCAGACCAACCGGCATTGGCGGTATTCAGACGGTGCAGCATGGCACGATCCGTCAGATCACGCGACGTCCCGGTATCAGCAAACCCATATGATGATGCCTGACCGCCACCCTGACCGGACTGGCTGTGGCCACCTGTCTGTCCGCCGCCCTGTCCTGTTGCCGCGATAGTCTGCGATGATGCCGCACCACTCGATGATGACGTGCCGGATGCCGAAGGACCGGATGCCGAAGGGCCAGAAGATGAATGACCACCCGTCATCGCCGTTTGTTCGGCATGGGCGCGCAGATCACGTGGCACCAGATCCGGTGACACCATCTGGTTGCCGGCAGGGCCGAACCGAGGCCCCGAATTCATCACCATCTCCTGACGGGATTTTATCTGGTCGAGGCCAGGACCGGCGCCCCCCTTCTGATCGAAGATATCCCGCTTCGGCATCAGGGACTCACCACCCTCATCCGGCGTCGCGACATCCGGCCGCCAAGACCCATACTGGCCCAATCCAGCCTGACCCAATCCAGCCTGACCCAATCCAGCCTGACCCAATCCAGCCTGGCCCAATCCAGCCTGACCAAGGCCCATGCCATCTTGGCCAGCAAGCGGCACCGGCTGAAGCGGCATCGGCCCGACAAAGGCTGGTGATGGTGCCGGCTGTGGAACCAGCTGAACAGGCCCCCCTGTGGTGGGTGGAACTGTGGTGGGTGGAACTGTGGTTGGCGGAACTGTGGCGGGTAGCACCATAGCCGGCATCGGCCCAACAAAGGCGGGGGACGGTGCCGGCTGTGTCATGATCCGGGCTGCATTCTCACCAGCTGGAATGGCTGGCATCGGCCCGACAAATTCATCAGAAGGGGCTTGCTGTGTGATCATCCGGACCACACCGCTGACAACAGGCATGGCCGGCATCGGTCCGATAAAATCCTCGGATGGTGCCGGCTGGACAGTCACGCTGTTTGCGGCTTCCGTGGCGGCCTGATCATCACCCGTGGCTGGCAGCTGACCGGAAGGGGCCAGCAAGTTCAATTCCGGATCCAGATCATCCGCTGCCACCTGATCGGAACTGCCGTCGATGTCATCAAGGATCTCGATGGCGCGCGCCAGAATGGCCTTTGCGGTTGTGATGCTGGTAGGCGCATCCCCATCGGCACCCTGCGCTGTCTGGGGGCCTGGGGCCATCGACTGATCCGCGCCCTCGGACAGGGATTTTGCGGCAATCAGCAGGCTGGCAAGTGACGCTGTTTGTGTGATGCCGGTCTGTTCCGATGGCATGGCGGCAGCCTGGCCACCATCCAGCATCAACCTCGCGGCGGCTGGCAGATCATTGAATTCAGACTGGTGACCAGTCGCGCCTCCACCAGCCGCAAGCGCGGACAGCTCAGACGACACATTGTCAGGCGACGCATTGTCAGACGGTTCACCATCAACCGCCTCGTCCGGTGTCTGCAGCATCGCAAACAACCCGGCAAAAAGCGCCAGCGTTTCGGCATCCGGTGTCAGATTCACTTGTGGGTCTTCACCCGTCTTTACAACAGCCGACTGGCCGCCAACAGACTCCAGCATCGTCATATCCGGTCCCTGTTCCTTTCCGGCATCCCGCTGCCCGCAAAAATGGATTGCCCCTCCGGCACTGCTGCAAAATCAATGCCAGAGACGGAACATGCCGAAAAATCAGATGAAGTATGGCGCTATCGTTTGACAGGTCGCCGCGACGGCATGGCGGCATCCGCCTTGTCCTCGCGGATACTGCGGAGCTTACGATCATGAGCCTCGCCCTTTTCGACGGCACGGTTATGCTGATGCCGCACCCGTGCTGCGTCACGGCGGTGACTCGCCACTTCCTCGGTCAGGAATTCAGCCCGGTTAGAAATCGTTTTCAGCTGCTCCTGAACCTGACTGCCATACCAGCTTGCGGACCGCAGATGGCCAACCGTAGTTTCGCCAAGCGGCACCGTCATATCATCCGCCATCTCTGCCAGACGGTCGCGCACCCCTTCGGCACGCACAAGCTCTTCCTGCAGCGTCTGGACAGCCCTGGTCTTGCGTGCCAGAGCGACCTTCTGCTTCAGGGCCATCAGGTGAAAGACGCTTCGCCCTCGGGCCATGCTCAGCCACCCATCAGTCCGACAAGCGCGTTGCGACTGGCACCAAAGGCAGCCTTGTCAGCACCACTCTGCTGGATCAGATCCATCAGCTGCGGCCAGATGCTGACCGCAAGATCGAGGTCGGCATCCTGTCCTGGCGCGTATCCACCCATCAGGATCAAATCGCGATTTTCCAGATAGAGTGACACAAGACGGCGGAATTTCCGTGCCGCCTCGCTCTGGTCGGCATCAACAATGTCATTCATCACCCGGCTGACGGATGATGGAACATCAATGGCGGGATAGACCCCCAACTGCGCCTGTTGACGAGATAGCAGGATATGCCCATCCAGAATCGCCCGCGCCGTATCGACAACCGGATCGTTGGTATCATCGCCATCGGCAAGCACGGTATAGATCGAGGTGATGGTGCCCTGACCGGCGGCACCACTTCCGGTGCGTTCGATCAAGCGCGGAATCATCGAAACAACGGAAGGCGGATAGCCCTTTGCGGTCGGCTGTTCGCCAAGCGCCAGTCCGATTTCGCGGCGGGCATGCGCCACCCGCGTCAGCGAATCCATGATCAGCAGGACATCCTTGCCCTGATCACGATAATATTCGGCGATCGCCGTAGCACGTTCAGCACCCCGGATCCGCAACAGTGGCGAGCGGTCCGCCGGCACAGCGACAATCGTTGTCCGGTTTGCCGCATCCCCATCCAGAACAATCTTTGCGAATTCGCCAACCTCGCGGCCCCGTTCACCGATCATCCCGACAACGACAACATCTGCCGTGGTAAAGCGGCTCATCATTCCAAGCAAAACGGACTTTCCGACACCGGACCCGGCAATGATGCCAATCCTCTGTCCCTTGCCAACCGTCAACAGCGCGTTGATCGCCCGCACCCCGACATCGAGCGGGGCGTCGACAGGCTTGCGCGCCAGCGGGTTGATCTCGCGCCCCATCAGCGGCCAGCGACCGTCAAGTCGCAGTTCAGCACCAGCATCAAGAGGGTTGCCAAGCGCGTCGGTGATGCGCCCCAGCAGCCCGTCGCCAACCTGAATATTGGCCCCATCATCAGCCAGTGTAACCCTGGCACCAACCCTGATCCGGGCGCCGAACTGATGTAGCGAAAGCAGATTGTTGCCGTTGTTGAAACCGATGAGCTCGGCAACGGCCGGGGCGCTTTCATCATCTGTCTGGACGTGGCAAAGCGACCCGATATTCGCAGGGAATCCACCGCATTCGATCATCTGGCCATCAAAACGGCTGACATGGCCGAACATCGACATACGTCGATCATCGGCCATCAGATCGATGCCGGCGACAAGACCGCGCGTCAGCTCAGTCATCGTCATCGCCTGTCTGCGGTTCGGGATCCGTGCTGGCATCGGATTCCGGATCAATATCTGCAACATCCAAGGCTTCACCGACCGCGTCCTCGTCAGCGTCGGTTTCCGCTTCTGCTCCGGTTTCTGCTTCTGCTTGAATTTCAGCTCCTGCTTCCGCTTCAGCCTCAAGGCCAGTCTCGGCGTCTGCCATTTCAGGCGGTGCTGCTACAGGTTCAACAGCCGCTGCCGATCTATCGGCTTCGTCCGCTGCCTGCGAGGCCGGCAGGATAATATCGTCAATACCGATGGTGCCAACGGTGACCGTCAGATCGCCGGGCGCAAGATCTGGCGCGGCAACAAAGCTGCAGTGACGCAGTTTCTCGCGGGTCTCGACAAGCGGCTGGATGCTTCCCAGATCGCCGGGGTTCAGGCGGATCACCGGTTGACCGGAGGACGCCCGAATGGCCGCAAGAAGACTTTCGACCCGGTCCGCGAACGCATCCGGCTGTTCGGCAATGGCCCGTCCGGCCCGTTCGCTGGCAAGCGTCAGGATGGCATTCCGGATACTGTCACCCAGCGCCGTGCTGTCGATACCGGTCAGCCCATCAAGTTTGCCAGCGGCAGTTTCGAAGGCCTGAATGGCGCGCTCAAGCTGCGCCGATGCCTCGGCACGACCCGCCGCACGGCCTTCTTCAAGACCGGTGGCGTGACCTTCCTCAAGTCCAGACTGGCGGCCTTCTTCAAAACCGGCGGCATGACCCGCCTCGAAATCAATCTGCGATGTGCCCTGGGAGGACGATTCCCCACCATCGGCTTCAGCTTCTGCGTCCGAATCTGTCTCCGAATCTGTCTCCGCCTGGGCATTGGCAGCATTGGCAGCATCGTCAGCAGCCACAGCATCGCCATTTTCGCCAGCCGGCATCATGGAATCGGCCTGTGTAACGGCGTTGGACTGTTCATCCTGTGGGTGATCACCGGCCGCTGTGTCAGCCTGCGCACTGTCTGCATCAGCGCTGTCGGGGTCGATCACCGCCCCTGCCGCCGCCGCGGTCCGCATCTCGGCTTCACGGCGACGCTGGGCATCCATCGCGATGGACACCAGCGACCTTGGTTCAAACGCCTCGACGGTCTTTACCGGCACGCGGTCGGAACGCTGATAGCCAGCATCACGTGACAGCACGACAAGGCGTTGGATCTCGGCATCGTCCAGGCGACCCTGCTGGGCCGCCTCGGCAATGGCCGGGTCCAGAGCGTCGGACAAACTTTCATTGGTTGTGGTGCTTATGGACATAGCCTGTTCATCCCTGTCTAGACGAAGTCGTCACCGCCACGACCGGCAAGGACGATAGAGCCTTCATCCGACATCCGGCGTGCAACATTGATGATCCGTTTCTGTGCTTCCTGAACCTCGGTGAGACGGACCGGGCCAAGTGCTTCCATCTCGTCCTGAAGGTTCGCGGCAGCGCGTGAGGACATACAGCTGAACAGCTTGTCGCGGAGCGGTTCGTCCGCGCCCTTGAGCGCCAGCACCAGATCCTCAGTGTCGACACTGCGAAGCAGCGTCTGCAGCGATTTGTCGTCGGACATGATGAGGTTGTCAAAGACAAACATGCTTTCCTGAATGGCGACCATCAGGTCTTCATCATTATCCTTCAGCGCATTCATGATGCGCGCTTCCATCGCCTGTTTGGTGAAGTTCATGATCTTGGCCGCCGCCGTCACACCGCCGACCTGCGAGGCACGAAGCGAGGTATTCGCCTTGAACTTGCGCTGCATGACATCTTCAAGCTCGCGAAGCGCGTCCGGCTGCACGGTCTGCAGAGTGGCAATCCTGGCAATGACGTCGGACTGCGAGTCTTCGGGAAGCAGTCCCAGAACATCGGCCCCAAGGCCGTAATCGAGATAGGAGATGATCAGCGCGATGATCTGCGGATGCTCATCAATGATCAGTTCCGCAATGGACCTGGCATCCATCCAGTCCAGGATTTCAATCGGCCTGTCTGTACTGGACGGGGTGATCCGGCTGAGTACGGATTCCGCCTTATCCTCGCCAAGGGCGCGTGTCATCACGTTACGGATATAGTTGCCGGCCCCGAGACCAAGGCTGGTCTGTTCCTTGATGATGGCGAGGAATTCATCCAGAACCCTGTTCACCGTATCCTGATCCAGACCCTGGACGGAATACATGGCCGTCCCCAGATGCTGAACCTCGCGCGGTGACAGGTTCCGCAGGATTTCAGAAGCTTCCTCTTCACCGAGAAGCATCATCAGAATGGCCGATTTCTGGGTTCCCGACAGGGAATCATATACGGAATCGGTGTCTTCTTCGTTCTTCTGCTCTGCCATGACAACCTCACCTATCTAAAGGGGCATTCTTATCTGGTGTGGACCGGGCGGGCCGGTCTACACGGTATCCATGTCCTTTTGCATCATCGTCTTGAAGACGTTCGATACACGGCCAGCCTCGTCCGAGACGATCATACGGATCACCGCCACCTTATCATCATAGGTGTTCGCCGTATCCAGCATTTCTGCCGAGATTGCAGCCTTCTTCGGCTTCAGCTTGGCCTTGATGTCCTCAAGCGACTCGCCTTCCTGAATTTCGACCGTATCGAGATCGACATCGTCATCCATGCTGACGACAGCCTCGCCCGGGCCACCTGTCGCGGTCGGCACCATGATCCGGTTGATCAGCGGACGGATCACTCCCAGGACAACCACCGCCATGATCAGAATGGTCAGGCCCTGACGCATGATGGTGACCGCCCAGTCCATGTCATACCAAGGTTTTTTGACACCCTCGAGTGCCGACACAAAGGTCGAACTGGACACGGTCAGACTATCGCCGCGATCACTGTCAATGCCGATCGCGTTGGACACAAGGGCTGTGATCTCGGCAAGCTTTTCCTGTGGAATCTCCTGAACTTCCCTGATTCCCGTCTCCGGGTTCACAACCTCCATTTCGCGGATCAGCACCGCGGCATGGATACGGGTGATCTGGTTGCTTGGGCGCAGCGTGGTGGACACGGTCCGGCTGACTTCGTAGTTGCGTGTCTCGCTCGATGACCTGTTCTTCATCGCGCCGTTGCCGCCATCATCACCCTGCTGCGTGTCGATTTCCGTCTGGGTCGGTGCTCTGTTGGTGGTGGCACCGGGAACGCCACGCGCCGTTACTTCGCTCGAATAATCATTGCTGCGCTGCTCGCTACGCAGGGCATTTCCCTCGGGATCCACGATCTCCTCGGTGATTTCGCTGCGGGTGAAATCCATATCAAGATTGACCTGTGCGGTGACATTGCCGGCTCCGACAATCGGGCTGACAAGGGCAATCAGGCGGTTGCGGTAGATATCTTCAAGCCGGATACGATGTTCAAGCTGGGCATCAGACAGCATGCCGGCACTGTCCTGCGGTGGGCGGGACAGCAAATTGCCATACTGGTCAACAACCGTGACATCATTCTTGGCCATGAACGGGATCGACGAGGACACCAGATGAACAATGGCGTCCACCTGCTGACGGGACAGCGAGCGACCATTTTCCATCTGCACGAAAACCGACCCTGTCGGCGGCGTCGAGGCGCGGGCAAATACCGATTTTTCGGGAATCGCAAGATGGACCCGCGCCGTGACAAGACCGTCAATTTCACTGATGGATCGGGCCAGTTCGATTTCCTGACTCTGTTTCAGTCGCACATTTTCAACCGACCGGCTGGACCCCATGGGAATGTCGGCAATGGCGTCATACCCGTCGGGAATAGAGGCCGGCAGCCCCTGCGCGGCAAGCGTCATACGCGAACTGTGATAATCCGCCACCGGCACGATCACATCACCCGTCGTCGGATCGAGTGTCACATCGACCCCGGAATTCTTCAGCGCGTCAACAACACGGGCTTTTTCACCTTCTGGCAGCGAGGCATAGAGCGTTGTGCGCTCCGGCTGCTGCGAGACCACGAAAAAGACCAGCCCGACCACCGAAATCACAATGGCGCCAAAGGCGGGAAGCACCTGGCGAAGGCTCTGGCCACCGGTCAGACGATAGAGGATCGCCATCGGTCCTGATGTCGGTACAGCGGCGACCGCGGTTGTGGCCTCATCGGCCTGGCCGGCTGCGTTCGTATCCATCACTGTCGTTGCTTCTGCCATCGTTTCGGTTCCTGTTTATTGTCGACCGTCAGGTGTCGTGAGGCCGGATCAGACCGGCATGTTCATGATGTCCTTGTAGGCGCTCAGCACCTTGTTCCGGACATTCAGGGTCAGCTGGAAGCCAAGCGAGGAAACCTGCTGGCTGATCATCACTTTGCTGAGGTCATTCTCCATGCCCATTTCATAGGCCTTGGTCAGCTCGGCGGATTTTGACTGCGCGTCGGCCACCTGATCCAGCGCATTGGTCATGCGGTCGGTGAATGCCTGGGTCGGCTTTTCGGTCTGAAGCGCCTGTTCGGCACGTTTCAGCACCTGTGCATGCGCGCTGCCGACAGAACTGCTGATGGGTCCAATGGTTGTCATGTCACCTTACCTCGCTAAATCTCTGTGGTCCGGGCGTCAGGCCTGGACAGCGGTCTGCCGGAAGGCAGCCGCCATGCTGTTTGGAAGCTCGTCGGAAAGCTGGTTCATCACGTCATCGATCAGGATTTCATTTGCCGACACCACGCCGCCCTGGGCCAGTACCAGCGCCCGCTGCAGCACATTCTCAAGCTCGCGAACATTGCCCGGCCAGCCATAGCCACGCAGCGTCTCGATGGCATCATCGGCAAGCCATGGCAGATCCGACGCGGATTTGACATGACGGCTCAACAGGAAGGTTGCCACCGGAACAATGTCGTCCGGCCGCGTTGCTAGCGCCACGGTGTTCAGCGGAAAGACGTTCAGGCGGTAATAGAGATCCTCACGAAAATGGCCCGCACGGATTTCTTCGGCCATATTCCGGTTGGTTGTTGCAACAACGCGGACATCAACAGGAATGTCGGTCTGCGAGCCGATCGGTGTCACGGCCTTTTCCTGAAGCGCGCGAAGCAGCTTTGCCTGCAGCGCCATCGGCATCTCGGAAATTTCGTCAAGCAGCAGCGTGCCGCCATCAGCCGCCCGGAAGATACCCTTGTTGGCTGTCGAGGCACCGGTAAAGGCACCCTTTTCATGACCGAACAGGATGGCTTCGAGCATGTTGTCCGGAATGGCGGCGCAGTTCACCGCGACAAACGGCGCGTCTGCACGTTCGGAATGATTATGGATGAATTTGGCCAGTACCTCTTTTCCGGTGCCGGTCGGGCCATTGATGAAAACAGTGACTTCGGTCTGCGCGACGCGGCGCGCCAGCGCCAGCAGATCGCGACTGACCTGGTCGCCACACGCAACCGTCCGACTGTCGGACAACAGCGTTGCGGCCAGCTGCAGACCATAATCATCGGCCATTGACGCCTGCGGGGCCGCGGGAATGGCAAGGCGGATGAGCTTGCCACCAAGCGATTCAGTCAGCGCAAAACTGTCGGCCGTCTCGTCGATGATCATCATCGAACCGGCCCGCGCGGCGCGACCTCTTGCAATGGCCTCGGTCTCGCCGCCAATCGATGCTTCGAACGCGGCGCTGCATATATAGGTGTTTGATTTCGGGTCACCTGTAAGGTCGCCATCCGAAGTGGCAACCTTCAGCAGCCGGTCCTTAAGAATGCAGTCCAGCCTCTCGGCTGACGCAAACCTTTCATGTTCAAGGCGGATTGTGCTCATGTCTCTGGCCTCAAGCAAAAACTATCTCTGCCAGACCAAAGGCAAGAACCCTGCCAGCAAGGCCAGCAAAGGTTAAAAAAAAACGGATTTTCTTAATTATTCATTAATTTTCAGATATCTACCATGTACATAAATTTTCACTTTCGTATCAGGGCCACACCAGGAATGTTCGGAATGGGCTGTCATACACCCACCAGAAGTCGGGTTTCCGACGAATTTTCAACACCGACCCCGGCCCCATCAAAATTTTGACATCCGCCCGCGTGAAGCTGTACTCTTTGGCAAATTATTGACGCCTGTCGCCTCGTTCGATTTTTGTTTTTGTGGTGGGAAAGAGCATGGACAGTTCGATAGACGACATTATTGTCGGCCAATCCGTGCCAGTCAAAGAACTGAAAAAACTGATAGACGTTGTGTCGCCTTCGCCGACAAGCGTGCTTGTGCTTGGCGAAACGGGTACCGGCAAGGAGCTTGTCGCCCGCGCCATTCACGCGGCTTCTGGCCGCCGTGGCAGGTTGGTATCGGTCAATTGCGCCGCGATCCCGTCGGAATTGCTGGAATCCGAAATCTTTGGGCATGAGAAGGGTGCTTTCACCGGTGCCGACAAACCGCGCGAGGGCCGGGTGGAGCTGGCACGGGGCGGCACCTTGTTTCTGGATGAGATCGGCGACATGCCACTGCCGCTTCAGACAAAGCTGCTGCGTGTCCTCGAGGAACGCAAGGTCCAGCGTGTTGGCGGCAATGATGAAATAGCGGTGGATTTCCGGCTTGTCTGTGCAACGCACCAGAATATCCAGTCACGCGTTGATGAAGGCGCGTTCCGGGCCGATCTGTTCTATCGGATCAATGTGTTTCCGGTGCAGGTTCCAACCCTGGCCGAACGTCAGGTCGATATCCCGATGATTGCCACGGCGATCCTGAAGACCCTTGCCATGGCTCAAGAAGTCGAGGCACCAACGCTTGACGACAGCGCCATGGCCGAACTTTCGCGCTATCCATGGCCGGGCAATGTGCGCGAACTTCGCAATGTGCTGGAACGGGCGATGGTGATGTTTCCCAGCCAGCCCATCACGGCAACGCAGGTTCGCGAGAACCTGCTGCGCATGAAAGCCCCTGACCGGGCCGAGGAGATGGATGCGCTGTGGGAAGCCTCGCAAGGGCTTGGCGGCGTCGACATCATGACCGAAAACAGCGAGCCGCCGTTGCCCCACCCGGCACATTATGCCGACTGGTTCAGCTATTTTGACAGCATCGACATGCGTCGTCATCTTCGTGATGTCGAGGTGGTGTTGATTGAAGCGGCGCTTGCCAAATCGGACGGTATGGTCAGCCAGGCGGCAGAGGCGTTGAAGCTGCGTCGCACCACACTGATCGAAAAGATGAAAAAGCTGATGATCGAGCGACGTTCCACGAAAGAAGACTGAGATGTCGGTGCACGGCGTTCGACCAGCCACGACAACAAATGATGGGTCTACTGACTTCGACTGACCCTATAACCATTCAATTGCCGCATTTTGCGGCTAGCCTGTCGTTGAATTTGACCCATCTCCTCTGTGATTTTTGTGATGGCACGAGCATTGTCAGCTGCACATCGCTCGAGTGTATCGAAGAAGAGTTTGTCACCACCGGACATCGGCCTGCTGGTAAATTTATGCAGCATCTGTCTACGCGCGACATCGATACGCCTCGCCTTATCGAAATCATGCTTTTCGAGAGCACTTTCGAGTTGCGAGCAAAGCTCAGTGAACTTCGTCAGAAAGTCATCCTTGTTTGACTGAACACTCATCTTCATCTTCTTACGACCCATATGCCTTATTCTGGATGTCAGTTTTGGTATTCATAGCGGACCATGCCTCTCTTATTTCTTCGATAGCGTCGATTGCAGTCTTTGTGCCATCAACCTTGCCATTGCGCGAGGTTTCGATCAGCTGTAGTCGTCCATATTCATAGAGACGGTAAAGGTTCTCCGCGATCTCTCCCCCTTCTTCAAAATTCAAACAGGATTGAAGCCCGTAAAGCATGGTGAGGGAGCGCGCGAGGTGATCGGTTTTCCGCTTTTCATCACTGTCCTCAGTTTCGATGAGTTTGACATAGATGTGCATTGCCCTGAGAAGCTCGTCGAGTAAGATCATAATCAGCGCCTGAGGATCATCCGATTCGACCAGCGCCTCCCGATTGACACTTGTGTAAGCGTTTAAGATTCTCTTCGTCGCCATCTTATTTTTACTCACAATTTCAACTGGTTGCCCATACACGTCCCCCATGGGGTGGACGCAACCGAGAAAGCTGGTATCGTTTTTGCATGATCTCTGGACCTGCACCCACGCTAACCACTTTGCCTAGTGACCCTGGCGCCACTCTTACGCAGTCGTTTGCAAATGGTGTGCCAACACATCGGCAGACACATAGCGGTGTTCCGGCTGTAGCTTCCACTGACCGGAACAAGGAAGATTATCAGCGCAGGCCAATGACAATTGCGAGCCCCAGGCTAGCGCCTTCGACGATTTCAACCGAGAGAGCGTTGGAAGCGCGCAGTCTCATGATGCCTGAATTCAGCCATAACGTTTTGGCCACACGGATGCTCCGAATTTCCAACCTTCACAGCGAGACACCACGGTTCAAAAACCAACTGGATATTCTTGCCTGACTGGTTCATCTACACAGAGTTGTGATCGACACACCTTAGGTCCGTTCAAGGTCTGATACGCGGTGTTGAAGACTGAGGTAAAGCTTGAAGAGATCCGCCTCAGTCACCACTCCAACCAACGTGTTCTCTAACCGGTTTATAACCGGAATACTCTCGCCAACAAAATCACTCGCCACCTCAATTGCCTGTTGTAACGAGGCGTCATGCTTGATTGATATGGGCATATCATCTGCAAAGGGCAGCACCATTGCCTCAGTATTATGCGACAGCAATTCATGCAGGCGCAGTTTGCCATGGAATCTTGAATTAACGTCGACCACATAGGCCTCCGTCACCTCTAACCTTCTCAGTTCCTTAATCGCAAACCCTACATCCGCATTTGGCGATATGCGGCAGAAGTTACTATCCACTACTGACAAAACTGGCATTTCCGTCATCTCGATATGCCCGCGCCCCTGTGAGACATCGATGCCACGATCAAGAAGCTGCCTGTCAAAGAACGAATGACCGAAGACCAGATTGGTGACCATGATCGATGCCACAACGCTGATCATTGCAACAAGTGCGAAATCATAATTCATCGTGAGCTCGAGAATGATCAATACTCCAGCAACCGGCGCGCCAATGACCGCGCTTGCAACAGCAGCCATACCACAGATACTTAGCGCTGTTATCGAACCAAAGCCCATGGTTCCAACCATGATGTTACCCATCACAGCACCCGCGGCAGCACCAACAAACAGCGCCGGCGAAAAGATACCCCCAAACAGACCGAATCCGATACACAGCGCTGTCAGCATTAGCTTGGCAACAACAAGCAAAATCAGATAGGACGGCTCAAAACCACCATCCAACATCAAACTCAATGCCGACGTACCCAGCCCAAGAACTTCAGGCATGAACATGCCAAAGACCCCCGTGCCTATCGCGGCGGTAAGTAACAACCGGAGTGGCGACCAGCCTGAGTTGGTGGCGAAACGGGCGCTAAACCGTATCGCCAACATGAACAGAACTGCCAAAAGGCCGAATAGAGGTCCGGCCAAAAGCGCTGTTGGCAACATATGACCAAGATTGATGCTGACATCTGACAGATCAAAGATGTGGGTCGAGCCAAAAAAAGCGTTGCTGAACCATACAGAAGACACACTCGCTATGGCGATAGGCACGATAGCCCTCATAGAAAAATGCCTTAGAACAGCTTCATGTGCGAAGACGATGCCTGCAATTGGCGCATTAAATCCGGCAGCAATGGCACCAGCGACACCACAACCAATAAAAATATCAGTGCTCAACGCGCCACCGGTTTTCTGACGCAGAAAACTTCCCACTGTCGCACCGAAATGCACCAGAGGTCCATATTGGCCAACCGAGGCACCGCCGCTAGCCGAGATAAACGCCGCCAAGGTTGACCCAAAGCCCGACTTCACATCAAGCTCGTTGTCACTTCTATGCGCCGCATAAATGGCATCCGCCGGCCCATGCCAACGCTTTATCGCAAAAACGCGCCGCACTACCAGAATGGCGACGACGGCGATGAGAAGACTGACCACAGGAGCGAAGGAAAAAGGCGTTTCGCCAAATTTTAACGCGTCAAAAAATTTACCGTCACGGAGGGATGACAAAGTTCTGACCCCAAGGACAAATCCATTAGACACAACCGCCATGACAAGGCCAAAGCCAAGCCCAGTAATAATTCCAACCACAATGGATTTGAGAAGGTGCGTGATAGCACCTAGTTTTTTACTATTCTGGCCAGTGCCACTCAAAACATCCATAATCCGCTACATGCAAAGGCTCCCGAGAGCGGCTCTAGATATAAATTTACCCATATCACACCGCTGAATTCCAAACGTTAATATGAATTTTTACCCTTGGCACGTGAATTTTCTTGAATGGCATAAAGTTTGCACCAGCTCGTCGTTAACAGTTCGTTAGGTATTCCCAGTTCTGGTGAACAATCATGGCCATTGATTATCTGAGTTCGCTTAATGTAGGGAGCGGACTTAATACCACTGAGATCATTGACGCGCTGGTAGAAGCAGAGCGTGCGCCTAAGGCAAGTGAAATAAACTCTGCCAAAGAAAAGCGCACAGTCGAAATCTCCAGCCTTGGCCAGATCAAACGGGGGTTTGAAACTTTTGATAACGGACTAGCACCAATTGAAGAGATAACTGGTCTGTCAGTCACCGCAAGCGGCTCGTCTATCGATGTAAAAATAGCCGACGCGAAGCTAGCGGGTAGCTTCAGCCACGCAATGAATGTTACCACCGTCGCTGCTGGTCAGACCCTTGTATTTGATGGCTATTCGAGCGAAACGGCCTCCACGGGAACAGGAACCCTCTCTTTTTCTTTTGGCACCTGGAATAGCGACGGTTCCTTTACTGCCAACAGTGATCGCAGCGATGTTGACGTTGCTCTCGCAACTGGCCAGGGCACCCTTGCAGATCTCAGAGATGCCATCAATGCATCCAACATGGATGTGACAGCCTCTATCCTGAAAACCGGAAACTCAAGCTACGCGCTTGTTCTGAAGGCGCGCGAGGGCGCAGCTCACGCCATGAAAGTCACCGCAACAGAAGATGTTGGTGCAGCCGGGCTGAGCGGTTTTGAGTATACATCCCCCGATAGTTCAATACAGACAATCACAGCCAGCGATGCCGTATTCGACATGGATGGCGTGACCATTACACGTGAAACGAATGAGGTAGCCGACCTCATAAAAGGCGTAACCCTAACGATCAAATCGACAACAAGTACAGCTGAAACCATTTCTGGCACCTATGATTCAACTCTGGCCGAAAGCGCCATGCAAATCATGGTGGACAAGATCAACTCAATCAGCACGACATTGCGCGATCTCTCGAAACGTGGCGCGGCCAATGAAGAAGACGGCCCTCTAGCTGGAGATCCCTATGTCAGGATGCTGAGACGACAATTAAGGAACTATACCACCACCCCAGTGACTGGGTTTGGTGACTCGTCCATCTATTTGACTGATTTTGGCGTCACTACGAACCGTGATGGCTCACTTTCCTTGGACAGCAATAAATTCCAAGAGGCTTTCCTTGCCAACCCTGACGCTTTCACGGCCATGACAACCAGCCGCATCACGACTGGAAGCGAACTGGTCGCAGCGACGGTTGCGGGCACATATCCCAAAGAAGGCATATACAGCTTTGATATAGCGAGCGACAACACCGCCACGCTGAACGGTTCGGCCATGACGGTGTCGGGCAGTGACTACACGATCAGTGGACATGATGCTGGCGGTCTGAAGCTGACGATCAAGAGCAGTGGCGCGGACACAAATATCTACGTTGGCAAAAGCCTGTTTGAAAGTCTGAACAATTTCAGCCGTAATGTTTTGGCCAGTGGTAGCGACCTACAAAAGAAGATCACAAACTACAATACTGATCTGTCAGAGTATGATGAGGATCTGGCTGCGCTCGAGGAAAGCATCGAGCGTCTACGCCTAAGACACGAGGTAAAATTCGCAGCAATGAACGCGGCCGTAGCCAGTCTTAAAGAAACTGAAAAAGCGCTTGATAACATGATGGAGGCATGGAAGGGCGGCATGAACCAGTAAGGCAGGGCATCCTTGCAACCGAAATTCCAGCCCAATCAGACGCTATAATATGTCGATCAGTGATAGCTTTTCTGCCGCCAGCTTTGCCAAAACAGGCGTCGCCTCTTCATTCTCCAACAACCAGCCTGTTGGCGCATGTGGCACGGTGTTAGAGCGCAACCCGAACACGAAAGCGCGAAACGACTTCGATGATGTTTCTTTTGACCATTCCTTTACCTTCACCGGATCTTCGATGCTGCCAAACATTGGCTTGATTTTTCTAGGCCGGTTTGGGCCTTCAAAATAAATTCTGAAGTAGCTGAAACTGATCAGCAGATCAAAAGCACTGTCACCAGCTTCTATCTCTGCCAGAAACTGAAGCATGTCTTCAGCAGCACCATTAATTTCGTCGTGCGTAATATCTTCGTAATGTTCGCAAAGACCTTCAAAATACTTTTTTGAAAACGATTCCAACCCAAGTTCTGAGCTAAGAAATTCAGATGCAGTTCGCGCCGCCGCAACATCAAACATAAACCCAGGGCAATGTGGCATTCGCTATTCCTTGCATTAAGCACAAACTATAACAGCGTCTTTCGATACCCGAAAGATTAACCATTTCCAAGCATCAACTCCATATTATGTGTCATCAGCCAAGCAAAATTACAAATTTACTGAAAAACGGGGACATTCAAAAAAATCAAAAAAAATTGCTAATCAAATTTCTCATGCGTCGTTAACGAGGCTGACAAGTTGGCTTGTGAGCCAAACCATAGTCAACAATAGGAGATCGTTATGACTGCGATTAATACAAATACTGCGGCGCTAAATGCTCAGTATTATCTTTCGAACACGAATAAGGACATGGAAAGCTCAATGGCCAAGCTCTCGTCTGGTCAGAAGGTTAACAGTGCCGCAGATGACGCTGCCGGCCTGGCAATTGCCAGCCGCATGACAGCCCAGATCCGTGGTCTGGCGATGGCCGTGAAAAACTCGAATGACTCCATGTCGCTCGCTCAGACTGCCGAGGGCGCGATG
Organism: Alphaproteobacteria bacterium LSUCC0719; assembly: GCA_040839025.1. Taxonomy (NCBI): domain Bacteria; kingdom Pseudomonadati; phylum Pseudomonadota; class Alphaproteobacteria; species Alphaproteobacteria bacterium LSUCC0719. The sequence continues at coordinate 98,842 of JBFPJN010000004.1, forward strand.
GAAGAAGTCACCAACATGCTTCAGCGTATTCGTGAACTGGCTGTTCAGTCAGCCAACGGCACGATGAATGCTGGCGACCGTTCCTCGCTCGACGCCGAAGTCCAGGCCCTTAAAGCCGAGATCGACCGCGTTGCAACCACCACCACTTTTAATAACCAGAAGTTGTTGGATGGCAGCTACAAATCTACTTTCCAAATTGGTGACAAAGCCGGCCAGACTGTTGGTCTTAAGATTGGCTCGGTTCTGACCTCCTCACTCGGCATGGGTGAAGGTGCTGCTGGCGCCAATTCTGTTGTCAGCGCTCGTATTGCTATTGCAGCTGTTGATGCCGGTGACATCATGATAAATGGCCAGGCTCTTGGCGCCATCACCACATCTGATGACATGGAAGACATTATCAATAACATCTCAGACAACGTCGATAACGTAACAGCAACTGGCTTTAACGTTGTTACCGCCAAGCAAAAGGGTAACGGTGTTACTGCTGATGGCGATCTTGAGATCAAGGTTGCTGAGCTTGGAGTGCCAGCCGCTGACGCCACCACTTACAAGATCTCAGCATCCAGCAGCATGGAAGAGCTGGCCGCCAATATCAACGCTGAGACGGGTGGTGTTGTCCAGGCTTCAGTCAATGATGATGGTAAGCTTGTGCTTTCAAACAACACTGGCGCAACCATCAATGTTCAAGACACTGGCGCAACTGCAGGTGCCTACGACGGTGGCTCCGGTTTCCTAGGTGACACCACAGGTACCTTCGGCGCCGGCACAGCGTTTGCAGGCTTCCTCCGTCTTTCCAGCAACGACGACAATCCTGTCCGTGTTGAAGCAGGCAACAAGGGCCTTGCAATCGCTAATGTTGGCTCTTCGTCAGACCTTGAGGTGCTTGGCTTCCGTCAGACACAGGCCGACACAGTTGCCGACGGTTACACCATGGTCGGTAATGCGTTGACCGCTGCTGGTGCTGCAGCGACCTGGGCAAAGGGTGACCTCACAATCAATGGTGTGGAAATCTACGACGAAAATCTTGTCTCCACAAGCTTCACTGACAAGCTTACCCTGCTGAATTCGAAGTCCGCTGAGACCGGCGTTGTCGCCTCAGCAAGCTTCAACAAGGCGTTTGGTATCGACACCAATCATCTTGATGCGAACGGCACATTCCGTCTGAATGGTCACGAAATCACTCTGACAGACGGTACAATCAGTGGTCTTGTAGATGACATCAACACTGCAAAAGCAACAACGGGCATCACAGCTGAGTATAATGGCAACAACGTGACCCTGAAAGGTGAGAACATACAAACTCTCACCGTTGGTTACGCGACCACAGTAGAGGTGAATGATGGTCTCACCTCTGCGGCCGATGCAGCAACAACTACTGCCGCAACGGCAATGGATATCACCATTGACGCATCGGATGTGATTGCAGGTCGGACATTCACAGTCTCGTCAACTGGAGGCACGGGTACAGCGTTCTCCGTCACCCATACCGTCACCACGACTGACACGGCCACCACCGTTGCGGATGCAATTGTCGCAGCCCTGCGTGCTGACGCCACTGTAGGCGCTGACATGCGTGATGCCGCTGGTTCGAATGTGTCGAACGCTGCTGGTGTTATCTCAATCGCTGCAGCTGGTGACTATGGCGACTCCACGCTCGCAGTGGAAGTCTCTGCCATGCCGGCGATCTTTGGAACAGCTGCCACGCACTATGCGTCGATCAAGCTTGACTCGGTTAATAACAACCCAATCAAGATCGATCTTGGTGACAGTGCCGCCGCCGCCGCTGTTGCGGGTCACGGTTTCATTGAATCGAATGTTGGTGCAGCCGACTTTGACGTCAATGAGCCGACCATGAGCGCGTCTGGTGGTCAGTCAATGTCCGGTCTCACTGTGGCATCGGCAGCCAGTGCTACCGAGGCTCTTGGAGTAATCGATAACGCGATCGACACTGTGAACAGCATCCGTGGTAATCTTGGCGCGATTCAGAACCGCCTTGAGTACACAATCAACAACCTGTCTTCGATCTCGAACGCCACTTCAGGTGCTCGCGGCCGTATCCTGGATGCTGATTTTGCCAAGGAGACCTCTGAGCTAACCAAGCATCAAATCCTGTCGCAGGCTGCAACTAGTATGCTTGCTCAGGCCAACCAATCGAAACAGGGTATCCTTGCCCTTCTTCAAGGGTAAATGACGCCCGCTCGAAAAATCTAGCTAAACTTGACGAAAAGCCCCGGCAGGCACTTTGCCGGGGCTTTTTTGATGCAAACACAAAAGGTTTCAACCTTTGACAATTCAGCCATCCATACTTGCCTGGCATAAAAGTTGCTCATAACCCTCTATTCAACAAGTCCACGTCTGATCGCCTGTGGCAATTAGCAAATCATAATTAAGGCCCTGACACCTATGAACCTCGACCGCAACTTAACTCTGGCTAAAAAACACCTTGGGCGAGGCGAGGTGCATCTTGCACAGGACCTAATACGCACTGTTCTTGACCACTACCCAGCGAACACGAGGGCACTTGCCATACAAAACGCCATCAGCAGTCACTCCGATTTTCAGCCTTGCCAACAAACGCAGAGAAAAAACACTAACCCGGAGACAGCGAAGTCCATGTTACTTGAGGACTCCGATAGTTTGCTGCTGGCAAAGGCCGCCAATATTTCAACCAATATCGGGTCAGCGCCAGATATTTTGCGTCTTGAAGCAGCGTCCTACGCCAAATTGGGTGACACTGAACGTGAAGCTTTGAAACTTATGGAGCTGATCGAATTGGAACCCAATAATTCTGAAAATTACTTCAACCTAGGTATTGCTAAATCAGAATTAGGTCTGCTCTACGATGCAGCCGCGAATTATCAACATGCAATAACACTCAACAATGATGTTGCAAAATATCATCAAAATCTAGGGGCCACCTATCGATCTCTTGGTGATATTGAGAAAGCTATAACTTGTTTCAGGAATGCTTTAGCGATCAACGAAGACTTTTTTGCCGGTCATTTCAACTTGGGCAACGCTTATTTTGCTGCTGGCTCGTTCGAAAATGCTATCGCAAGCTACAAAAAAACGATCGCTCTAAAACCAGATTTTGCTGAAGCGCACAAAATGCTGGCCATGGCCCTAAGACAAATAAAGGATATTGTTGGAGCGATCGAAGCCTTCGAGGCGTCACTGGAGTACGACAAGAACGACACTTCCGTCCTGAATAATTTAGGCAATCTACACTCTTCACGAGGCGAGCTTGGCCAAGCGATAACATGCTTTGAAACATGTTTGCAGCACGACGCCAACCATTTATCTGCGATCATCAACCTTCAAGCAATATCGCTGCAATACTCTGGTGAATTATTGGATCCAAAATATTTTAAGGCAGTAAATAATAAAGGTTTGCTCAAGAGTTTATCTAATGAACCAAAGTATTTGACTAACCTTGCTATAAACCAATTCATACAGGGTGATGTCAAAGGTTTGGAGCAAACATTAGCAACCCTTTCTGCCCGATTACAAAAGCCAGACGAGTATCCACTCAAAGAAAAGGACATTACTTTTTGTGGTGCCTATTACCGATTTCTTGTTAAGCAAGCAGAGGATTTGACAGAAGCCCAGATACAAAACCACTGCCAAATGCTCCCCACTGTTTCACATATTGGGGACAGCCACTGCCTCAGCTTTGCTCACAGACAACTCAAACTAGGATCAAAGCACCTTCGGATAGCGCCTAAAATATGTCTTGGCCTTAAAGCTTATCATTTGGCTACCAAAGAAGATAACCAATACAAAAACTATGTGATTGAACACTTTCGTTCAGTTCCAAAGAACTCACCCATCTTACTTTCTGCAGGTGAGATTGACTGCAGAGGCGACGAGGGGATAATCAAGGCAGCAAAGAAGCATCGACTGCCTATTGAATTGGTGACAGACCGGACAGTTGCTGGATATCTGGCGTTCGTAAACAAACTCAGCGCTAATTTGAAGAGAGACATCTATCTCACAAATGTGCCAGCACCCAGCAAACTAAATGGGTTACCAACGGACATTAATAACTTAAGAAAGCAAATAATAGTGCGCTTTAACAAGCAACTGTCTGAGGTGGCATCTCTATACGGATTTTCGATTATTGATGTGCACAGCTTTTCAAAGAGCTCTGATGGATGGTCTAACAACCTTTTTCATTGCGACCATGTTCACTTAGGCTACAAGGCCTTTGGGAATTTCCAGAGATGTTTCGACGATCTGCAAAAGTGAGCTGTTAAATGATTTTGCTTTGGCAAACGAGGCAGCCAACCCAACTACCTAAACGTCCTACCAGTTCAGATCTTTGTTAAACGGCAAATCACCTGTTTGGTGAATAGGGATGCCGCAATGACTTCATAGCTAAAACCATTTGCCTCGCAGAACTCGTTCAGCGCCTTGAATTCATCCTCTTCCCATCGATCATTCACGATAAACTCATCAAACACGAGGATGGTATTTACATCGATCACTTGCTTGGCGTTGGTCAGCGCAGCGATAGTTGATGAATAGAGATCAGCGTCAAAATTGATCAGTCCGGCCATTGGCCGTTTGCTATCGAAGAACTCTGGTAATGTGGTAGCAAACTCCCCAACAACGAATTTGGCATTCTTGATATCTGGCACCCGCCCACGACTTGAATAGGTTCCTCGAGGTACGACCCCCCAGTCCTCTGGCAATCCCTGAAAGCTGTCAAAACCATAACCTCTTTCAAAGTGCGGAACGAGATAACGGAACGAGTCTCCCATCCAAACACCAAATTCATAAAATGACCGTGATTGATCAGAAAGCTCGATTGCGCGATCATATATGGACCAGCGGTTGAAATGGATTTCAGGCATGCGAGGCAATGACAGAATCCATTCAATGGACCGCACCAATGGCTCGTTGCTGAAGCCATAATCAATCAATTCCTTTAGCGCCCGTTTGTCACCGTTGAAGGCCCGAAGCCCCGCAAGAGTGAAGATGGCAATCTCATCGGTTGGTGACTTGGATACACAGGTCTCAACAATTGACTGCGCCTCACTCATATTTTCGGCTGTAGAATGTAAATTCCAATAGGCAATATGGTCTTCCGGATTGATCTCTATCGCACGCATGAAGCATTGGCGGGCCTCTATCAACCGGGCCTTGTCGTTTAACAGATTGCCATAATTGTTGTAGGCTGCAGCAAATTGGTCATCGAGGCGTAGCGCTTTCTTGAATTCAATCTCCGCTTGATCAAGGAAGCCCAGCGTCTTCAGAGACACAGCAAGGTTATTTTGGACTGTTGCCAGATTGTCCTGTTTGAACTTTGCATCGCAGGCGATCGGCGCGATCTCCAGAAAACGTCGGCAGTGATAGACAGCCTTGTCGTTCTTGCCAGTTTTTGAAAAGGCCGTTCCCAGCGCGTAATGCGGATACACCGAATCAGGCGCATCTTGAAGTAGCTCGTTAGCCATCAAAATAGCCGCATCAAAATTTGATTTTGACATAAGTGCTTTGACAAGCAGTTTCATTAACAGCAGTTTGATGCTGAGGCTTAGCTCCTGGCCGGACGTCACTAGATGCTTTGTGGCATCTATCCCGGAATCCAGTTGGTCTTCCAGATAGTCGATGTCGAACGCCATCGTTGAGCATGTCAACGAAGCAGACAAATCCGATGTATGTTGGTGTCGAAACCCACGCATAGCAAACTCCTTCGACCTCGTTAACGACGAAGGAGCAAAAGGTTTAGAAAGAAGTCTTGGCGTCGCTAACGGATATAATTGAACAGATTATCCTGCGCGATCTTGATGAAGGATTGTTGCGCTGCATTGCGGCTAACGAGCATGGACTGAAGCTCTGTTACAAGCTTTGCTATGTCGGCATCTTCGAGATTGGATAAGTCCTCATTTATGAGCAGCAAGCGCTTCTCATTCATCTCACGCTGAATTTCCGCTCGGTTCATCTGTGAACCAAGCTTTGTCTGCTGCAGACTGAAATGCTCCAAAGCCCTATTGACACCTTCAATGTCCTTATCCTCCATCTTTCCGCTTTCAAGGGAGGCAATCATGGAATCAAGTGTTGAGAAGACTGTGTCCGTGCTTTCCTCTCCAGGCACGCGAAGAAAGACATCTGCGCCATCAAGTGACGTTGAAATGCGCTGGTTATCAGAAATCTGCAGCGTATGGACACCGCGATCCCCTGAATGGACGATTTCGCCATTTTCATCAGCCACAAACGGCTTGGAACCAACTTTGTAACCCGCAAAAATATAATGGCCATTTGTGTCGCGGCTATTTGCGAGACTCTGGATCTGGTCTCTCAAATTGCTGACTTCCATGGCGATAATTCTACGGTCACCAGCATTGTTGGTATCATTGCGTGCTTGGATACCCAGCTCATAGACGCGCTGCAGGACATTAACGCCGACGCCAATAGCGCTTTCCGCCTGTGCCAGCCTATTCTGGGCACGATCTATATTTGCATTGTAGCGTTCCAGAAGAATTTTCTGATCTTTGGTGAAAGAAATCTTGGCGCCAATAGCTGGACTGTCAGATGTTTTCAAAATGTTTCGGCCGGTAGCGATACGCTGCTGGATACCCTGAATATCGCCAGTGATCCGGTTCAGGGTGTTCATCGCAAGATCGTTATATACGCGCGTACTGATTGGCATCTTTATCTAGCCTCATATGACTTGAAGGAGGGTATCGAACAACTCGCGCGCCGTGGACAGGATGCGGGCAGAAGCCTGATAGGCCTGTTGTTGCTGGATCAAATTTGCTGCCTCGGTATCGAGATTGACGCCCGAATAGGCCGCTTCAGCCTCTATACTGGCCTCACGCAGAGACACGGCCGCCTCGGCTGCAATGTTGGCTGACTGAACGATGGCGCCAAGCCGTGATACCGCATTGGTGAACTTCTGCTGGAAACCCCCGGAAGATTGATCGCCCGATTTGGGATATTGTAGATCGATGATGGCTTGCAGGTTTCGATTGTCGCCGGTGCCCTTGGTATTTGTGCTGATATTGAATCTGTCATCTGCATCAAGAGTGCCGTCCAATTCTAAAGTGAACCCTGCGACGGTTGCCCTGTTATCCGCATCAAGCGTCCGCGTGGCGAGGGATGTCTGAGTTTCCACATCAAAAATTTCTATGGTTTTCGCCGCTGCATCCTTCACCCTGACCTCAAGATCGCGCATCAAAGAAGGTGCGCCCTCGGGCGTTTCATCATACTGCATGGTGACGCGCTTCGCGCCTCCATCCCCAAGAAAAATAATCAGCTCTTCCTCAGGCAGATCCAGAAGAGATAGGCGTTGGTTTGCAAGGCTCTTGGCGGATACAGTTATCAATGGAACATCACCGAGGGTCTTTGCAGGCCCACCTATAGTGGTCGGATCGATGGTCACCTGCCCACTGCCAGAGGCGAGGCGATCGCCTCCTCGCAAGATATCAACCTTGCTTCCGTCATGTATTGTAAGCGTCACTTCATTACCCAGCACACTTACAGATGCAACGCCCGACATATCAGCTCCACTTGCCACATTGTTGGCCAGAGCATCATTAATTGCAGTTGCAATCGCAGTCGCATCACCGCTTGACATCGCCGCTTGTATATCGAGTTGCCTGTTAATTGCGGATGTGGAGCCACTATCTGGTTTGTTGTCAAAAATAAACGAAAGATTATAGGTATCGTCCTCACTGAAGGTCAGTTTAATTTCGTTGTTTTGCGCGGCTGATCCGGTCCCGTCTACAGTAAAGCGCTTGTCCAAAAGGCTTTTATCCTGAACTATTGCCGAAATCTCGTCACCTTGTCTGACAAGCTCATAACCTGGGCTCACATAGGCATCATCAAGTGTCTTTGAGGCCCCACTCATCGTCACAGGAGTGATTGCAACCCTGCCATCGCCTGTCGATAGCGTGTTGCCGTCACGCAAAATCTCGACCTTTGTGCCATCGGTGATCTTCAGAGTGACAACATTGCCAGACACCGTTGCGACCGCTGTGGCAGATATATTGGCGCCACCATCACCGTCAGTCACATTGTTGCTGATCGCATTATTGATCGCATCAGCAATGTCTGACGCATTACCTCCTGACATGGCAGCGCTTATATTGATCTGCTTGTCGGTCGTGGCTGTCGTTCCACTGTCCGGCTTGTCATCGAAGATGAAGGCCAGATTGTAGGTGTCATCCTCAGAGAAAGTCAGCGTAATCGTATTTTCCTGGCTACTAGAGCCTGTTCCTTCAACAACAAGGCTTTCGTCCGAATAGCGCGTGTTCAATTGGGTCAGGCCGTCCATCAGCCCAAGTCGTCGCGCGACGTCGACATTCTCCGGAATATCGTTTTCGACAAGCACTTCGATCTTCGACTTACCAATGGTACCGTCGGTGGAGACAACATGAAGCCGATCCTGGGCATCAAAGAAGGCCGTAAGTCTTCCCGGTTCCCCACCACTGACAGATGCCTCGCCATCATTGATAGCCAAAATATATGTCTGACCTTCAAAGGTAAGGCGAACTTTATCACCCTGCAGAGGCGACGCGGGCGCACCGATGATCTGCGCGACAGGGGCATCAGCGCGGAATTTACTGATCATCGCCTCAGCAACGCCAGCACCGCTTGGGTCGTTCACATCAGCGGGTCCGATTTGCTTTGTGATCCCGCCAATCGTCATTTCATAAGACATAGTCTGAGCAACCGACGAACGGCCGTTTATCGACACCTCATTTGTGTCTATACCGTCCAGAAGCCGGAACTCCGTGGTGACAGTGTCATCAGCGGTTGTCACCGTAGTAAGCATGTTCGACTGGTCACCCGTCAGCACAGTCATCCCGAGATATCCGGCATCCCCCGATCCATTCAGATAATCGCCAACATAGACGGCATTGGCGTCAAAGCCGTTCTCAGCCTTCATCGCGGCCTGATAGTCAGAAATTGTTGCACTGTCCGGTGTTGTGCCAGCAATGTGCCGGCCCTCACGGGTGAAGATCTGGATCTCCGATGCTTGGTCGACGCTTGCCGAAACAACAGCATCGATGTTGCCACCTACAGATCTGGCAAGGGTTGCGGATGTGAAGTTACCGTCCGTTAGGCTGAAATTCAGATACCCTTCCGAACCTGACGAAAACGCACCAATATCTGTGAGCGCCACCGACGCGCCGGAACTGGTCAGGGTGCCTTTCACGACGCCACGGTTCAAAAGGTCCGATATTTGTTCTGCATCGATCCAGTCACCATTCACCCCTTTGACCGCAAGGTAATCGATGTTGAAGTTGACCGTGTCGCTGGTGATGTTGCCGTTGCCGTCCGTGACGTCGTAATTGAGCGTCACTCCCGAGAGATTGGCAAGGTCCGTATCGGACATGCCGAACTGGGCCTGGCTCTGCTTGGCAAGGGACAGCAGGTCGATTGAGCTCACATTTGCGGGGATTCTAGCAACAGACCCGCCGGTCAGAAACTCTGTCGCGCCGACGGCTGAAGGATGGTTGCTAAAAATATCACCAATGACTGGCAAAGCACTGCCGATACTTGCCCGATCAGCAATGGGCGAGGCATCGACGAGCACCTGGCTCTTATTGTTCGGGTTGGCGCTGATAATCAACGGCGACGCCGCAGCAATATCCTGCGGCCGCTTGAGCGCCAGCGCCAAGCCACCAGCGCTCCCCTTCACCGGGTCATAAACAAATTCATCAAACTGGTTCGCCTGGCCAACGAAGGTTATCTCGACACCGTTGAAGGACACAGAATGACGGCCCTCAATGACAACCGAACCGTCCTCAGCGGTGCCTCTCCAGAGATTGGTCTCCTTTTCATAGTTAAACTTAACCTTTTGGGCTGTAATGGAGTCAGGATCGATGACCTTTAGCGTAGCTGACGCATTCCCTGTGTTGACCGCGCTAGCGCTCAGGTCCAGTCGCAGGGACTGGAAAAAATCCCCACCGGCTTCGCCTTCGAGAGTCAGGCCACGCTTATGGATGGCGTTCACGTCCTTGATCAGGTCAAAGGCGAGCTTGTCGATTTCGTGCGACACCTCGACCGCCGTCAAATAGGCGGATGACAAGCCGTGTGCAGCGCCACCATCGATCCGCTTTGTCAGCAGTTTTTCAGCCTGTGATCCTGTAAAGAACAGCAGCTCTGTGCTTGTCTGCTCTAACCCTATCCTTTTGACCTTGCCCTTACTGACAATCTCAGGCCCATTTAGGCTATCGCCAAGAATGACCTTCGCAGCCCCCCGTTCGTCAAGAGACACATTAACCTCGACATGTTTGTTCAACTTGTCGATAAGGTTATCCCTTGCATCTAGGAGAGAATTATTGGGCTTTGTCTGACTGCCTGCCGAGAGCTGTTTGTTCACAAGCTGTAGTTCGGCAGTTAGCAGATTGACCTCATCCAGCATGTATTCTGTTTGCGTAAATAGACCATCTTTCATTTCCTCAAGTAGAAAATGAAGTTGCCTAAAATTTTCAGAAACAAGCTTAGCTTGTTCCATGGCGACGGTGCGACCAACCAGATCAGCCGGATCGCTCGCGACCTCATGCAACCCTTCGAAAAACTTGGCAAGTGCATTGCCAAGATTGGCATCACCCGGCAGCAGGATATCCTCGATCTGCGATGTCGCAGCGGCAAACGTCGTGCTGGACTCTGAATAGGCCGTTGCACTGCGCGCCTTAGTCAAAAGGAATTCATCGAATGCACGCCGGATGGCACCAATGCGCACACCCATACCATTGCCTTGACTATTTTCAAGAACACTGCCCTTGGTAGAGCTAATTTCCTCAAGCTCCGCACCCCGGCGCTTGTAGCCATCTGTGTTGATGTTCGCAATGTTCTGCCCAGTTATCGCCAAGCTTTGGCGATAGGAATTCAGACCAGATCTGCCAATGTCAAAAAGGTCGGCCATCGAATCTAGTCACCCCCAAGCTGGCGCACCAGCGCTTCGGCGATGCCAAGATTGACCCGGCCCGACAGGTTCTTCGACAGTTCCTGATCCATCATGTCCTGATAGGTGGATTTTGCCGAGCTGGCGAACAGATCTTCGGCAAGCTTGGCCTTGCGCGCCTGCTTGATGAATTCATTCAGGAAAATGGCCTCGAATTGTTCCGCCGCCTCACGCAGGTCGGCATCCTTGTCGGGTGCCTTCATGGTTGCATTGCCAGCGGTTGCACGCAGCGCGTCAAACATTGCCTGGGCGTTTGTCTCTATGCTCATGGCGTTCCCCTAGATCACAATGATTTCAGCGCGGAGCGAGCCAGCCTCGCGAAGAGCTTCGAGAATGGCCACCATATCGGCGGGGCTGGCACCCACACCGTTGATCGCATCAACGACATCGGACAGCTCGACCCCCGGATCGAAAATGAAGGCACGGGCAGGTTCCTGCTCGATGATGATTTCAGTGTCATCGGTGGTGGTCGCATCGCCAGGCGTAACGACGGTGCCCTCTGCGTTCTGGGCAACATTCGTCGTCTGCGTGACCTGCTTGTCCTCATTGATCCGCACCGTCAGGGATCCGTGCGTCACCACCGAGGGCGTGACGCGCACATCACCGCCGATCACGATGGTACCGGTGCGAGAATTGACAATGACCTTGGCAGCCGGCCTTGCCGGATCGACCTCGATATTCTCCAGCAGGCTAATAAAGGATACCTTCTGCGCCGGATCGACCGGGGCGCGGACCTTGATTGTCGACGCATCGAGGGGGGTCGCAACCTCTGGTCCGAACACCTCGTTAACCGCATCGGCAACACGCATGGCGGTGCTGAAATCCGACTGGTGAAGATTGAGAAGCACATTTTCAGTCGACTGGAATGGTGTATCGACCATCTTTTCGACCGAAGCACCGCGGGGGATGCGTCCCACTGTCGGAATGTTGACAATCACCGATGACCCATCATTGCCAGCAACGCCAAGACCACCAACAACAAGATTGCCCTGGGCGATGGCATAGGTTTCGCCGTCCGCGCCAAGCATCGGTGTCATCAAAAGAGTGCCACCGCGAAGCGACTTCGCCCCGCCGATTGTCGATACGGTGATATCAAGGCGCTGACCCGGCTTCATGAAGGCCGGCATATCTGCGGTCACCATCACCGCCGCGACATTCTTTGCGTTCAGATTGGCGGCATCGGTCACAAGGCCAAACTGCGACACCATTGATTGCAGTGACTGCAACGTCAGCCCGGAGGATCCGTCACCTGTGCCGGCAAGACCAACAACAACGCCATAACCGACAAGCTGATTTGACCTGACACCGGCAAGCGATGTCATGTCCTTTAGCCTGTCAGCCTGGACCGAGGTCATCACCAGGCCGAGCATAAGCCCCGTCAGCACGCACCATCTTGCCAGTCTGGTCATCATTGCGGTTCGCATGGGTTTCATTCCCTGATCAGAATGGTGAAATGTTGCGCATTGTGCGGCTGAGCCAGCCCTGACGGCTTGAATCAGCAATTTCACCGGCACCTACATACACAATCTCGGCATCGGCAACGCGGTTCGACAGCACAATATTGGTTGCTGAAACATCTTCGGGGCGCACCAACCCGGTCAGCCGTACATATTCATCACCATTATTCAGACGCAGCTTTTTCTGACCGGCAATTTCCATGTTTCCATTGTCGAAAACGCGGGTCACGGTGACGGTCAGAAAACCAGACAGCGAATTTGACTGCGCCGCATTTCCAGACCCGGCAAAACTGCGGGTGGTGCCGGCATTCAGGCCGGCTGCATTCTTGTCATAACCGCCGGTCAGAATGTTCGGCAGACCGGTCGGAAGGGTAACGGCAAAGGCATCATTCTTCGATGATGCGGCAGATTGGGTCTTGGTCGCGGCAAATGTTTCATTCAGCGACACGGTCAGGATATCGCCCACTTCGCGGGCCCGAATGTCACTTGCGAACAGGCCACTGGAATTCTGCCTGAAAATGCCACCCGTTGGCGAAACGGCATCAGGCGTCATCTGGGCAGTTTCATAGATCGGCTTGAATTCGAGAGAAGCCTCGTTCTCGACATAGCTTGAACATCCGGCGGCAAGCCAGGCCGTTGCAAGGCAGAGCGCTGTTGTCATTCGTCCCGGCATCTTGAACACCTCAGCTAGCGATTAGAGATTCTGCGAAATGAAGCGCAGCATTTCATCGACCGAGGTGATCGATTTCGAGCTGACTTCATAGGCCCGCTGCGTCTCGATCATCTCGACAAGCTCGGTCACAACATTGACGTTGGAGGCCTCGAGCGCGCCCTGGATGAGGCGGCCCATGCCGTTCTCGTTGGGATTTGCCACAATCGGGGCACCACTGGTGTCGGTCTCGACAAAGAAGCTTTCGCCGATTGGCTGCAGGCCCGTACGGTTGGTGAAATCGGCGAGCGTCAGCTGACCCACGGCCTCGGCGCCCGTCTGGCCGGCGACAAGCACGCTGATGATGCCATCACGCGAGATATTGATCTGGGACACCCCGTCAGGGATCGCAATTTCTGGCTGAATGACATAGCCGCTTGCGGTCGTCAGAACACCTTCACTGTTTGTCGAGATCGCACCGTTGCGTGTATAGCCGATCCGCCCGTCCGGCAGCAGAACCTGAAGAAAGCCGCCGCCTTCGATAGCAACATCAAGCGAATTGTCGGTTGTGATCAGGCTGCCCTGGGTCATCGTCTTCTGCGTATTGACGATACGGGCGCCGGTGCCGACCGAGAAAGAAGATGTCAGATTGGCTTCAGCGGTCACCTGGTCACCGGCAACGCGGCGAACCTGGTAGAGCAGCGTTTCGAAATTTGCGCGGTCACGCTTGAAACCTGTCGTATTCACGTTTGCCAGATTGTTGGCGATGATCTGCATCCGGGTCTGCTGTGCGTTCAGACCTGTCTTTGCGACGTGCATGGAACTGGTGGACATCTGTCTTCTCCTGGGCCGGATTGTCTCCTAACACCAGTAAGCAAACGGCATGCCAAACAGTCAGTTCATATTAAAGAAGAAGCAAAGGATCGATTAGAATGCCGGATCAGCTCGGCATCCGGATCAGGCTGGCACCTGCTTCATCGATTTCGGAAGCGGACGAGATCAACTTGATGTTGATCTCATACTGCCGCTGGTCCTCGATCGAAGTGATCAGCTCATCAGTAATGTTGACGTTGCTGAGTTCCACATGCTGCGGGACCAGTGCCACATCCTGGTCGATCTGCGGCAGCGAGCCGTCGGTCGGACGAATTTCTCCATCCGGGTATTTCTTGAGTTCCTTGTCTGCGGCAAAGGTCAGGCCAAGCCGCCCGATGATCTGCTTGGTGCCAATCGGCGAGTTCAGCGGCTCGATGATCACATCGCCATTGTCGGCAACCTTGATCGACCTGTAGGCAGGCACCTGAATAGGTTGAAGCTCGGTATTCAGCATCGCCTGCCTGGATCCGTTTTCAAGCGTGCCATCCCCTGCCACTGTTAGATCACCGCGCCTGGTAAGGGACAACTCATTCTGACCTTTGACCACAAAATACCCATCACCGCGAATGGCAACATCGAGATCGTGATCCGTCTGGCTGAGCGTGCCCGGATCCGCTTCGAAATAGTTGTTGTCGTCAAGGATCGCCAGCGCCCTGGTCTGCAGGCTGGTGATGTTGTCGAGAAAGGCGGTGCCAACAGATTTCGAACCAAGATCGCGGCGATAGCCCGGGACATTGACATTGGCCAGGTTCTGGGCCCGCACCGAACGATTGTCGTAGATGTTGTTGACCGTGTTGAACGCCGTGTAGATCAGCTTGTCCATGACAGTCTCCTCTCAATCATACCGGTCAATCATACCTGTGGTGGGCCAGCCACACCCGGATTACATCCGGATGTTGATGATGGTCTGGGTCAGGCCCGTTGTTGTTTCAATGGCTTTCGCCGATGCCTGGAAGTTCCGCTGCGCGGTAATCAGGTTCACCAGTTCTTCGGTGATATCGACGTTGGAACGTTCCAGCGAACCCGACAGAATATTACCGAAACCCTCGGAACCCGCCTCGCCGACCTGCGGCGTGCCGGAAACGGCTGTTTCCGTATAGGTGGCGTTACCGATCTGTTTCAGACCGTTCTGGTTGTTGAAGTTCGCGACAACGATCTTGCCAAGCGGGTTGTTCTGACCGTTCGTGTAGTTGGCGCGAATGGTTCCCGAAGAGTCGATCTCGATACCGTCCAGTCGACCGGAGGTGAAACCGTCCTGTTCGACAGTCAGAACCGAGAACGGCTGGGCAAGCTGGGTCGAGGTCGAGAAATCAACATCCAGCGCAATCGAGAACCCTTCTTCCTGCTTCTCGTAATGCACCAGGTTCTTCGGGCTGACCAGCTTACCGGTCTTGTCGAAGGTCAACTCGCCTTCATCAATATAGAGCGGGTAATACCCCTCAACCATGTTTTCTGGCGGGTTGGTCACCACCTCGCCATTGGCATCGACATAAAGCGCCACGCCATCGGCATCTGTGGCCTGAACCAGATTGTAGATTTCCGGAACCGTACCAACACCCAGTGGCACATCATCAAGACCAAGACGCGCCGCGCCCTTGACCTTGATGGTCGAGTCCGCTCCGGTAGTGCCGGTTGCAAAGGTGAAGCTGTTGGTTTCACTGCTATAGGTCACTGTCACACCGCCGATGGTGTCACCGGTGGCCGGGTCGACAATCTGGTTGATCCTGGTCTGCAGCGCTTCGGCCAAGGTGGTGCCAACATAGGAGGTCGCCGGCACCTCGATGATGCCGCTGATGCCATTCACCGAAACGTTGAAGATATTGTCACCTGTCTGGGTCGACAGCTTGAAGACGTTGGTGAGAGGTTCGTTGGCGCTGGCCCCGACCGCGCGGGCAGGGGTGGCTTTCAGGCCGGTACCAGCAGAGAACAGGAAGCCGTTCTTCGTCTTGCCAACACCAAACAGCAGGTTATCGCCGTTGCCGATGATCGTGGCATCGACATCGTAGGCCTGAGCCACACGGGCACCGGTGGTTTCCGAGATGGCATAGCGTCCAACCTGAATGTTCGAGGCTTTTTGCTGTTCAGGTACGCCGATGGCACCATTGCCATCAATCGCCTCACCAGTTGTGCCACTGGAGATGGAGAAATTCTGGAACTCAGAATTGTAGGCCACCTTGATGCCATAGCGCTTATCGTTTGGCTGGATTTCCTCGCCAGTCGCCACAAAGGCGTCGCCATAGAGCACTTCACCACCACGGATTTGAACCCGCTGCGCGTTATCGGCATTGGTCAGACCCAGATTATTGGTACCAGTCTGGGTGGATGAACCATAGACCGAGAAGGAGTTGAAGTTACTGTCGGTACCCGAACCGAGAACCGTACGGTCAACCTCGAAGCTGAGCCGCTGATTGATGGAGTCATACCCCACATGTACGGGCGGATTCTTCTCATCAACCCAGTCTACAGACGATTTCGCAAGAACATCACTTGTTGCCGCGGTGGTGTTTACCGTCGCAGTGGTAACCCCGCCATCGACCGAAGAGCTGAGACCAGTTGCTGCACCCGCTACCAAGGTGAAGTCAGTGTTGTCGTCCCTCGACACAATCAACTTGGCAAGTGTTGCTGTCCCGGTATTGGTTGTGATCGAGGCGGTGTCTCGCCAATTGGACCCGCTGGTAGAATCGACAACATTTCCTAAAGCATCAAGGAACGTGAAAGAAAAGCCCTTCAAGTCGGTGAGTGCATCAAGCTTATCCCTGATGTCGTCCAGCTGCGCATTGGCATTGCCGGCACTGGAACTGAAGTCGGCAGTGGTGATGGTCAGGTTATTGGTGCCATCAGACCATGTCAGAGTGGTTGCACCGGCACTGCTAGATGTGCTGGCAGTAATCTCCATTGGCCGGTGAAGATTCTGAATGCCAAGAAATTCCAGGTTTGTTGCCAGCGTAGCCGGCGTGGTGGCAGCGGTCTCAGTTCCATTTTTGATCTTCCAGTCGCTGGCCACAAAGGCACCCTTTTCGGTGGCGGCGGTTGATCCCTGCTTTTCACGAATGACTATGCTCTGGCTGCTGTAGTCTTCAGCCGCACCCTTATAGACAGCGTGAGAGCCTTCGAAAAACGCCTCGACAGTCGGCTCGTTGTCAGACGGGCTGGTCAGCGCGAAGATCGAAGCAGATCCAGCGGCGATGCTGAAATCTTCATCGGCAACAGCCAACCCTGATGTGCTGACATCGATATATTTGTACCCATTCGCGTTGGTACCGGTCGATGAGATGACGAAGCTGCGGCCATTGAGGTCGCTGCGGAACTGGTCATCACCCGCCAGCGTGATCGAACGACCCTGTTCATAATTGGTCAAGTCGGAGTTCGGCGAGCTGTTCGTGTCGCCGATATAGATACGAAGACGGTTCTCGGTCGCCGCATACTCAATCAGGTTGGTTGCGTTACCGTTGATTTCATCAAGAACAGTATGGACGCTGAGTGCCGGGCGCTTGTTGTAAAATGAATGCACCATGTAGTGTGTGTCGGACGGGTCATCGACACGCTCGAGTTGCACCACTTGGTTATATTCATAGACCGAATTGATCTTTTCGCCGGTTGACTTGACGAATTGCAGTCCGCCAACACCAAGCGGGTCATCCGCGTACTGGCGGCCATATTCATTCAGCGTCTCGTTGATCCGAACCTGGGTATGCGCCAGAAACTCTTCCTTGGTGAAGTCCGGCGATGTACCGGTGATGGCGAAATCATCACCCATCAATTCAGTGACATAGCTGTCCGTGCCCAGAAGCTCGACCGAGATTTTGTTGGTCAGAGGCGTTACAGTGCCGTCCGCGCCAACCCGCTGGAAATCAAGCGTGATGGTATCATCGACATTCTGCTCGACCTGGAACTTGCGGTCATCGCCATAGGCAGCGTTGATCGCACGCTCAACCTCGGCAGCCAGCTGGTCGGCATTGTAGAGGCCGGGATTGATATCGATGCTGACCGGCTGGTCCGAATCATCGACATTCACGAGCAGGAAATCCTTGCCCCAATAGACATCAGAGCCGGTATTGCCAGCCTCTCGTGTGGCCTTGAACTGCATCGGATCGGTGACGATTTCGACAAGCTTGTCACCTTCCTCACCGAAGTCGAAGCTTGTCGATTCACCGCCGATTGATGCTGGCTGCGAAGGCACCAGGGTCTGCAGGTCATCCAGCTTGTAAAGCGGCGATCCCTTGCCCTCGATGAAGTAGTTGTCATCGGGGATGGATGTTGTCTGCTGGCCAAACCGGTCAACAAAGATCTGCTTGCCGGCATCGTCAACCGCGCTGACGAGATCCGGAGTGATGATCGTGTCATTGATCACCAGCCGGGTGTCGTATTTGTTTGTCGGGTCGTCGGCGGAGGCGGCCTGGGTCTTGATGAAATACACCGTGGCGATCGTCGGGTTACCGAGATCATCAAAGATGGTGATCGATGTCGAGTTGGTGAATGTCTCAGGGTCATTCGGATCGAATGCATAACCGTCCTGGAACTGCGGGCGGTCCGGCACCACGTCGGAGGCCGCATTCACGTTCACGCCAAGCTTGATGTTCGATGTCGCCTGCGGATCACCTGATGTCACCGGCAGCTGGAGCGGGACCGCACTGTCCAGATCCTTTGCCGTGACCGATCCGTCGGTGTTGACCGGATAGGTCAGCAGATACTGACCGGCCGAGTCGACAACATAACGGTCGTTATTGACGTTCAGTGAACCGTTTCGCGTATAGACCGTCTGGGCCGATGTCAGCGACGGCTTCAGGGCAAAGAAGCCCTGACCGGAAATCGCAAGATCAAGCGCGTTCAGCGAGGCGGCAATGTTACCCTGTGTGAACTGCTGTTTGATGCCCTTCAGGATCGTACCCGAACCAATTGACGACGAAGCGTTCTGCAATGGCGAGGTTGCGAAGATATCACCGAATTCGACCCGGCTTCGCTTAAAGCCGGTGGTGCCGACGTTGGCGATGTTGTTCGACGTTGCCGAAATATCGGCGGAGGAGCCGTTCAATCCTGTTAGTGCGGTATAGAATGACATTTTCTGCTCTCCCTGAGCCTCGCAAGGCTCGCTTCACTTCTCTGTTTGATCCTGTTGATCGTCAGTCTTTGTTGGTCTCTAGCGACGGAATTTGGACACGTCCGCGGCCCTAACTTCGCCATAATCGCGGACATCCAGCATCACGCCTGTGGCGGCGTCACCGGTTGAAGCCGCGAGAATTTCGGCAAACACACTTGGGGTCAGGCTTTCCATGCCCTTGCCCATATCGGCAAAGGCCTCGATACGAACGGCCTCACCACTGGCAAGCACCGATTCCGGAAGGTCGCTCCAGGCAAAGCCGACAAGGCCGGCCGGCTGGGCGCCAAGCTCCATCTGGTGAAGCACCTCACCATTTGCGTTGCTGAATGTCAGATTGGTAATGCCGGATGCCGAAGGCAGATCCAGCATGCCGTGGATCTGGCCGGACTCGTCAGGACGGGCATAATTGCCCGGGATCATGACCGAGCTGCCAAGAAGGTTGGCAGCTGTCGCGATCCGGAATTCTCCAAGCTGGTCGGCCATGCCGCTCAGCGTCGTATTCATGTCGGTGATACCTGTGACAGTCGAGAACTGTGCCATCTGGGCGATGAATTCGGCATTTTCCATCGGGGCAAATGGATCCTGGTTCTGGAGCTGGGTTGTCATCAGCTTCAGAAAATCACTCTGGCCAAGCGTATCCTTGCTGGCTTTCTTGCTGTCATCATCGCTGTTGACACCAATCTTTTTCAGAATGCTGTCAAGCTGCGCCTGGCTGGTTGGATCAATGGTGCTCATTCACGCTCTCCGTTGGCTTATTTGCCCATATTGATGGTTCGCATCATCAGGGCGCGAAGGGTCGTAACCACTTCAACATTGTTCTGATACTGGCGTTTTGCCTCCAGCATCTCGACAAACTCTTCTTCCACACTTACCGCCGCCGCATAGACAAAGCCGTCATCATCGGCCAGCGGGTGATTGGGCATGTAGGTTCGCTCTGGACGGCGGTCGGTTCTGGTGATTCCCGCAACCTCGGTTGTCGAAATCCCGGTATCCTTGACGTTTGCCGCATAGGTGGTTTCAAAAATCGGTTTCATCGCGCGGTAGGCGGTATCCTCCTCACCGCTGATGTTGCCGGCATTGGCAAGGTTACTGGCAATGGTGTTCAGGCGCACAAGCTGCGCCGACATGGCCCGACCAGCAACGTCGAAGATGTTGTTGATAGCTGCCATCACTCGCCCTTAATGGCGGACATCAACCCGCCGATCTTGTTGTTGAGGAATGTCAGAGTTGTCTGGTAGCGGATGACGTTTTCCGAAAATTCCATCTGCTCTACATTCAATTCCACAGTGTTGCCATCGCGCGAGGGGTTCACCGGCGAGCGATAGAGCATGCCTGTGGCATTGGCGTTCATGGCCACACGAAAATGACGGCCATCAGTGGCGCGCAGTGGCCCCACCTTCTCGGCCTTGTTGATCTCGGCCTGAAAATCCATGTCGCGCGCCTTGAAATTCGGTGTCGCGGCATTCGCGATATTCGAGGCAAGAACCTTGTTGCGCTTCGCCCTGACCTGGAGCGCAGTCGCATGGAGGTTCAGATAGTCACCAATGCCTTTCATCTAACTCTCCTTGTCAAGGGGCTGAAAACATTTCTGTTTCTCAACCGAAACTTTGTTTACGCCGACAGTCTGCGGGATCAAATCTGGTAAATAATTTAATCACCGCTTGACGACTTGCTGGCCCGTATTTTGCAATAACGATGCCAACTCAACGGCAGAGGATGAAAAAATGGTTGCATCCACCATAAGCAACAGCGGCGGCCCAGGTTCACCTACAGAACTGTCACCGGTGACCATCGCCGTGCGTGACAAGGTCATAGAGAAGTTCAAGGATCAGCCACTCAAGGAGATGAATGAGTCGCTCAAGATGCTGCTCGCAAACGAGCAGGATGAACAAAAGCGGCTTGGCATTCTGGCAGGGCGGGTCTTTATATTAAGGCAGCGCATTGCCGCCCTCGCCGAAACCGACCAGCAGCGAGTCGTTTCCACCGCATCCCCGGCACCAAAAGATACCGAAGCACCGGTTCAGGAAGACACAGAGGCCGGCGGCGATACAACAAGCGAATGGACACGGTTGCGCATCCTTGATGATTGTGAGGTCAATGGGGTCCGGTTCCCGAAAACGGTCATTATTGATGTCAAATCATCCGACGCGCAGCGCCTCATTGATAGTGGCAATGCCGAGCTGGTGGATGAACAGCCGCCTGGTGATGCCGCCCCGGATGCCGCCCCGGATACAGCTGGCGAAGCGGCGGGCGATGACGGTAGTGATGCATCGGCCATGCAGACCGAGCTTGAAAATGCCGAGACTGCTGTTGACGAGGCTGTTACAGAACCGGGCGCAGAGGACGACACCCGCACTGAAGAGGCAGATGCCGCTTCGACTGACACGCCGGCAGAAGACACACCGGCAGAAGAAGCCCCGGCAGAAGACGCCGCGGCCACGATGGAGGGCGAAGAAGCAAATGCCACAGAGGCAGATACCGCAGCCGAGCCACAAGATGAAGCCGCACAGGATACGGTTATCGAGACACCAAGCGCCGCCGAAGTCACGGCCGCGCTTGCAGCGCTTGGCTCGGGCGATGACAGTGCCGAAGACGCCGCCCAGACATCTGATGATACCGGTGACGGTGCCGATCCGGCAGCTGACGATGAAGCCGCGGCGGTTGCGGCAGAACTCGAAGCCGCCGCAGGTGCCATGACGGCGCCGTCGGCAGACCCGGATGCCGATGACACCGATGATTCAGGCAAGCCTGGCGGATGGTTTGAAGCCCAGCAGAATGCGGAAAAGGCCGCAAAGGCCGAGGCCGGCGACGATCAGGAGCCGGCACCGGAAGACGAAGGGCCAAAGGATGAAAAATAAACCAAAACCGGCAAGGCTGACATGCGCTGCCATCGCGCTTGCCGGTTTGGTGACTGCAGGATGTGATGACCTGTCCCGGTTCAAGCAGGAGCGCTATGAATGCAATTTCAACCAGCATGGGCTTGTTGAAATCGATATTCGGGACATGGAGGTCGGCACTGAAGTGGCTGTCAGCTTTACCGATGGTGCCAGGAAGATGCTGCTGACGGAAAGCAGTGACAGCAATTTCACGCTGACAAACGAACAGCTGGTCCTGCGTGTTGACCGGAAAAGCGGGACAGTGCGGCTGACGCGCGGGTCGCGCTATCTGAATATCAGCTGCAGCAAATCGGAATTTCGGATGTAGGAATTCCCCTGACGGGGACACAGATCATCTGACCCACACAAATGTCATGGACCGGGATCACGTCAAGCGTTATGTCAGGTGTGATGTCTGGCGTGATGTCAGGCCTTGCCACGACCATGAAAGGTGACGATTGCCTCTGCCTCTTCAAGCGACAGGCCGGTGGCATCGGCAACCGCTTCCTTTGTCGCCCCTGCCCTGGCCAGTTCGATGGCGCGGCTCATGCCAACCTCGCCACGGACATCGTCTGCAAGGCGCACAACATCCCGGCGCAGGGATTCCAGCGCCGCTTTGCTTTCATTCGTGGCGACAACCAGCTGTTCGCTGGCTTGCGTCATATCACGAGTGGCCTTTGCCTGAAGGTCGAGAAGCTGGTCATGTTCGTGAATTTGCTCTTCAAGGCGGGTCAGGCGTGATGACAGCCTGTTACGAAGCAACACGAGCTGCAGCCACATACCAAGTGTGATCACCAGCAGCAGGATGATCAGGATGTTCCCCGGCGTCAAAAGCTGGTTTGATTCGACCATCATGATCTCCTTATCCTCGCCCCAGGATTAACGCCCCAAGATGACTATTCCGGGCGCGACGCCACACCGGATGACGGCGCGGCTGTCGTCTGCCTCATCGAGCCTTGCCTCATCAAGGCACCCGAGACAGCGCCTCTTTCATATATTCGTCGAATTCGTCCGTCCAAACAAGCCTCGCCCTGGCCCGAGTTTCAAGCCTGGCAAGCGCCGTCGACAGACGTTGGATCACCGCCAGCTCTTCGGTTGACGGGCCGGCGGCCTTGAGATCGGTCACAAGCTCGGGCCAGCGTGCAGACATAAGCTGTTCGATTTCGGTATTTGCGGCAAGAAACTCGTCAGCATTGCTGACACGCGACAGCGCACGCTCAATCAATTGATTGAGCGTGCCCTCAAATTCCACAAGCTTTTCGTTCACAGTCATTGCGACGGCTGCCGCTGGCTCAGGCTTTCATTTCCCTGTACGCATCCATCAACGCTTCCGAAATGCGATCGACATTGATCGGATACTCTCCACGAGAGATCGCATCCTTGATCCGACGAACGGCCTCGGTGTTGACAGGTGGTGCCTCAGCGAGCTGTGCTACGGCTTTCGAGGACGCAGCACCGCTAACCTTAACGGTTTCTCCAGCTGGCGCTACCGGTGTCGGTGCGGCGCCGGCGCCCGAAGGACGTCCGTCTGCAGCCCGACCCTTGGTCAGCTCCATCCTATTGACTGTGGTTTTAATGGCGTCAACCATTTCATTGGCCTCCTCAGGAAGGGTAACGACGCAGCGTCAGCTATTTTTAGCAATCACCACGACTTTTTTTTCATCGATGACCTTGGCCATCACAGTCTTGCCGCTGCTAGCGTTCTGGACCTTGATCCAGTCGCCAAATTGTCCATTTTCAAGCGCATAGCCTACCATATCGACGCTAATTCCACCAGCGCCACTGGAAATCAGCACCTCGCTCTCTTCTTCAATCATGAAGGCGGGCATAAGATGGCGTGTCTGCAGGGGGCGTCGCGCTGAAAGTGGTGTTTTCATGCGTCTGCCAATCACGTCCGCAGCGGCAAAGAACACACCGCTGACATTGCGCGCCGGCACCGGAAACAAGGTGACATCATCGGGTGTGATCACATCTCCGCGTGCCATGCTGCGGGTCAACATGACGACATCGTATTCATCAGCCATACCGGCCTGGATGGCGGATTGCGGGGACACCCGGGTTCCTGTCAGCGACGAAATGGGTCCGTCGGTCTGCCGGCGTGGGGTGAATTCGGCAATTGGCACCGGTGCCGGCGTCGTTGTCAGATTGGTCCGGATCGCAAACTGCCAGCCATCTTCGACATCGCAGCGGACAGCAACGGTGTTCCAGCCGCCAAACAGTGGATCAATGGCTATCTTGCCCTTACAGGACGGGAATTTTCGGGTCGGGGACAGCGCCGGATCACCTTCGAGATAAACCTCCGCCAGCTTGTCGGTGATCAAGCGTGCCACTTCAACGCCCGACACAGGCTGGTCTGCCAGCGCAGCCTGCCCGGCCAGAATGCCGGCAAACCCCGCCATCGATGCCTGGAATAGAGAGCGCCTCGACATCTGTCTATCCTCCGATAAAGAAGATCTGGTCGCGGTTCGACCCACCGGATCCGGACGTGGTATCCTGAGGCTTGCCGCCAAGCACCAGATCCTTCATCTCGTTCAGGGAGGGAAGGTGCAACAGCTTGTCAGCATACAGAAAATTCGGATTACCCCGAACAAAGGCCGACCGGTTCTTCTTGACAATCGCCATCTGCACCACGGACAAATCCAGGCCGCTGCCAGCATAATGTTCGGTGATGATGTGAGACAGCGTTTCGTCGGGCATCACCCGGTGGCTGGCCGTATGGTTGGGATCACTGACAAAGATGTTGTCAGGGTTCAGTCCGGACGCCGCCGAGGCGCCACCATAGGTCGGATATTCAAGGACAACGATCGGCTGTGACTGTGCGACAGCCGCAAGCGGTGCCATCATCAGGCCCAGCCCGACAACCCCTTTGAGAAGCGTGTTCATTTTACTTCCTCCATGAATTCGACAGTGCGCCCGGCAAGCGCCGCCAGATCACGCCTGTCATTCAACGGCGTCAGGGTCGACGACATCACATCGACACCGGTAACACGCATGATCTGCCAGGGCGTATCGGTGCCGCTGGCCACCGCAAGGGCATTCTGGCGCATCCCATGATGACTGCCAACCGGTACGGTCAACCTGCCGTCGCGAAGCGCCAGCGTCGCCGTCAAAGGGCGGCATTGCAGATCGGCAACCATACCATCGACAAGACCCGCGACCGGGGCCGTCAGCGCGGCAAGAATGGCTGGCCGACGCGGCTGGCCAACCACATTGAACATCTCGGAAATCGACCGCTGTTTTGTGGTGACGGTATGGGTCACCTCGAACCTGTCGATTGGCGCGTAACTCTCTCCGGCAAGCACATGAACCCGGATCAGCATCGTCATTTCATCACGCCGCATCAACGCATTGCCGGCACGCCGGCCTGTCAGGATTATTTCCGGAATAACGGCGAAATCACCCTGCAGAACCCGCACAACACCCTTCGTCAGGGCGGTGTAATCATAGGTGTCGTTGATCCGTGACAGGCGGGCCGGGTCTAGCGTCACATCGGTGGCGCGGTTGGCGCTGACACCGGAATTGTGTTCGATGGCTGTGATGACAGTATTCATCACATCAACGGCCATGGGGCCTGCTGGAGCCGGAATATTCTCGGCAAGCGTGATGCGCGGTTTGAAGATGGTCATATTGACTGACCGCCGATGCAGGCAGGTGCCGCGTGGCAGATTGCCGACGGCGGCACGGATGCTGACCTCGTAATGCTGACCGTCAATCACCTCATTGGTGATTGTATAGTCAAGAATGCGACTTGCAGGGCGGATCACGAAATGATCCTCAAGCGTGGTGTCCGCCATCACGGCGGAAAACCCGTTGACGCTGGCCCCTCCCTCGAGCGCGGCAAGATAGAGCGCGTCTTCAAGCGCCAGCATGCGGGCTTCCTGCTCCATCGCGGAATCAAGGATCACGGCCCGACCGGTTGTCTCGGTAAACCGAAAGGCGGCAGCCTGACCTGTCGAGGCACCAAGAACAAAGAACAGGCACGCCAGTAGCGCAAGCAGCGGCACTTTGGCCAGGTCAAGCCAATGCCGCTGTTCAAGCCGTTCATAGAGATCCAGTATCACGACAATTCTCCGTCAGGCCGCTGCAACCCGTTCAGGCGATGCCGCGCGCGGTGCTGATCAGGTGGCCAATCATTTCCCGATCGATTTCGAGAACGATTTCATAGGTGTCTGACCCGGTCGGGTTGATCCGAACCGTGCGGGCGCCGCGAATGGTGCCCGACACAACACCGCGGAAGGTGTCGTTCTGAACCATCAGATCGATGACTGTGGTCGATGAATCAACCTGCAGACCGTGGATCTGCTCGGCAAGATCGCGCATCGCGGCCATGCGGGCCGAGCGGATCGCCATCAACCGTTTCTGGGCATCGGTACGTCCCGGCTGGGACGACACAACCGCATAGCCAACAGCGGTCAGGGTTGGCACCTGCTCGGCGTTGGCGTCGAACACCTCCTGAACAGCGGCAAGCTGATCGGCAGCCGACATATTGGCTTTTACCCCGGCATCCGCCTTGCGTGTGCCGCCAATTGTCTCGCAGCCAGCGAAAGCCAGCGCCGCGACGCACAATGCGGCAGCGGTCAGCTTACGGTGTGGCAGTGATGCAAATACTACTCGTGACATGGCCCGTATCATCCTTTCGACCTGTTTTGCCCGGCGCATCGCCTGGGCAGATGATTGTGTGCCCCGAGATGCAGATTTCATGCCATTGCGGGATTGTTGATCCTGAAGACAGCGTTATTTCGCTTAAAACCCCTGCTTTTGCGCGGTTTTTTTCGATTGGCATGGAACTTGCCTTACTTCCTTCGCGAATAAAAAGGCGCGGTGGCGTCATGGGCTGGCCCCAGCCGGAACCCGAAGACAGACAGTTTTACAAAGGCCAATAAAAACAGATGTTTGAGCTTGAGATTACAAAGGTGTTACGCGATGCGGGCGCAGCCGCCAGCCGGCGCTGGAATTTTGACACCCGTCATGGGCTCGACACAGGACGGCAGGGGTAACGCGTCATGGAAATGACACTTCAGCGACTGGGATTGGACAATTGGAAGAATGTGGCAAGTGGTGCGGTGCTGCCAATCGGCATCCTGGCGCTTGTCGCGATGATGGTGCTGCCACTTCCGGTATTCCTTCTTGATACCTTCTTTGTGTCCAACATTCTTGTCTCGCTGTTGATCCTGATGGTGGCGATGCACACCCAGCGCCCACTGGATTTTTCATCGTTCCCCAGCCTGCTGCTGATCGCCACCGTGCTGCGACTTGGCCTGAATGTGGCCTCGACCCGGGTGGTACTCAGCGAGGGACATAATGGTCCCGATGCGGCCGGCAAGGTCATCGAGGCGTTTGGCGAGTTTGTCATTTCCGGCAATTACGCTGTCGGTATTTTTGTCTTCATCATTCTGATCATCATCAATCTGGTGGTCGTGACACGCGGTGCCGGCAGGGTATCCGAGGTGTCCGCCCGCTTCACTCTGGACGCCATGCCGGGCAAGCAGATGGCGATTGATGCCGATCTGAATGCCGGAATTCTGACCAATGAAGAGGCAAAGCGCCGACGCGAGGAAATTGCCGAGGAGGCCGATTTCTATGGCGCGATGGACGGTGCCTCGAAATTCGTCAAGGGCGATGCGGTAGCGTCGATCCTGATCCTGGTAATCAACATTGTCGGTGGCCTGATCATTGGTCTGTCGCAACATGATCTGCCAGTCGATGTGGCGGCTGAAAACTATGTTCTGCTGTCGATTGGCGATGGTCTGGTCGCCCAGATCCCGTCGCTTCTTCTGGCCATTTCCACTGCCATCATCGTCACCCGTGTGTCGGCAACGCATGATATGGCTGAAAATATCGGCAAGCAGGTCAGCCTGTCACGCGCCTGGATCCCCGTGGCCGGCGTTCTGATGCTGATCGGGTTTGTTCCCGGCATGCCGAATATCATGTTTCTTGCCGCGGCGCTTGTCGCGGCCGGGGCCGGATACTGGTCCTACATGCGCGAGAAGCTGGCAGCCGCGGGACCAGCACCGGACAGCGCGCAGGCCGAGGAAGAAGACGCACGCCCTGACCAGATCAATCTTGACGAGATTGCCGACAACGCGCCGATCTCGGTCCAGCTTGGCTACGGGCTGATCGATCTTGTCGAGGAAGATGGAAGCGGCGCACTGACAAGCCGCATCACCGGCATTCGCCGGCAGGTATCGCGCGAACTTGGCTTTGTGATCCCGCCAGTGCGGATCCGCGATGATCTGACGCTTGATGCCAATGGCTATCGCATCCGGATCGGTGCCACCATTGTCGGCGAAGACAAAATCTATCCTGATCGCAAACTGGCAATCCCCGGGGACAACGCCCAGGTCAAGCTCGACGGCATCGAGGTCAAGGACCCGTCATTCGGAATGGATGCCATCTGGATTCCGACCCAGGCGCAACCGGAGGCCGAAGCACGGGGCTATGTGGTCGTACATGCCGAATCCGTCATGGCGACACATCTGTCACAGGTGCTGCAGAAATATGCCAGCCAGCTTGTCGGCCAGGATGATGTTCAGGGGCTGCTGGACAATCTGGCCCAGTCGGCACCGCATCTTGTTGAATCGGTGGTGCCAAAGCTGGTGCCGCTGCATAATCTGACGGCCATCCTGCGGGTGCTGCTTGACGAGCGGGTGCCGATCAGCGACCTGCGGAGCATCCTTGAAAATCTGCCGCCGCTGGCCGCACGCAATCTGAGCGCCATGGAGACAGCCGAGGCACTTCGCCCGGGTCTGGCCCCGCTGCTGATCCAGCAGATTGCGCCGCTCAACCAGGCACTGCCGGTGATCACGCTGGATTCCGATCTCGAACATATGTTGATCACCATGGTCCGCCAGAGTGGCGAGGAAGGGCTGATCCTGGACAACAATCTTGCCGAACAGCTGCTTCGCAAGATTTCGGAAAGCTCGGAAGCACTCAGCGCACAGGGACGGCAAGCCGTCATGGTTGTATCACCCGCCATCAGGCGTCAATTCTCGCAGCTGGTGCGCCAGCATATCGAAGACATGGCCGTACTGGCCTTCACCGAACTTCCGGACAGCCGGAAGATCGAAGTCGTTGCCACAATCAGTGGTGATGCCGGCAACGCCGGCTGATCCAGAGGCAAGACAGGACAAAGAGGGAGTTTGTCATGACCACCATCACAGTCACCGCCGCCGACACGGCACAGGCCATGGACAAGATTGTCGAGCGGCTTGGCGAGGATGCCTTGATCCTCGAGACAGTGAAACGCAACGGCCGGATCGAAATGGTTGCGACCGACGATCCGGAGGATTCCATGTCTCCGGCGACACCGGATGTACAGCCACCAGCCGCACCGCGCGCGCCGTTGGATCTTGAGATTGGTGGCGGTTCGGCCTTTACCGACCTGTTTGACCAGCAGATGATCAGCCGCGTCCGTGACCGTGACACCAAACAGACAAGCGCCGCCGAAAATCTGGCCGGAAGGGCCATTGAAGCCGCGGACAATCTTGAGGTTCTGACCGAATTGAAAAGCATCAAACGGATGCTGAAAGGCATGATGATCACGCGCCCCGAAGGGCTCGACATCTCGTTTGGTCACTCGGCGCCGGTGCGCCTCCATCAGGCTGGCTTTTCACCACAGGCGATCCAGGCAATGCACCATTATATGGCCGGGCTTGACGATGATGAGGCTGTCGTAGCCTTTATGGACGCGCTTGCCCGCAAAGTGGTGCATACGGATGTCGATTCCCTGTTCGGTTCGCGTCTGGTGCTTGTTGTTGGCAGTTCAGGGACCGGCAAGACGACGCTGGCCACCAAGATAGCCGCCTATTTCAAAGAACAGGGCATTTCCGAGCGGATGACGCTTGCCGCGGCCACCGGCCCGGGTGTCAGTGTGAATGAAGACATCAAATCCTATGCAAGGCTGCTCAACATGCGATCGCTGCAATGTGGCATCGGTGAATTGAAGGTGGCGATTCAGGAAACAAGCAATCGGATGATCGTCGATATCAACGCAACCCCGGAAGATGCCGAGGAAGCGGTGCGCGATGTGGTCAGGGTGCTTGGCGCTCACAAGGTGACCGTGGTTCAGGCCATTCCTGGAGGCAGCAGCGCGACAATGATTTCCCATCAATGCCGTCAATATGGCGGTCTGAAACCAATGATTGCCCTGACAAAGCTTGATGAATGCGAAGCCATGCCGGCAGAATTGTCGGCGCTTGCGCTTGAAGGGTGGGGTGTCGGGTTGCTGACAGGCACAAAAGCCATCGTCGGGGGAATTGCAATTGCGACCACGCCGATCTTGGCGCAGTATCTGCGTGAAAACGCAGACCACTGAGCCAGGCGCAGGAGCATAGAAAACAGGGAGACTCGGCTGATATGGCAAGGTCGATTGTGGTCGCGAGTGGCAAAGGCGGCGTAGGCAAAACCAGCATTTCGGTGAATCTCGGGCTTGCCATGGCACGCCAGGGACGCCGCACCGTTCTTCTCGATGCCGATTTTGGCATGGCAAATGCACACATCCTGATTGGCGCCAACCCGCAGAAGTTCATCATGGACGCGATGGATGGCGACGTACCGATGTCAGAGGTGCTGTGTGACGCACCTCATGGCATGAAATTCATTTCGGGTGGGACAGGTTTGCTGGAGATGCTTAATCTCGAAAAAACAAAGCGCTACCAAGCCATTCGCATGGTCGATGAGTTGCGCGACCAGACCGAGATCCTGATTGCCGATGCACCTGCCGGCGCCTCGGACAGCTCGGTATCCTTTGTTGCCGCCGCCGACCATGTTGTGATCGTTCTGGTGGGCGAGCCGACAAGCTTTCTCGATGCCTATTCGATGATCAAGGCGGCAAGTCTTGAGTCAAATGTGAAAAATTTCTGCATCGTCGTGAACATGGCCCGCAACGCCGAAGAGGCCCGCCAGCATTTCGAAAAATTCAACCAGACAGCGACACGCTTTCTGGATGTGAATCTGACATTTTCCGGGTGGCTGCCCCTGTCTGAGCGGATGCGACGTGCGGTTGTGAAGCGGCGTCCGATCGGTCTTGACGGGACGGACTTGCCGGAAAATATCGCCTTTCAGAAGATTTCAAAATCGGTCCTTGCATCACCGCGAAACCTTCATGGCGGCATCCGTTTCTTTGCTGATGAGGAGGCAGCCCTGGCTGGAACCTGATCATGCGCAACCAGTATCTGGAACAGAAACCCGACGTTGAAGAGCTGATCACCAGCCATATGGAGCTGGTGCGCCAGATCGCGTGGCACATGCGCGGATCGGTACATGCCTCAACGGAAATCGAGGATCTGATCCAGATTGGCTATTACGGGCTGGTGACAGCAGCGCAGAACTACACACTGCGCGAGGGCGCAACCTTCGCCAGCTATGCCGGAATTCGCATTCGGGGCGCAATTGTCGATTTCCTGCGCAAAAATTCCAATCTCTGCCGAACCACCATCGAGATGCAGAAAAAGGCCAACAGGGCCGAACGCGAACTGCAATCCAGACATGGGCGCAAGCCGACCACGACCGAGATGGCCAGCGAGATGGGCATTTCAGAAACCGAAATGCAGGAATGGGAACAGGCGTTCCAGGCCAACGTCCATCAATCGCTGGACAGCGTTTACGATGAATTTTCCATCTGGTTTGTGTCATCTGAAAACACACCGGAGGACAATATCAATGAAGAAGAGCTTCACGCCCAACTCAAGGAAGCGCTTCGCACCCTGCCTGAGCGTGAGGCGCTGGTCATACAGCTCTATTATGTCGAAGAGTTGAATGTCTATGAGATTGCCGAAGTGCTGGAAGTTACGACAGGCCGGGTATCACAGATCAAGAAGGCTGCCGTGACCCGGTTGCGGGAATTCCTGCAGGGTCGTGAAAGCCTGCTGATTGCCGGTTGACGACGACCGATGGGCGGCGACTGGCATCAGACAGACCAGATCGTGATGGCGGTTCAGACGGCCGAACTGCGCCAGGCGGGAGTCAATCACGCGCCTGAACTGCACCTGTCCTGCAACCTTGTTTCGATTGCACGCGGGCAATGCCTGCTGACACTCGTTGAACGTGACACCGCCGCCGGGACGCAGATCGGCAGCCTTGTGATAGAGGTCGACCGTCCGATGATGCGTGGCTCTGCCGGGATCCCGACAGCTTTGTTTGCGTCAATATGCGAACGGGTGGCGGCAACACCGCCCCGCCCCGTCTCGCTGACCCTTGATCTTGACACGCAGCTGGCTGTCAGCATCAAGGGCGATCTGCGGATCGATGCCGAAAAGACAATCGGCATTCAAGACATGGCTGTCAGCCTGCCGCTGAAATAACCGTCACAATTTTACAGATGTCCGGCATGCTGGCCTGCCACCGGCAGACCCGATGATCAGGCCGGCAGGCGGACCGCTTGTCAGCCCCGCGATGTTAGCCGATCAGCCGTTTTGTCACGTCGGCGGCAGACTGCATCAGCCTGCTTGAGGCGCTGAAGGCCTGTTGTGACTTCATCAGTTTCGTCAACTCGTCGGTGATGTTGGTGTTCGAAGCCTCGAGATGCCCCTGGATCACCTGACCAAAACTCTGGGTCATCGGGTTGCCAATGATCGGCGGACCTGATTTTTCAGTATCCTTGAAATGACCACTACCGATGGCTTGCAGGCCACCGAGATTGGCGAATCTGGCCAGCCCCACCTTGCCATTTTCGAAAATACGGCCATCGCCGTAAGTCAGCTTGATTGATCCGTCATTGGCAATCGTGATGGTATCAAGAAGCGTCTGCCGTCCCTGATCATCCACCAGCATCGGTGGAATCACGATCGGATCGCCATTGGCATTGACCACCTGCTTCTTGTCCAGCGTGACAAGCGTGCCATCGACTTCAAGCATGAACGACCCATCACGGGTAAAGGTGACTTCGTTATCCTCGGGATGTCTGGTGACAAACATGCCATCACCGCTGACGGCGATATCCAGCGAATTGTTCGTTACCTGCAGGGATCCCTGCTTGCTGTCCTGGCGGCGTGGCTGCTCATGAATCACGCCATATCCGACATTCAGCCCGGGAATGGGAATATCCTCAGCATAGGAATCAAGAAAACTGCCGTCGCTGCGTTTGAACCCGGTCGATCCGGAATTCGCTATATTGTTGGAAATGATGGCGATATCGGTAGTTGCCATCTTCATTGCGTTGCGAATCGTCGAAATCATGATGTCCCTCGTCGGCTTTTGACCGGGATAACTATTCAAATTCCATACCAATTCGCTGCGTTTTGATGTTTTTTCCCGCTTTGACCGCGCCCTGTGGCCATTTGCCGAGGTTACAGGTTGCGATTCCGGTCAGAAATGGCATCATAAGAGGCATCTAATTTATTTCTTCAGCGGGACGAGGGCCCGCAGCTGGCGGTGTGCGGAGTGGTCTGAGATGTCGGGTAATGCATTAGTTCCGGTGAATCCGACGCGCCCTCCGGCTATCAGGCGCGCCTCTCCGCGCTATAATCTGGTGTCCGAGAATGTGACATTCACCAGCCGCGACGATGTCCGCGAACGCCTTCCTGACATTCTCGGCAAGGCGCTGGCACTGATCTGGCTGGACAAGAAATTTTCCGACATGTTTGCCCGCAACCCGCAAGCCGTTCTTGAGGCCGAGGGCATTTTTCTGCCTGAAAACATGGCCATTGAGTTCCAGAAGCCCGGCACCGACAGGCCGCGGATCGTCGTGTATGAAAAGCGGCCAAACTCCAATTTCAAGCTTCGCGTCCTGTATCTGCAGCTTGTGATGATGGCAGGTCGCTAAGGTGACATCAGCGATGCCGAGAGCGTGGCGCCTGCTGATCATCAGTGTGATATCTTCCCTGATTGCCATCCTGCCGGGACCGGTTCTGGCCCAGATCGATACCAGTACCGCCACGTTCAACGAAGCGGTACAGGCGGTAAAGAACAAGAATTACCGGCATGCGGTAAAGCTGTTCTCGCTACAGGCGGAAAACAACCAGCATGATGCGCAGTACAATCTTGCGCTGCTGATGCAGGCTGGCAAGGGCACACCACAGGATTTCGCAACCGCCCTCACCTGGTCCTGGACGGCACAGCTTGGCGGAATCGAAGCCGCCGAAGAGCTTTCGGACGAGCTGACCGACTATCTGCCAGAGGGAATCATTGAGGAGGTGCGCAAGGCGGTGGCGGCCCGTATCAAGTCGCGGATTGATGAAGGTGACCCGGCGGCAATACCCCAATTTGCGACCTATCATCTGGTGATGCTTGAAGAACCCGATTACGAAACGGCCTATGTCTGGTTCTCGATTGCCACCGCGCTGGGTCTGGAGGGCGCGATGGTTGCCCGCGACGAGGCGCGCGAGAATGTAGATGAAGAGAAAATAGTCGAGCTTCAGCGCAAGGCTGGCACGATTTATGAATCGCTGGATGTAAAGCTGAACTAGCGCCTGTCAGGTGCCGATATATGGCCAAGGAGGCTGAATATGGATGTGAAAGTACACTGGATTATCGACGGCGTTGCCGAACTCGACGTCGAAACAATGGAAGAGGCCGAAACGAAGGTCAACGATCTGCTTCGTGACATCGTCGCCAAGAACCCGAATTTCGTGGAAATCCTCGGTGCCCGTGCCGTTCAGGGCAAGGCCTATTTGCCGGGCTCGGAAGATGACATCGATGCCCAACAGACCTGACCGACGTCATTTCATACGTTTGGCCGGCGCCGCCGTGGCAATTCTTGCCGCGCCACCGGCACTCGCGGCGGGGCGCACCTACAAGTCACAGAAAGAAGACAACCGCGTCCATCGCGAGCTGTGCCGGTTGCGGAAACGTGAATATGTGGACGGTGGGACCAATTGTATCTATGCGCGCCAGAGTGGCGGCAAGGATGCGGTGATCCGCGTCGACGGCTCGAAGGTTCGCTGCCAGTCAGAGTATCAGTGCAAGCGCGAAAAGTGAGTGCGGTCAGCGGCCCCGGCAATCAATGCCGTTGAAATCGCCAAGCGTTTCAAGATCATCGACATAGACAAGGCCGGCCTCGGCAAGCCGTTCGCGCATTCCATAGATATCCAGACCGAGATCACCGGCAGCAAGTCGCTGACGCTTTGCTTCCTCGCCGTCAATGCGCGCCTGCGCCTTTTCCATCACCGCCTCGGCATTGGCGCGCGGGACAACCGTCACACCATCATCATCCGCCGCGATGACGTCGCCGGGGAACACCAGCTGGCCAGCGCAGATGACCGGCACATTGACCGCACCGAGCGTGTTCTTGACCGTTCCCATTGATGAGACTGCCCGTGACCATACCGGGAAATCCATCTCCTGCAGGTCGGCGACATCCCGGACACCGGCATCGCTGATCAGCCCTTTTACCCCGCGGGCCTGCGCCGAGGTGGCCAGCAGATCGCCGAAATATCCATCTGTGTTTGGCGATGTTGTGGCCAGCACCAGAACATCACCCGGCTGACACAGTTCAATGGCCACATGCACCATCCAGTTGTCGCCGGGTGCTGCCAGAATTGTCACCGCCGTGCCGCCAATCCTTGCGCCCGGATAGATGGGCCGCAGGGCCGGATCGAGCAGGCCGGTCCGTCCCTGTGCCTCATGAACCGTCGAGGCGCCCGCCTGGCCAAGGCTGGTGGCAAGCACCGGATCGGCACGCTGAATATTCCTGACCGCAACATGTTTCATCACTGTCGTCCTCTCGCGGCGTGACGCCGACCCCTAACGCCGGCCCGTCCGGCAACTCTCAGTCATTTTCCAGAATGATACCACCATAGGCGGTCGCCGAGACAGGAATATGATACAGTCTGCACACTTCGCGCACCTTTTCGTTCAGCGCGCCACGCATCACATTCCACATGATCATCTCGATCCCCTCGGACCCGGCCTCGCGAATGAAATCGGTATGGGTCAGGCGCGTGTTCGCCATCGGATCATTGACCATGTTGTCCAGGAACATCCTGTCGAAATCCGGGTTGACGACGCCGGCACGCTCACCGCCAAGCTGATGCGACAGACCGCCGGTCCCCCAGATGCCAACCGTGATATCATCGGGATAGCTGTCGATGGCACGGCGAATGGCCTGGCCAAGCTTGTAGCAGCGAAGCGCTGTCGGTTGAGGATGCTGAATAACGTTCACGCAGAGCGGGATCACCTTTGTCGGCCAGACATCGGGCTGGTCATAGGCAATCGACATCGGCACCGTCAGCCCGTGATCCACATCGAAATCTGCTGTCACCGCCATGTCGAATTCATCCAGTATCAGACTTTCGACAAGATGCCAGGCAAGTTCGGGATGGCCTTCGACATCCGGCACCTTGCGCGGACCCCACCCCTCATCGGCAGGCCTGAAGCTTTCGGCGACACCCAGCATGAAGGTGGAATAATGATTCAGCGCCATCGACGTGGCATGGTCATTGAACACAATGATGGTCACATCCGGCGTGTTTTCGGCGTGCCATGCGCGCAGTGGCGCAAACCCCTTGAAAAGCTCGGCCCAATAGGGCTCGGCGGTCTTGCCGTTATCCAGTGCCGCACCGACACCTGGAACGTGCGACGTTCCCATGCCACCAATAAGTCTAGCCATTTTCAGACTCCCTTTTCGAGCGGTTGCCGTCAATCGGGCGGCCCCCATTGATCATCATTTCCTGGAATTCATCGAAGGTCATTGGTGGGGACGACATCTTGCCGTACATGACCTGTGGCGGCTGTTTGTCGTGGCTCACGATCTTGAAGGTGTAGTACACATTCGCGCCGAGCTGCAGCAGGCGGATATAGTCGCGGTCAAGGACCGCCTGACGCTGCTCGTCGGTCATTGGAAATTTCTGCAGATAGGCCATCTCGTCACGGGCGAATTCCTCACGGCATTCAGCCTTGTTCAGAGACATGCAGAACATGTTCAAATGATATCCCTTGCGGTAACTGCGGCTGTCGAGAACATAGGTTCCCGGAATGTCGTCATAGTCACGGCTGATCATCACGCCCCTCCTGCTGTTCACAGGGTGTTGAACCCTTGTTGGCCTCAACAGTAGCTGTTATGTTTTCCGGCACAAACAATTAATTTTTGAACTGTTCGTTCATGAAATGGAACATTGACGATCTTCCGGCTTTTGTTGCGGTGGCCGATCTTGGTGGCATTTCAGCCGCAGCGCGCCATCTGGGAGCCCCCAAATCAACTGTCAGCCGCATCATCACGCGGCTGGAGGATGATGTCGGCCTGCAATTGTTCCTTCGCGACACAAGGGCGTTACGGCTGACGCCGGACGGCACACAATTCTATCGCCATGCGCGCCGTATACTGGATCAGGTGGAATTCGCCACGGCTGAGCTGGCTGGCTTGCGTGAGACGCCACGCGGCGAACTGATCGTGGCGTTGCCGATGGCGTTCAGCCGGGAAATCGTGGCGCCCCATCTTGCCAGCTTCCAGAAAAGATATCCCGACATCCAGCTGGATATTCGCATTGGCAGCACCCAACCGGACCTGCTGCGCGATCAGATCGACCTTGCCGTCATTGTTGGCGCTGCGCCCGACTCCGATCTGATGCAACAGCGGCTGATCGAAACACCGCTGATCTGGATTGCCAGCCCGGCCGTTGCAGCAACCCTGCCTTCATCCTTCGAGGCAGAGCGGATCGGCGACATGATCACCGTTGTGGAAACCCGCTATGCCGGGGGCACAATCAAGGTGGGTGTGCCCTTGGGCGGGTTTGCCGAGGTAAAGCTTGATCCGGCCAGGCTTCTGCAGGTCAATGACCCGTTGATTGTCCGGGACATGGCAGCCACCGGATGCGGCCTGTGTTTTGCACCGCGGATCTATTGCGAGGCCGGGCTGGCCGATGGCAGGCTTGTGCAGATGTATGCGGACTGTCTGATTCATCAGGAATCCAGCCTGTCTCTGCTGTTTCCCGGCCATCGTCTGTTGCCCTTGAAGGCCCGCGTTTTCATCGATTTTCTGAAAGGGGTGTGCGGCCATCGATCCACATCCGTCACCATATCATGACCCATTTATCTGAATTATTTATCCGAACTTCTCTAAAACCGGACCAGGATATGGTAGCTTTTCACAGGATCGTTTATCAGAATCTTTGCCAGCACCGCTGTTGTCACGGCCTAGCCAGGAACACCTGTATTCTATCATGACCATCAGACCTGTCATTCTTTCCGGGGGATCCGGCACACGGCTGTGGCCCGCCAGCAGACGCTCGCTTCCCAAACAATTCATATCCTTCCCGGCAATAGGCAGCCTCTTCGGGCATACGCTTGACCGCGTTGCAAGGCTGGCGGACAGCCACAGGCCGATCATCATTTCCAGTCGGCAACACGGATTTCTATGCCGACGCGAAGCAGACAGAGCGGGCATAGAGGCCGACTATATTCTGGAGGAAACCGGTCGCAACACCGCGCCGGCAATCTATTTTGCCGCCCTTGCATGCGACCCGGACGATATTCTGCTGATCATGCCGTCGGATCACTGGATTGATGATATCGATGCCTTTTCGTCAATGGTGGCCCGTGCCACCGCGCCCTGCACGGCAGGACGTTGGGTAACCTTTGGAATCACCCCCGCCACGCCGGCGACAGGCTATGGTTACATTGAGGTGAAGGATCGCAATGAGGAAGTGATGAATGTCGCCTCCTTTACTGAAAAGCCCGACCTTGCCACCGCACAATCCTATCTTGAACAGGGCCGTTATTTCTGGAATTCGGGCATCTTCATGGTGACAGCCCGAACCTGTCTTGAGAGTTTTGCCGCGTTGCAGCCTGATCTGTGCCACCTTGCCGACAGGTGCTGGCAGTCACGGATTGTGCAGCATGACGAGACGATCCTGCCGCCCCGGGATCTGCAGTCCGTACCTTCGATCTCGGTTGATTATGCCATCATGGAACAGCAGGACAACATCGCGCTGTTGCCGTTTACCGGCAACTGGAATGATGTCGGAAGCTGGGACAGCCTGTCTTCGCTGATCGATGCGCAGACACCGGAGCCCGCAGACCCTGACCGCACCATCACTGTGGAGACAAGCAATACATTCATTCATTCCAGCGGCCGCACAATCGCCGCGGTGGGTGTCGAAGACATCATCATCGTGGATGATGATGACGCGACGCTGATTGTCGGCAAGGGTCATACCGAAAAGGTCAAGGCTGTCATCGACCAGCTGATTGACCTCGGCAATCCGGCTAGCACGGAACACAGCTTTGAATACCGGCCATGGGGCATGTTTGAAAATCTCCTCGACAGCAAGGTCTGCAAGGTCAAACGGCTGACCGTTGACCCTGGCCAGCATCTGTCGCTGCAATATCATCACAAGCGCTCAGAGCATTGGGTGGTGGTAAGCGGCACCGCAACCGTGCGGTGTGGCGATGAGACAATGACACTGGATGCCGGCCACTCCATCGACATTCCGCTTGGCACCCCGCATGCGCTTGGCAATGACACCAGCGAGCCGGTGATCGTCATCGAGGTTCAGATGGGAAGCTATTTCGGCGAGGATGATATTGTCCGGATCAGCGATCCCTATAATCGCTAGTCGTCTTGGCGGCGGGGTTGCGCCTTTCAACAACCCCCCTAAGCTGCTAGGGGTTCCAGAGCGTAATGTTGGGGTAGATTGATGTTCAATCCTGCAGTTTCAAAGCTTACCGCGCCGCCTGTATCCGTGGTTCAGGACTGGCGTGCCGCCTATGATGGCAGTCGCGGTGAGATGATTGATATGAGCCAGGCAGTGCCGGGATATGCCGCGCACCCCGACATGATACATGCTCTTGAACGGGCGGCTGCGGAAACCGAGGCGGCGCGCTATGGCCGGGTTGAAGGCGACTGGGACCTGCGGTGTGCCTATACGGCGCATCTTGGCACGGTCTATGGGCATGATGTTGCGCCAGAAACCGTCCATATCACATCAGGATGCAATCAGGCATTTGTTGCAGCGGTGCTGGCCGTCGCCGGGCATGGCGATGAAATTCTGATGACGCGACCATGCTATTTCAATCATGAATCGGCGCTTGGCATGCTGGGGATCGGGATCGGCTATGTGGATTGCCATGCCGACAACGGTATGCTGCCCCGTCTTGAAGACATCGAGGCCGCCATCTCGGCAAACACCCGGGCAATCGCCATCGTGTCGCCGAACAATCCCTGTGGTGCGATCTATCCGCCAGCCCTTCTTGACGATATTTTCGACCTTTGTCGAGCAAGAGGAATCTGGCTGATTCTGGATGAAACCTATCGTGACTTCCTGCCGCTGGACGCCGCGCGGCCCCATGATCTGTTCCGCCGGGATGACTGGCAGCAGACACTGGTCCAGCTTTACAGCTTTTCAAAATCCTATTGCATGCCCGGCCACCGGCTTGGCGCGGTAACCGCAGGGGCCGATTTCGTTCTGGAGCTTGCCAAGATCATCGACAACATCCAGATCTGTGCGCCGCGCGCCGCCCAGATTGCGGTGACGCCGATGCTGACGGCCCTGACCGACTGGCGGCAGTCGAACCGCGAGAGAATCGCCGCCCGCGCAGCTGTGTTTGAAGAGGTGATCAACGCGCTCGATGGCTGGACCCTGCTGAGTACAGGCGCCTATTTCGGCTATGTCCGGCATCCATATGCTGGCCGTCAGGCGTCGCTGGATGTCGCCAGGCGTCTGGCGCGCGATGTCGGGGTGCTGACAATCCCCGGCACATTCTTCGGCGACGGTCAGGATGCCTTCCTTCGCTTTGCATTCGCCAATGCCGGCCGCGATGTTATTGCCGAACTGCCGGATCGATTGACCGTATTCGAGCGCAACCAGTCCCGTTGATCAGTGTTTCCAGCCAGGATCAATCCTGTCGAGCATGCGCCAGAAGGCCGGCCATTCGGGGTGCCGAACAGCAGCGCCAGCCTGCGCGTCACCACCTTCGAATTGCTGACGCGTATGTCGCATGATGTCATCCGGGATATAGCTGATCTGCGCACCTGACGACATCGTACGCAGCATGATCTCGGCGTTGCGGATAAACAGCTGATGCCGGACAAACGCCCAGGCAACATTCGGCCCGGCGGTCAGAAGACCATGATTCTTCAGCACCAGCGTATGGTTCTTGTCACCCATCGCGGCCGTCAGGGCTTCCTGCTCGGCCTCATCCAGCACAATGCCACTGAAATCATGATAGCCGATGCGCTCAAACAGCTGGCAGCCCTCCTGCATCATCGGCACCACCTCGACATTGAGCGCCGCCAAGGACTGGCTGAACGGCTCATGCGTATGCATCACACAATGCAGATCATCCGGCCGGGCCTTGTGGATGGCGGCGTGGATTACATAGCCGGCGCGGTTCACCGGCCAGTTGTCGTCCGACACCTTGTTGCCATCCAAATCAACACAGGTCAGGTTTGACGCGGTGATTTCATCATAGGTCAGCCCGAAGGGATTGATCAGGAAGGTGTCCGTTCCGGGAATCCGCAGCGTTATGTGATTATAGACGACGCTGGTCCATCCGTAGAAATGCGTCAGCCTGTAGGCGGCGGCGAGATCGACCCTGGCATGCCATTCGGCATCGCTCATGCCCTTTGGGGTGTCGGGATAGGTTATTCCGAGTGGAATAGGCGTGGCACCGGACATCACAGCATTCTCCTCAATCCTGACGTTCTTCAGTCCTGACTATACTGTGCCTCGCGCGCATGGACGAGCGCAAGCAATGTCTGGTTGCGGGGCGTTGCCACACCATGCAGCGCGCCAAGGTCAACAACGGCCCCGTTCAATGAATCGATTTCGGTCCGGCGCGACGCATGAAAGTCGACAAGCATCGACGGCTTGTGGGTGCGATGCTCACGCTGGACAAGGTCGAGCGTCTTCATCAAGGCATCACGGTCAACCTCAACCCCCACAGCGGCGGCCACGTCACAGCTTTCCATCGCGGTCGCCACGGCAAGATGGCGCAATTCGTCGGAGTCCAGCACCGGACCGGGTGTCAGATCAAGCAGCGCACACAGGCTGTTCATGGCACAGTTGAATGAAACCTTTGCCCAAATCACACGATCCACATCGGGATTGACCCTGGCCTCGATACCGGCCCCATTCAGCATCTCGGCTAGCTGTGTCGCCATATTACCCGTAACCGGGTCATCACCGGCAGCACAGAATTGTGACAGGTGCGCGCCATGCGACTCCACGATACCGGGTGCCACAATGTCGGCTGGTGCCATGGTTGTTCCATAGATCACATGCGTCATGGGCACGAACGCGGCAAGACGATCGGCATTGCCAAGGCCGTTCTGCAGGCTGACAAGTCGCGTATCAGGGCCGATCACGGGTGCCGCCGCGTCGAGCGCGGCATGTGTTGATCCGGTCTTGGTGAAAACAATCACCATGTCGGCAATGCCGGCTTCGGCGGCGTTTTCCGCATCGACAATCCGGGGGGAAGCCGTTGTCTCACCCCCATCCAGTCGCAATATCAGGCCGCGATCACGAATGGCGTCGCGATGCGCGTGATTGCGGATCAGCATGGTCACATCCTGGCCATGTGCCGCCAGCGCGCCACCAAAATAAGACCCCAGCGCGCCAACGCCGACAACCATGATCCGCATACCCTTCACCTCCAGACAGTCAGTGTCCCGCAATGGCGCAATGGGAGCAAGCTGAAAGCTGGTTCAGGCAAAGCCCCGTCGGGGGGCTGCTATGTCAGATGATTATCCGTGCAGTCATCACTGACCCTACATCGACACCTCGTGTATTTCCGCCACCTCGATACTGCCATCACCGATGATCGGACAGGTCTTGGCCAGCTCGATCGCCCGGTCGATGCTGTCGGTCTGGATGATTGTGTATCCGGACAGGGGATTTGGACCACCATTGTCATGCACCCCGGTCGCGGACACTGTCCGTGACATGCCGACCGGGTTGCCCGGATCGATGACAACATCGCTGATACTGTCAAACCAGCTATACCAGCGTTCGATTTCGATTTCTGTTTCCTTGGGTGTCTCGGGTGTTTTGCCGCCGTGATAGGCGAATAGATAATGTGGCATGTTTGTCTCCGGTCTGTTGTCAGTAACTGGTTCAGATAAGTGGAAAGAGAGGCCCGATCCGGTCCAGTGACGAAGCCCAGCCCTGATGATGAAGGCGTGCGGACTCGGCATCTGCCAGACCGGTCTGGTGCATGGTCAAAATCGTGCTGCCGCCGAGACCGGGGCGCACAGCCAGGCGCACATGGCTTTCATGTCCACGCAGCCCGGTTTCGCGGTCATGCCACGCCCAACTGAGTTCAACACTCTCTGCCGGTGTGACATGCACCACCTCGCCCGATACAAGATGTCCGCCAAGATCCGGCTCGATCATCACCGAGGACCATGGTCCGGGACGGGTGAAATCAAGATGATATTCGCCCAATGTAACCCCTTGCGGTCCCCACCAGAGTGGCACGCAGTCAGGCGCCGTAATGAAGGTGAAGACCCTTTCCGGCGAGAAGGGTATCGACTTTTCAATGCTCAGGTCGGTCACGCGGAATCCCGGTTGCTGTGAAGAGTGGCGGGCGCATCAATTCCTGACGGGCGCGAATACACTTGGCCAATATGGCGGCCAATATGGCGGCCAATATGGCGGCCAAGATTTGCCACGACACCGTCGCGATAGAGTAACGTCACTACAGAGTGTCGCGCTCAGGCAGGGTTGACA
Source organism: Alphaproteobacteria bacterium LSUCC0719 (assembly GCA_040839025.1). NCBI lineage: Bacteria > Pseudomonadati > Pseudomonadota > Alphaproteobacteria > Alphaproteobacteria bacterium LSUCC0719. The sequence goes on from JBFPJN010000004.1 coordinate 142,315, forward strand.
GGCTGATCACAGTGTCACCGGGTTAACAACAGGCGGAAAATGACAAAGCCGTGAACAGCCGCCGCCGGTCGCCATGACGGGTCGGCTGTGCTGGACGATGTCGGGCTGGCGCGCTAGAACGAAGGTCTGCCAGATGCTGGCGCCACCCCTGTTTTCACATGAGCAAGGAAGAACTCTCCGTGCCCTTCAGCTCGATACCGGCCAATGATGTGCTGTTCCTGATGACAGCAGGGTTGCTTGTCACCGGCATCGTGGCCGGCCTTCTTGCCGGACTGCTTGGTGTTGGCGGCGGCATTGTGATCGTACCGGTCCTGTTCCTGCTGTTCAGCTATCTGGACGTTCCGGACAGCATCATCATGCATATGGCTGTGGCGACCTCGCTGGCGACCATCATTCCCATCTCGCTGTCGTCAGCGCGTGAACATTATCGCCGCGGTGCGGTTGATCTTGACGTGTTCCGCCACTGGTCCCCCTTCATGCTTGTTGCCGCAGGTCTGGCGGCGGCGGTCTCCGGCAATTTTGATTCGCAGTATCTTCAATTGCTGTTCGGCGGCATTGCCATCTATGTCGCCCTGACCATGATCCGCGGCAAGACATCGGCCGCCGACGCAGCGCCGGACACATCACGGATTGCCGACGCGGGGCGCGGCATTCGCGGCGGCATCATCTCGGCGCTGATTGGCGCGGCGTCATCCCTTATGGGCATTGGCGGCGGCAGCATAGCCGTGCCGGTTCTGAGCGCGCTTGCCCTGCCGGTCCACCGGGCTGTCGGCACGGCGGCCGCCTTTGGGTTTCTGATCGCGGTTCCCGGCGCGCTTGGCTTTATCTGGGCCGGCCTTGGTGTCGATGGCCGGCTTCCCTTCTCGCTCGGCTTTGTCAATATACCGGCCGCGATCATCATTTTCTCGACAAGCCTGTTCACGGTGCCGCTTGGCAGCCGCATCGCGCATGCGCTGAATCCAAGGGGACTTCGCCGGGCCTTTGGGTTTTTCCTGCTGCTGAGCGCATTGAACATCCTGAGCGGTGTGATTGCCTGACCAATCGGCGACAGCCGGTCGCCAAGGCGATGGCTGGACGCACCACCGGGCGGCGGCGTATGCTTGGGGCATCGCACTTCAACAGACCGTAAAGCGGGGCCGTCATGCGTTATCTTCACACCATGGTCAGGGTCACCAATCTTGATGACTCGCTCGATTTCTATTGTAACAAGCTCGGGCTTGTCGAAACCAACCGCAAGGAGGTCGAAGCGGGACGCTTTACACTTGTCTTCCTCGCCGCGCCGCAGGATGTCGACAGCGCCAGGGCAACCCGCGCACCGGAAGTCGAATTGACCTATAACTGGGATCCTGAAGATTATGACGAGGGACGGAATTTCGGCCACCTTGCCTATTATGTCGATGACATCTACGCCACCTGTCAGCGGCTCATGGATGCCGGTGTGACGATCAACAGGCCACCGCGGGACGGCCGCATGGCCTTTATCCGTTCACCGGACAACATCTCGATTGAATTGCTTCAGGAAGGCGAGGCGAAAGCGCCGGCCGAGCCCTGGGCATCAATGGAAAACATCGGGTCATGGTAGGTTTGTGATGACACTGGAACTGCATCAGTTTGCCTATAACCAGGACAATTACGGTGTCCTGCTTCATGACAGCGACACCGGCGAGACGGCGATGATCGATGCCGGCGACGCCGCAGCAGCACGCGCCGCGCTTGCGCTCACGGGCTGGCAATTGACACAAATCTGGATCACGCATCACCATGGCGACCACACTGACGGTCTGCATGACATTGCCGCCGAGACAGGTGCCGCCACCTATGGCCCGGCTGGCGTGTCCGGGGTGGCGCATGTCCTTGCCGACCGGGACAGTTTCGTCTTTGCCGGCAGACAGGTCGACGTCATTGCGACACCGGGCCATACGCTGGATATGCTGAATTTCCACCTCGCCTCGGAACGGCTTGCTTTTACCGGCGATACGCTGTTTGCCATGGGATGCGGGCGGCTGTTCGAGGGTGATGCCGACATGATGTGGGCCAGCCTGACACGGCTGATGGTGCTTGATGATGACACCATCATCTATTGCAGCCACGAATATACGGCTGCCAACGCCGCCTTCGCGCTGAGCGTCGACCCGGACAATCCGGCATTGCAGCGTCGTGCCGAGGCGGTAACAGAATTGCGGACAGCGGGTCAGCCAACCGTGCCGACAATCATGGCACTTGAGAAGGAAACCAACCCCTTTCTTCGCGCCGGCGACCCGGCAATCCGCGCATGGCTGGGGATGGATTCGGCACCGGACAGCGCTGTCTTTGCCGAAATCAGGCGCCGCAAGGACAATTTCTGACCTTCGGTCAATCCGGGCTAGCGCGGGGACACCCGCCCGGACACCGCACCGAGTCCGGCAAGGTCGGGTGCGCCGGTCAGGAACATGGCCAGACGAAGCTGGTCCATGAAGCGGTTCATCACAGTCATGGCGGCATCGCCGTCCGGCGGCTGTACGCCATCGACTGTCAGGGCCCGCAATACCGGCCCGGCCATCGAGGCAAACGCCGCGCCAAGCCATAACGATCTTGCCACATCAAGGCCGTGGCGAATGCCACCCGAGGCGATCAGCCTGCCATCCGGACAGGCTGCGCGAACAGCACAAAGCGCGTCAACAGTCGGCAGCCCCCAGTCAAGAAACGGATCAAACAGCGCCGCATCATCGCGGCGGGCCACCTCGATGCGGGTCCAGTTGGTGCCTCCAAGGCCGGCGACATCGACAGCATGCACCCCAACATCGAACAGGCGCCGCCCCACATCCGGCCCGATGCCGGCGCCAACCTCCTTGACCATCACCGGCACGTCCAGCTCGCGGACACAGCTTTCGATGGCGCTCAGCACATGACGCCAGTCTGTCTGCCCTTCGGGCTGGGCTGCTTCCTGAAGCGGGTTCAGATGGATGAAGAGGGCGTCGGCCTGCAGGTCGTCAACCGCCCGTTTCGCCAGATCAATGCCGCCCGGCATCGCCAGCTGCACACCGCCAAGATTGCCAATCAGGGGAATTGACGGCGCATGAGCGCGCAGCATGGCCTGTGACCGGCCGGCCTCGAGGCTGGCACGCTGCGAGCCGACAGCCAGCGCGATGCCGGCCTGCTGGGCAAGATCGGCAAGTGCCAGATTTATCGCATCGGCATGGGAGGTGCCGCCGGTCATGGCCCCGATGAATAGCGGGGCGCTGACCGGCCTGCCAAGAAACTCGGTCGAGATGTCGATGGAAGCAAGGTCGCATTCGGGAAGCGCACAATGGTCAAGCCTGACCCTGTCAAAGCCGGCATCATGACCTGACATGGCAAGGTCACTGGCGGCAAGCCTGAGATGTGCATCCTTGCGTTTGCCTGTCGCCGCCAAAGGGCCGTTTGCATCATCCGTCATTGCGTATCACCGGTGGAAAAATTTGCGTCGCATGCTGCGGTTTGTGCGGCGATAGATCCCGTCAACAAGGATCATGTGCGGCACTGTCAACGCCGCCAGACCAATGAAAACAACACGCAGAACAACCGGCTGGGGATCGCCCGCATCGGCAAGCCACCAGATTGCCGCCGCACCGGCAAGCCAGCTTCCGACAGTAAAGATTGCCGCCTGAAACGTCACCGCGGCAAGCGACATGTGCTGACGAAGACTGGACAAGATGCTGGCAATATGCCGCGCCGAATGCACACAGCAGAAATAGACCGCAAAGCCGACAAGCGGCGGTGTCAGGGCAAACAGAATTGCCAGCGCGCAAAGTTCCAGCGCCGTGGCGCGCCACCGGCGATGCCACAGTGCCTGCGCAAGACAGACAACAAGCGAGGCCCCAACAACAACCGTCAGAATATCAAGCCCCTGCCAGACGAGGGTGGTATCGCCGCTGGTCAGATAGGCAAAGATCACATCAACCTCGGCCCGGTGCATCTGGCTGATGCCGGTAACAACAAGGCCGCCATGCGCCACCACCTCGGCACCACGAACCCAGCCTGCACCCTGACGCGCATCACCGGCGCCGAAATGAAGCATGCTGATAATCAGAAAGCCGAGCAGACTCACCGTCGGTGCAAAGAGCCAGGCCGCGATGACCAGCCCCGCCATCGCAACATACAGGACAAGGAACCGGACAAACAGCACCGCCCTGCGCGAAAAGCCGAGATGTACGGCAATCGCACCATCAAGTGCGCCATGCGGCAACCCGATCAGCACCACCGCACCAAGCGCGACAAGATCAAGCGGTGCCATGGCCATGATGCCGTTCATGATATCCATCACGCCGCACCCGCATATTTCACGCCAGCGCCACTGGCCGTAACCAGCCTCAGGGCACCTCGAAGAAACGGAAGTTTCGGCATCGCCATGACAACCTTCAGACGCAGCGCCCAGTCGGCCTCGCCATTGAGGAAGCGCACAAATTCATCACCTGAAAGCGCCTGTCCCATGCGCAGGAACAACTCTGGCGCTCTTTCCGGCCAATGGCGAAGAACCGTCAACAGGACCGCATCCATGGCAAGGTCGACAGCCTGATGAGGCGGGGTCACCGCGAACCGTCCGGTTGCCCTGGCGGCTGCAATGGCGCTGTCGATCTGGCGCTGAATGAAGATGAATGCATAGCCGCTTGATGGCCTGATGGCACCGCCATTGCCGCCAATGCCGGGAATGGCAGGGTCACGCTGTTGCAGTCTGCCAAGCGGAATGACACCACGCTCGCGGCGTATCGTTTCAAAGCTGGCCAGGCTGTAATGCCGGTCCAGATAGGTGTGGATTGCCGTCAGATAGAAATCCTCATCCAGCGTGTCCGGTGAAAACAGGGTTGATTCGACCAGAGCTTCGGTTGGCGAGAATGGTAGCAGATAGATAAAATGCATCCCGCGTGACTGGTCGACGCGGAAATCCATCAATATCGCCATATCCGGATCAAAGACAGGTGTCGATGCGCGCACTTCAAGACCGATGAAATGCTGCAGCATCATGCCGCGCGGCACCGGCGGGGGACGGCTGTCAAAGTGCTGGATGTCCGTACCGGCAGAAGATATGCCGTCGCCAATCTCGGATGACGCCATCATGGCGACACCGGCTTCTTTGGCTCTGGCCTCGCAATGCGATATCCAGTCACTCCGCCATAGTGCGAAATAGGGCCGCTGTGACGAGGCCATGACAACCCTGTCATCGGCGCTCGCTATGGCCCAGCGAGACCATGACCTGCGCGCCAGACCCATGGCTGTCTCGAGACCCGGCCCACCCCAGAATCCCCATATATGCTCGGCCGCGGCAGGCGCGCCGGCGGGCCGCACCAGCGTGATGTCGTGATCCGGCAATTCACCGGCCCGCGCCGCAAGCGACAGCGCCGCACAGCCGTCACCAAGGATCCGGATGGACCGCCTTGGGCTGCCAGACAACATGGTATCAGGCGACATAGGGAAGCCCTCTCAGAGCCATATGGAGCCGGTGGTCATGCCGCGCCTCGACAGCGCCCATGCGCGCACCAAGACTTGCCAGCGCCACCACCGAACATCGCAGCTTTGTTGGCTTGCTTGTGACCTGTCTGCCCGCATGCCAGGCATGTCCCGCGGCACGAAGCTGAACGCCGATCTGGCGATAGACCCGCGCTGCAACGGCAATCGAGAGATGGGCCCGCCAGGGAAGATAGCCATAGCCCTGTGCGCCACTGGCATAGAATGCCTCGGCCATGTCCAGCAGCCGTGACACCGCTGCCGTGACATCATCATGGACAGCAGAACCGGGGCTGTCCGCAGCGACCAGAATGTCGGTCGGTGTGGCATTGCCGACCCAGTCGCCCGGAATATAGCGGCGGTTCATCCCCGCATCCTCCAGAACATCACGCGCGATGTTGGTCAGCTGCATGGCAATTCCCAGATCGATGGCATGGGCGCGGGCAGCCGGGCTATGGCAATCCAGGACATGACACATCAGGAGTCCAACCGTTCCCGCCACCCTGTAGGCATAGCGCAGCAACGCCGCCTCGTCGGCAAGCGCCACCATATCAACCTGATCGTCAAGCAGACCATCAATGAGGGCAACAAGAACATCATCCGGAAAGTTCTTGTCCGCCATCAGGGGCAAAAAGGCACGCAGCGCGGGATCGGTACCTGTCCGGCCAGCGACAAGGTCATCACGGATCGACAGCAGGCGGGCCGGTCCATCCTCGATATCCCCGTCAGCCATGTCATCGAGAAGCCGGCAGAACGCATAGAGATTTGCCGCATCGCGTCCCATGCGCGCGCCAAGAAACCGGCGCGCCCAGTAAAAGCTCTTGCCGTTGGCGGCAAGGGATTCTTCGGATGTCAGGCTTTCATTCGACATCGGTGCCGGCTCCCGCCGTCAGGCTGGCTGTGCCAGTTGCTGGCTGGCGGCCGCCTGCTCCTCTTCCTCGATCAGTCGTTCAACCACCTTAGCAGAACACAGCACGCCTGGCATCCCCGCACCTGGATGTGCGCCGGCAGCGGCAAAATACAGGTTGGGAATGTGGGGATCCCGATTGTGATAGCGGAACCAGGCCGACTGGATGAAGATCGGCGCGATGGAGAATCCAGCCCCATGCATCGATCTGTAATCATTCCTGAAATCCTCGGGAGTCATCCAGAAATCATCGGAAATCACCGCCGAAAGATCTGGCATGATGGTACGCTCCAGCGCCTCGACTATGCGATCCCGAAGCGCTGTTCCCTCTGTTGACCAGTCAACATCGCCAAGCAGGTTTGGAACCGGGCACAGCACATAGAAACTGTCACATCCCTCCGGCGCAAAGCTGGGATCTGTCGCCGTTGGACGATGAAGATAGAGCGAGAAGTCGTCGGCCAGGATCTTGCGGTCGAAGATATCGGCCAGCAACTCGCGATAGCGTGGACCCATCCAGATGGTATGGTGCGCCACATCCTCATAGGTGCGCCTGGTGCCGAAAAACAACACATAAAGCCCCATCGAATATTGCGTCACGCTTTCGGGCAGGGCGCGCTTGGACCGCGTTTCCTCCGGCAGCATCTGCTGATAGATGGTTGGCGGATCGCCATTACAGATCACCCGATCGGCTCGAAACTGGCGGCCCGTTGTCGAGATCGCGCCGGTGGCGCGCCCGCCCTGCATGGTAATGCGCTCTACATCAACCCCGAGTTCAACCGCGACACCAGCGCGTTCCAGCAGCCTGTGAAGCTGTTCGACGAGACGCCCGGTGCCGCCCATGCAAAAGAACACGCCCCAGCGCCGTTCGAGGTAATGTATCAGGGCGTAGATCGAGGTTGTGGTGAACGGATTGCCGCCGACAAGCAGCGGGTGGATGGAAAAAGCCTGCCGCAACAGCGGATGCCGGATATGGCTGTTCACAAGCCCGGCCACAGTGCGGTAGCTGCGAAGCCGCAGCAGGGCCGGCACCTGCGCCATCATCGCGGTAAACCGTGTAAAGGGACGGTCGGCGAGCTTTTCAAAGCCGATGGCAAAGATCCGCCGCGACGTTTCAAGCAGGCCGGCATAGCCCTTTACATCGTCGGGCGAGAACCGTTCGATCTCGCGGTTGGTATCCTCGACGCTCGCCCGATAGTCGAATTGCTGACCATCATGGAAATGAAAACGGTACCAGGGGTCCAGTGGCCGAAAATCGAGATGGTCTTCGCGGGATTCGCCAAAGAGTTCAAACAGCTCGTCAAACAGAAAGGGGGCGGTAATCACGGTTGGTCCGGCATCGTGCCGAAAGCCGCCACGTTCAAAGACCTGGGCCCTGCCCCCGATGGCCTGAAGCCTGTCGACAAGCGTCACGCTGTACCCCCGCGCCCGCATCCGAAGTGCCGCCGCAATGCCACCAAAGCCAGCACCGATCACAAGCACGTCGTCTTTGGGTGCAGGTGCGTCTGTGGTGGAGGGGTGCGCCTTTGGGGCCGGTGTCATAGGTGCCGTTTCAGCCTTTGTTCAGAGATGCCACTGATTTCAGGCATACCTGCTGCAGAAGCTGTTGTATAGGCGTGATGACGGCGACAAGCTCTGCCGGGAGTCGCCCGGCATAGTTTGTGGCGTCGTCAAGAAGCGCGTCCATACGGCGCGCCGCCTCGCCAAGCGCCGGGGAGCGCCGCAATTCGTCAACCCAGCTGTCGAGCCCTTCGACGGATCCGCTCGCATACCAGCTGTCGAAATCCGCCCTCATCCCGGCATCAAGCGATTGGCGGAACAATACGACAACGCCGTTCGGCGCCCGCCGCCCAAGGTCGGACCCACATGTGTTCGCACCATCACTGCCGGAAAAATTGAGAATGTCATTGGCAATCTGATAGGCGTTGCCAAGAGCGCGGAAACAATCACCGATCGTCGGTGCCGCGCCGCCATGAAGCGCCATCGCCGCAACACCTTCCAGCGGCGCGGTCAGCAAAGGTGCTGTCTTGTCGCCGGCACCCTGCAGATAATGCTCCCAGTCCCTGACCGGGCGCACATCGAATTCCCGTGCCTCGCCAATCGTGGTCGTCTTCATGTGCGTTGCCAGTATCTTCACCAGCATCGGTGTCTGCGAGCGCTGCGCCGCCTCGGCGGCAAGTTCGAAAGACAATGCGACCAGCCAGTCACCGAGGGTCAGCGCAACATCACGGCCATAGACAGACCAGACGGCCAGCCGGCCGCGACGCAGCCTGTCGCCGTCACAGATGTCATCATGGATCAGCGAGGCATTGTGAAGCACCTCGATCGCCGCCGCCCAGTGAAGGGCTGCCGGCCTGTTGACTTTCAGGGACTCGGCGGCGCGGAGCGCCATCTTCGCGCGCAGCATCTTGCCCGGGGCGGCAAAGTGATGCAACGCGGCGTCGGCAAGCGGCTGGCCAGGCTGGGGCATGCGCTCGATAATAAAGCCGTGGATGATTTCCGAAATCGACTGCGAAACAGGAATGCCCGCACCGGTGTCGGCATAAATCTCGTTCGCTGGTGTGGACAGATCAGTCATATGCACCGTCTTTGCTTTGTTCCACGAAATGAGACCGGAAATTCGTCAAATCTATTGCTGGAAGGGGCAGCGCAGGGCGCTGCCCCTAACAAGTGGGTAAGTTAGGCTTTGGCTTCGGACTCGGTGACCGCAACGTTCCAGATGATCACACCGAACGCAATTTTGTTCAGTACGTCTGCAAGGTTGTAGATCACGTTGAGCGAATCTGCCGAACCAGCCGGATCACCGGTTGCAAGGTAGCCATAGAAGTAGCCGAGCGGATAGATGGCCCAGCCAATGGTTACGATCCAACGCATGGTGGAAAATGCCGACTTGACCGACTCTGGTGCCTGCTCTGCAGAAAGCTTGCCGGCTTCACCAGCGAAGATTTCGTACAGGATGTAGAACCAACCGACCATGCCGATCACGAAACCAAGCCACACATTCATGTAGCCGGCTTCACCAGCATAACCGCCGACCAGCATGATCAATGTACCGATCGTCAGACGCCAGAAAATGCCCGAAGAGACATTCGCGATGGCGCGCAGGATCAGATAGAATTCAATCATGAGAAGCGGAACGGTGATCAGCCAGTCGATGTAACGATACACCGTCGGCGTTTCACCGGTAGATACCCACACATCGCGCATGTAGAAATAGTGTACGGCTGCGACCAGGGTCACGAGACCGGACACGGTAAGCGATGTCTTCCACTTACCTTCTACCCGCTGTGTTTCGATGAAGAAGAACGCGGTTGAAGCAACCAGCGCCATCGAGATCAACCAGAAGGAGATGCCAACAAAGTCGTTGGACTCCAGGTTGCCACCAGCGGCAAACGCTACTGTGGGTGTGATGGCCAACGCCGCCGTAATCAGCGCCGTTTTCGTGGCCTTACCCGAGAAGAGTTTCATTTTGTACCTCCGTTAACGAAAAGGCACGGACGAATCAGGTCGCGCTCGCGACATTATGACCCACCCGTAACGGCACCAGAATATTGAGACAAAGTGGCGCGGCGCAATTGCTAAGCTGCCCATTTTTGGAGACTGGGAAAAGATCGGCTTTTTAATTAATTAAATCAGTTGCTTGCGCTTTGAAAAACAGTTTTTCTGTTTACGCAAGATTGAGCCGTGATTTTACATAAATTTACATTAAATTAATCAAATTCAATATGTTGACTATGAATGACAAAAATTGGTGATTTTCGGGGGGCGAGCCTGATTTCACTCTGAAACACGTCATCAACGGACCGGCTTGGGTCGCTACGGGATGGTTTGCCCCCTGCCACCCGGCCTGTTTCAGGACCGTGACAGGGGTATTTGTCTCTCGTCAGGCGGCAACTATTCCCAGCGCCCCTTCAAAGCATTATCCTGTCACGAATTTGTCGTGTAAGACTGGTAAAGCAAACGGCCAAAGAAGCAATCGGATATCGGGAATGCAAACGTCACCTGTCGTACAACCTATTTTCAGCTTTGCCGATGCTGAGATGGGGCCGATTTCCAACGCTGTGATCAGGTCAATAGAGCGGTTCAGCGGCCAACCGAAGATCCGCCAGCTCTATTTCGACTATGTCGATGAAAACAGGCCCTATGCCAGGTTCTGGGCCGATGCGCTGCAGCGCCTCAATATCGAGATCGACCTCCGGCGTGACGCCGGGGCAATGATCCCCAGCAGCGGGCCGACGCTTGTTGTGGCCAACCATCCCTATGGCGTCATCGACGGTCTGGTGCTGTGCGCGCTGATGGCTGAAGTGCGTTCGGACTACAAGATCATCACCCACCGGGTGCTGCGCCAGGCCCCTCCGACAATGGACAAGATCCTGCCAATCGATTTCGACGAAACCGAGGCCGCCCTTGCCACCAATATCGAAACCCGACAGCAGGCTGCGGAATATCTGCGAAGCGGCGGTGCCGTCATCATCTTCCCGGCCGGCGCGATCTCGCTGGCGCCGAAACTGGTCGGCGAGGCCTATGACAAGGAATGGAGACCCTTTGCCGCCAAACTGGCGATGCAGCCGGACACGGTGACGGTGCCGTTTCTGTTTGATGGCCAGAATTCGCTGTTGTTTCAGGCGGCGCGGAAAGTCAGCCTGACGCTCGCCTATTCATTGATGTTCCGTGAAATCTGTAAATTGATGGGCACCACCGTGTCACTGACAATGCGGCGGCCAATAGATGTCAGCGAGCTGAAACAGGTCGGCAACCGCATGGCGGTGACGCAGCATCTTCGTGATCGCACCTACGGCGTCCTGTGACCACGGCGTGCCGGCTGGTCATGGCACCAGCATCCCGCAACGTGATCATTCACCATCCCGACCCCCTGCATGAAGGCATAGATGATTGTCGTGCCGACAAAGGTGAAACCACGCGCCTTCATGTCGCGTGACAGCCTGTCACTGAGCGGGGTTGATGCCGGCACGTCACCGATCTCGGCAAAATGGTTGATCTGTGGCCTCGCATTGACAAACGACCACAGGTAATCGGCAAACCCGGTCCCGTCCCGGCGCATCGCCAGAATGGCAGCGGCGTTCGATCTGGTGCTGGCGATCTTCAGCCGATTACGGACAATCCCCGGATCCTCGCGCAACCTTTCCAGCTCGTCATCAGACATCGCGGCGACACGATCGATATCGAAATTGTGAAAGGCACGCCGATAGCCGCCTCGTTTGCGAAGCACCACATCCCAGCTGAGACCGGCCTGCGCGCCCTCAAGCGTCAGCATTTCAAACAGATGTCTGTCATCATGGACCGGCACCCCCCATTCGGTATCGTGATACCGGGCCAGCTCGCTCTGGCCGGGCCGATTGCCAAAGCAGCGGCGACGCCCGTCGGGTGACATCAGATGATCGGCCATTGAACCCTCTGTTCCCGTTCCGGCTGATCAGCCTAGGCGACAAGGGTGCGAAACAGAAGTGACAATCCCGAGAACAGCATCAACAGAATCAACAGCCGCCGATAGCCATGGTCCGACATCTTGCGGAACAGCCACAAACCAAGTCCGGCACCGATCGCGCCTGCCGGCAATGTCAGCACCAGATTATAGAGTACCGGCCCGCCATACCCGCCATCCAACGCCAGCAGCACGGTTGCCAATGTCAGGATCACCATGTTGAAGGGCTGCAGAATGCCGCGCTGTTCCGCCTTTGGCAAAGGCCGCATCGCCAGCCACATCGATGGCAGCGCTCCGGACAGGCCTGCCATCGCACCAAGAATACCCCCGAGGAATCCGATGCCGGCCTCGAGCGCCAGCCAGCGACCGACGATCGACGGCAGATTCCGCCGGAAGGCAAAATAGCCGCCATAAACAAGCAGCATCGTGCCAACCAACAACGACAGGAGCCGCGTATTGATCAGATCAAGCGCCACCAGCCCCAGCGGAATGCCGACAAGTGCCGGCACGAGAAACACAGCAAGGCGACGCAGATTGATGCTGCTGCGCACCTGCCACATTCCCGGCACGCCGGTGGCAATAGAGTTCGCCAGCGCGATGGCGACCGCCTCTCGCGGCGGCATCACCTGCAGCAGCCAGCCAAGCGCAAACAAGGACGTGCCAAATCCGGCAAGCCCGTTCACAAAGCCCCCGCTCAGACCTGCGGCGATGAGGCAGACAAGCACAATATCCATCGAGGCGACCACCAATTCCAATGCCGAATGCCGGCCAAGACTACGCCCTAATCATCGACCTGTCATGCTGAAGCACCGGTGCCGGGCGGACCCTTTATTTGCAGTTGCCGCAGCAGGGCAAACGCGGCACCATCACGCCATGTCTGAAGAAGTTCACGATGCGGATTTTGTTATTGTCGGGGGCGGGTCGGCAGGCTGTGTGCTTGCCGCACGCCTGACCGAGGATCCGGCGATATCGGTAGTGCTTGTCGAGGCGGGCGGCGAGGACCGGAACCCGCTGATCCATATTCCCGCCGGCTATATCAAGACCATGGTCAACCCGGCCATCAACTGGATGTTCGAGACCGAGCCGGAACCGGGATCGGGCAATCGCAGGATCAAACAGCCGCGCGGCAAGGTTCTTGGCGGATCGTCGGCCATCAACGCCATGCTCTATGTTCGTGGCCAGGCAGCCGACTATGACGGCTGGGCGCAGCAGGGCAATCCCGGGTGGAGCTTTGCCGATGTGCTGCCCTTTTTCCGGCGTGCCGAACATTGCGAATTTGCCGATGATGAGGATGAGTTCCACGCCCGTGGCGGGCCCCTGAATGTGGCCGCGCTTCGTAACCGCTATGAGGCGCTCGACCTGCTGATCTTGGCAGCGCAATCCTGCGGCTATGCGCATAATCCCGACTATAATAGCGCCAGCCAGGACGGGTTTGGATATTTCCAGGTCACCCAGAAAAACGGGCTTCGGTTCTCGGCCAAGAAAGCCTATCTCGACCCGGCGCGGCGGCGGCCGAATTTGCGGGTCATGACAGGGGCGCATGTCACCGGGCTTGTCTTTGCGGCGGATGCGGCCTCGCACCCCCATGTGACAGGCATTCAATGCCGGCAGGCCGGTCGCGACATCACCATAACAGTCAGGCGCGAGGTGATCCTCAGTGCCGGCGCTATCCAGTCACCGCAGATTCTCGAGCTGTCCGGGATCGGTGAACCCGATCTTCTTGCCAGCCACGGCATCCGGACGCGGCACGCTCTTCACGGCGTCGGGGCAAACCTGACCGACCACTATATCTCGCGCCTGTCCTGGCGACTGAAAAGCGACATGTCGCTGAACAAGCGGGCGCATGGTCTTGGCCTGGCGCTGGAGATCGCGAAATACGGACTGACCCGCCGCGGCATGCTGTCGATGCCGGCAGGCATGCTTGCCGGGTTTGTGCGCAGCCGCGACGGGCTTGCCGGACCTGACATCCAGTACCACATCGCGCATGCCAGCTTTGCCAACCCCGAAAAGCGCCAGTTCGACAGTTTTCCCGGCATGACCTTTGGTCCTTGCCAGCTGCGCCCGGAAAGTCGCGGCTCTGTTCATATAGCCGGCCCCGACCCGATGGCACCGCCGCTGATCCGGCCAAATTACCTTGGCACCGATGAGGATTGCCGGGTGCATGTCGCGGGCATGCGCATTGCCCGCCAGATCATGGAAAGCAAGGTGATGCAACCGCATGTCGACCATGAAATGAAACCAGGGCCCGGCGCGGCGGACGATGCCGAGCTGCTGGCCTATGCGCGGGCCACAGGTGTGACCCTCTATCATCCGGTTTCCACCTGCCGCATGGGCCCGGACCCGGCACGCGGCGATGTTGTCGACCCGAGACTGCGCGTTCACGGCGTCAAAGGGTTACGTGTTGTGGACGCATCTATCATGCCGGCGCTTGTATCCGGCAACACCAACGCACCGACAATCATGATTGCCGAAAAGGCCGCGCAGATGATCCGCGAGGATGGGGCGGTCTAGCTGTCAGCCTCGGCAAGGTCGAGCGCCATGATCAGATCATCGACGTTCAGATTGTCACCGATGGCGACCTCGATCGAGCGTACGGTACCAGCGGCCTCTGAAGACAGGACGTTTTCCATCTTCATCGCCTCGATAATCGCCACATCCTGACCGGGGCGGACTTCATCACCAACCGCGACAAGCAGTCTGGTGATCTGGCCCGGCATCGGCGCTGTTATTTCGTCCGCGCCGGCACCTTCATCCGGTGGCGGCATGTGATCAAGCATCGGGGCGAACCGTGCCGGCAACACCGTCAATGCCAGCCTTGCGGACCCCCGCGTCAGGGTAATCCGGTGACCAAGCTGGCGCACCTGAACAGCGACGGGTTCTTCATTGATTGTTCCATCGAACAGATATACCGGGCTCTGGATGCGGCCCGATATGACAATCGTCCTGCCATCAACGACAAGAATGGCAGCGCCCGTTGTCAGCTTGTTGACCTCGACCATCATTCGCTGGCCTGTCTGATCTATGGCCACGAATTCACGGCCTGGTTCGGCAAAATGCCGGTCCTCGTCACGCAGCGCGGCAATCGCCACCGCAAGTCCGGTCAGACCGGGTGCCGCCGCCTTGTCAGGAGGGCCCGCCGTGAAATCACCGTCGAATTCAGCCGCGATGAATCCTGTTGTCAGGTTGCCGCTCTGGAATGAGGCATTCTCCAGCACGGCGGAAAGGAACTGTCTGTTGCTGGCGATTCCATCGATCTCATAATGATCAAGCGCCAGATGCAGTCTGGTGATGGCGGCATCGCGGGTCGGCGCATGCGCCACCAGCTTGGCAATCATCGGGTCGTAATACATCGAGATCTCGCCACCTTCCTCGACCCCTGAATCAACGCGCACGCTCTCGCCAAGCGGTTCGCGATAGCGGATCAGCTGGCCGATCGACGGCAGAAACCCGCGCGCCGGATCCTCGGCATAGACACGGGCCTCGATGGCCCAGCCATTGGCCACGATGTCATCCTGGGTGAGTGACAGCTTTTCCCCAGCGGCAACACGGATCATCTGCTCGACAAGGTCGAGACCATAGACCATTTCGGTCACCGGATGTTCCACCTGAAGGCGCGTGTTCATCTCGAGGAAATAGAAATCCTGATCCGCGCCGACAATGAATTCCACCGTACCGGCAGACCGATAATCCACAGCGCGCGCCAGATCGACAGCCTGCTGGCCCATGGCGGCGCGGGTCTCGGGCGAAATGAACGGGCTTGGCGCCTCTTCGATAACCTTCTGGTGACGGCGTTGGATCGAACATTCCCGTTCACCGACATAGACGACATTGCCATGCTGGTCGGCCAGAAGCTGGATTTCGATATGGCGTGGCTGAACGACAAATTTTTCAATGAAGACACGTGAATCACCAAAGGCGGTTTGCGCCTCGCTCATCGCGGCCCGCATGCCATCCGGCAGGTCATCGGCGCTTTCGATAACGCGCATCCCCTTGCCGCCGCCGCCAGCCGACGCCTTGACCATGACCGGATAACCGATCTCTTTAGCCGCCTTGAGCGCGGTTTCAACATCCTCCACCGCGCCGGGCGTACCGGGGACGACCGACACGCCGGCAGACTCTGCCAGCAGCTTTGATTCAATCTTGTCACCCATCACCGCGATGGCTTTTGGTGCCGGCCCGATAAAGCTGACCCCCGCCTCTTCGACCGCGGTCACGAACGCTGCGTTTTCCGACAGGAACCCGAATCCGGGATGAATGGCCTGGGCACCAGTCTGCTGCGCCGCCTCGATGATCCGATCAGCGCGAAGATAGCTGTCAGCTGACGCCGCACCGCCAATATGCACCGCCTCGTCCGCCATCGTGACATGGGGTGTGCCGGCGTCGGCATCGGAATAGACCGCCACCGTGGCAATGCCCATTTTCTTTGCTGTGCGCATAATCCGGCAGGCGATTTCGCCACGATTGGCAATCAGGATCTTGTCGAACATGGTATCGGGCCCCGGCCTTTTGCTGCGGATCAGAGAGGAAGATTGTCGTGCTTGCGCGCCGGGTTTTCCAACTGCTTGTCTGCCAGCATTGCCAATGCCCGGGCAATGCGACGGCGTGAATTTCGCGGCATGATGATGTCGTCGAGATATCCACGGCCGGCGGCAACAAACGGATTGGCGAATTTCTCGCGATATTCATCCGTCTTTGCGGCAAGCTTGTCAGGGTCTTTGGCATCCTCGCGGAAAATGATGCGCGCCGCGCCTTCCGGTCCCATCACCGCAATCTCGGCGCTTGGCCAGGCATAGTTCACATCGCCGCGAAGATGTTTCGAGGCCATCACATCATAGGCACCGCCATAGGCCTTGCGGGTGATCAGCGTGACCTTTGGCACCGTCGCTTCGGCATAGGCGAACAGCAGCTTTGCGCCATTCGAGATGATGCCACCCGTCTCCTGGGCCAGACCCGGCATGAAACCCGGCACATCGACAAGTGTCACCAGCGGGATGTTGAACGCATCGCAAAAGCGGACAAACCGTGCCGCCTTGCGCGACGCATTGATATCAAGACAGCCTGCCAGCACCATTGGCTGGTTGCCGACAATGCCGACGGTCCTGCCGTCGATCCTGCCAAAGCCGACAATGATGTTGGCGGCATAATTCGTATGGATTTCAAAAAACTCGCCATTATCGACAATCTGCAGCACGACCTGACGCATGTCGTAGGGCATGTTGGCATTGGCCGGAATAATCTGGTCAAGCACCGCCGAGGGGCGGTCAATCGGGTCATGACAGGCGATGACAGGGGCATCTTCGCGGTTCGACAGCGGCAGAAACGACATCAATGCCCGCGTCTGCATCAGCATTTCGACATCATTTTCGAAAGCGCCATGCGCCACGCCGGATACCCGGCTATGCATCTTTGCCCCGCCAAGTTCCTCGGCTGTCAGATCCTCATGGGTGACGGTCTTCACAACATCCGGCCCGGTGACGAACATATAGCTCGACCCTTCGACCATGAAGATGAAGTCGGTGATGGCCGGCGAATAGACAGCGCCGCCCGCACACGGCCCCATGATCAGCGAAATCTGCGGCACGACGCCGGATGCCAGCACATTGCGCTGGAACACTTCGGCATAGCCGCCAAGCGAAGCGACACCTTCCTGGATGCGCGCGCCACCTGAATCATTCAGCCCGATCAGCGGTATGCCCGTCTTGATGGCCTGGTCCATGATCTTGCAGATCTTGGCGGCGTGCGTTTCCGACAGTGACCCGCCAAGTACCGTGAAATCCTGGGAATAGACAAAAACCGGCCGACCACCGATGGTGCCATAGCCTGTGACCACCCCGTCGCCCGGCACCTTCATCCCTTCCATGCCGAAATCATGGCACCGATGCTCGACAAACATATCCCATTCTTCGAATGAGGCATCGTCAAGAAGAAGGGTGATCCGCTCGCGCGCGGTCAGCTTGCCCTTGCCATGCTGGGTATCAATGCGGTGTTGCCCTCCACCAAGACGGGCCTTGACGCGCTTCGCCTCAAGTTCGGCAAGAATATCAGTCATCTGAAAATCCCGGAACAACGGTCATATGGTGGCACAAGCTTATCGGAAAGCCACCGCGCGGATCAATTGCTTTCCGGCGTGCCCGCCGGATGGCGGCCCTTCTCGTCAGACACCGTGCGAGCGGAGCGCACTTTTGCGTGCCTTGTTCCAGTACCGGAAAAACCTGCCAAGGTCCGGAGCCTCGGAAAGGATGACGAACGCGGTATCGTCAACCAATTCGACCGCTACATCCGGTATCGCGCTGCGGATTGTGGCAAGCTGACCTATGAGCGCCGGATCAGGCGTCGCCGGAACAAGCAGACGGCTGGCACCATATGCGGCAACCAAACGCGGCATCAGATCGGTGGCGTCACCCTCGTAGATGTCAACGCCAAGCTCGACCAGCGTTTCATAGATGAAAAGCTGACGCCGTGCCCCGACATGGCCGGCCGTAAATCTGGCACTGTCCCAGATGAACAGGGCCGGCGCGTCGCGGTCGGCCATCGTGAAGACGGGATGCGTGAGTCGCAGCGCGCCTTCATGCAACCAGATCAGGTCAGTCATCGCGATGCTCCAGATTCGGGAACAGCAGGTCGGTCAATTGCTCATAGGAATAGGCCAGCACCCTGTTGTCGGACATTCGCGTGTTGATGTCATGACCGGTATATTTGGCGACATTGTCGAGGTTGAAGATATAGGGCTTTTTCGAGAACGTACTGGCAACCCACTGCCAGGACAGGTTGTTGCTTGCCGGGTCGGCATCAAGGAGATGTTCAAGGAACCAGGCCGCACCGGCCTGCCAGCGAACGCGCCGCCAATGCACGACATAGGCCGCCAGATACATACGGGCGTGATTGTGGAGATAGCCCGTCTCATGGAGCGTGGTGATGAACTGGTCCAGACAGGCCACACCGGTCCGCGCAGTGATGATGTCATCCGGCAGCTCGGCGTCATATTCAGCCGCATCAAACCCTGTCTTGTAGGGTTCGACATCGGTCCAGATATGGTCGGGATGCGCCAGATAGATCCGCTGCCAGTAATCCCGCCAGGCCAGCTCCTGAATAAATTTTTCCGCCTGACGCGGCTCGGCCACTCTGGCAAGCGCCATGTTGCGAACCTCATCAAGGCTGAGGATCCCATGACGCAGATAGCAGGACAACCGTGTCACCGCGCCGTCAAGATGATTGCGGCTGGTGGCATAGGCAACCGGATCGATGGCGGCAAGCAAGGCCTCGGCGGCAGCGCGGCCACCTTGCGCGATGGCAGCGCCAGCCGGAGCGGCGACGGATTGACCGGACAGCGCGGCCACCAGCGATGACGGCATCTGTGTACTGGCAAGGGCCGATGGGGGATTTGCATGGTTTGTCATGGTGCCGAAATGGGTACCGGCACCGCGAAATCAACCACAGGCAACCCACAATCACCGATCAGGCCGGTGCCGAACGGCTTCCAGCACCGAGGCCCAAGCCCGCCAAAGTCATTCCATTACGGTGTCCCTATCGACGATCTGCTGGAGCGCCGCCGCAAGATGGTCACGACGGTGGATACCGGCACCACCCTGCAACGCGTCGACAGCGATAATCCGCTTCATGAGATCATACCCGGCCATCGTCGCGAGGATCAGTCCGGCGCGGGCGTGCCTGTCGCCCCCTTCAAGGCGGCTTGCCAGCGGCGCAATCACCTGTGTGTCGAGGGCTGCCTGCAATGCCGGCGCACAGCTTGGGCTGGCGGCGGTGCGGATCAGTGCCAGCATCGGATCAAAACCACGGTTCGCCCTCATATCCATGAGATTGGCGGCCCGGATGCCGAACTCCGACATCGGGCCGTTCACCAGCCCACCGATATCGAGCATTGGCGGCACCGCCGCCAGGAACAATCCTTCCTTTGACCCGAAATATCTGCCTATCAACGCCACATTCACCCCCGCCAGGTCGGCGATGGCGCGAAGCCCGGTGCCGTCATAGCCATGGTCGGAAAACAGCGTGCGCGCAGCCATCAGGATGGCGTCGGCGGTGCTGGCTGATATTGGCGTTTTTCCACCCTGCATGGCTTCATTTTATACGGTCGTTTACTTTTGAACATAGAAAAAATTAAACGACCGTTTACAAGCGCGACTTCGACGGTATCAACCTGTCTGTGATGTTTGGCGTCACTTCGACCTGGAGAGCGATCCGCGGATCTCTACAGTGGCATCGAGTTGCGTGGTGCGGGGAAATGGCCGACCCTCGACCATATCAACCAGAATGCTTGCGGCGCGGGCGCCCATCTTTCGATGCGGAACATGCACGGTGGACAGTTCAGGCTCCACGATCCGGGCTATTTCTATATCGTCGAATCCGGTGATTGAGATATCGGCCGGCACATTGATACCCATCTTCTGCGCCTGCCGTATGGCCCCGACAGCCAGCACATCATTGCCACAGAAGACAACGCTGGGTGCCTGGACATCCTTCATCAGTGCCTCGAATGCCCTGGCCCCTGTTTCAATTCCATAGTCGGTTTCAATGATATTGAGGGTTTCCGGGGGAATGCCCGCCTCCTCCATGACGTGCCTCACGGCCAGAACCCGCGCCCGTGCCCGGTCGTTTGTTGCCGTTACCGCCGAGATCATGCCGATGTTCCTGTGCCCAAGGGCCAGAACCTGCCGGGCGAGCGCGCACATTGCCGCAAAATTATCAAAGCCAATCGACGGCAGGATGGCATTCGGATCATGCGCCCACGCCACAAGCGCCGGCACATCGCGCGACCGGAGATAGTCGAGAATCGAGCTGCTGCGATCATGACCGATCAGCAGCAACCCATCGGCACCACGCGCGATCAGAGCCCGGGTCTGTTCTTCCTCGACGTCAGACTTGTAGGATGAGCTGGCGACCAGAAGCGTATATCCCTTTTTTCGCAACTCATCCTGGAACGCCTGCAGTCCACGGGCAAAAATGGCGTTTTCCATGGTCGGGATGATGGCCCCGATGGTGTTGGTTCGCTTGGCAGCCATCACTCTTGCGCCAAAATTCGGCGTGTAACCGAGCGCATTCACCGCGTCATTGACGCGATTGCGGGTCGCCTCGCTGACCTGTTCCGGTGAATTCAGACATCGCGAGACTGTGGCCGTCGACACAGCAGCCCGCCTCGCAACGTCATCCAATGTTGGTACGGAACGAGTCGGCATCAGGATCCTAATATATAACGCAATGCTTCATCCATTGGCTGCCTGAGAGTTTACGGACCGGGTCCATATCAAAACTGAAACCTGTCCATGATCAAAGCCCAAAATGCGGGTTTCGCCAATAGCGGGCGACGAAAATCAAAAACATCCCCATTCATGTAAGCCCTTACATTTAATCCTTGCCTTTTATCAATGTAAGCGCTTACGGTTTTATGGTGATGTCATGAAACGAGGAGGCAACACATGCTGCCAGTGGCGTCAACGTTGGCATTTGGAATCTTCGCACTGAACGTCGTGATCGGGTCTGTGACCCGCGCACCATTTATGAACGATGTGTCTGAGATGCTGGTCTTGCTGACGGCAGTGATCCTTTTTGTTGCCGCTATATTAACGAACGAAGCCAAAAGCAAAGCCCAATAGCAAAGCCCAATGGCAAAGCAAGGCAATCTGACTAGGCTCGTTTCAGGAGGAAAGAAATTGAACGACGATACACAAGAACTGAAATCTGTTGAGCGCCGCAACTTCTTGAAGCTTGCCGCAGGCGGCAGCTTCACCGCAGCGCTGATTGTTGGCGCCAATGGCATGCTGTGGTCGAAAGAGGCCATTGCGCAGACTGCCGCTGAAGAGCGTGAACGTGAAAAGGCGGCCGACCATGTGATGACCGTTGCCACAGCCTATGTGCTTGGCGCGTCGCGCAGCTATCCGATCCTGCAGCTGGACCTCAAGGAAAACATCCAGAATGCAACAAATGGCAAGGTGTATGTGAAACTTGCACCCGGAGGCCAGCTTGGCGCTGGCGGGGCGCTCGTACAGAAAGTGCAGTCGGGAACAATCCAGGCGGCTCAGCACTCGCTGTCCAACTTTGCGCCATTCGCATCCGCAGTTGATCTGATCAATATGCCGTATCTGTGTGGCTCGAACCAACGCTTCACGAACCTTGTGCATTCGGACTTCTGGAATAGCGAAGTGCATCCCAAGGTCGAGAAGAACGGCTTCAAAGCCCTGTTCTATGTCAATATCGACCCGCGCGTTGTTGCCGTTCGCAAGGGTGGCTCCGGTGCCGTCATCACGCCTGGTGATCTGGCTGGTGTGAAGTTCCGCGTTCCCGGTTCCAAGATGCTCCAGCAATATTATCGGATGGTTGGTGCCAACCCGACGCCGGTCGCCTGGGGTGAAACACCGTCCGCCATCAAACAGGGCGTTGCCGATGCCCTGGATCCGTCGGTTGGCGCGCTGTATGTGTTTGGCTTCAAGGATATCCTGAGCCATGTCACATTCACGCAAGCCGTTCCGGACAGCCAGGTATATTCCTGTAATCTGGAATGGTTCAACAGCCTGCCATCGGATGTACAGGAAGGCGTCATGTGGGGGTCGCAGATGACCGGCCATATGAACCTTGCGAAGGTACCGTCCGCCCGCGGCTATGCGATGTCGGAGCTTGCAAAGTCTGGTGTCCAGTTCCACTCGCTCAGCGACGATCAGCTTGCCGAGTGGAAAGCTGCCGGTGGCTATCAGCGTGCCGAGTGGGACACATTCAAGAAAGAACTTGCGGGATCAATGGCCAATTTCGGCAAATTGGAAGACGCCGCAAACACACAAGGCAAGTACTACGTACACGACGCCTAAGACCAATGGTGGGCACAAGGCCATTTTGTGCCCACCAATTTGTTTTTCACCTTTTGACGGCTGGGGCTGATTGCCCGATCCACACTGGGTCGCTAAAACTCCATCCACACCGCCTATCAAGGGCAACACCCTCGAGACCACCTCTTTCGAGAGAGTCTGAGCCAGACAACAGACAAGGCACCTGCAAAGGGACATATCCATGAATATGCTGCGCCTTCTAGATCGCAATGCTGAACGCTGGTTGCTTCTGGTCTTCTACGTGATGCTTGTCGCCACAATGGCGGTTGAGGTACTGCGGCGCGAGGTCTTTGCCTACTCCTCGATATGGGGTGAGGAAATCGTCCGCTATTCCTTTATCTATCTTGCCTGGATCGGTGCTGCGGCCGCGGTCAGGGAGCGCGCGCATATCCGGATTGACGTGCTGCTGAATTATCTGGGGCCGCGCGCCAAGGCGCTGATATACATCCTTGGCGACCTGATGATGATGGGGGTGGCCGTCATCGCCCTTTACTGGTCATTCGAGACCGTGTTGGTTTCAGCCAAATTCGGATCGGTCAGCCACGGCCTGAGAGTGTCCATGGTGTGGTTCCTGATGGCGGTGCCGATTGGTTTCGCGCTCATGATCTGGCGGCTTGTGCAGTCGCTTCGCAATGATATCAACAGTCTTCGTAACGGCACGCCGGTTTATGAAGGCGACAAACTTTTTGACTGAGCAATCTGGCGATGTTGTGGAACACACTTAATCAGACGGTAGAGCTTGGCTGGGACTTTTATCTTCCGGTCATCCTGTTTGTTGGCCTGATCGCCCTGGCGATCCCGGTCTGGGCCGCCATTGGCGTGGCGGCAATCACCATGTTGCTGATGTCCGGCGACCTGCCTCTCAGCCTTGTTGGCGAGAGCCTGTTCGACGGCATTGATGCGTTTGCCCTGACCGCCGTGCCGCTTTTCATACTGACCGGCGATGTTCTCGTCCGCGCGGGCCTGTCACGCAAGTTTCTCGACGTTGCAGAGGCGCTGACCTGCTGGGCCAAAGGCGGCTTTGGATCGGCGACTGTTCTGGTCTGCGGCATGTTCTCCGCCATTTCAGGGTCTGACGCGGCGGGGGCCGCCGCGGTCGGGCGGATGACGATCGAAAGGCTTGTCGAGTCGGGTTATTCGCGCCCATATGCCTGCGCACTTGTGGCGGCCGGTGCCTGTACGGGGATCCTGATTCCCCCCTCGATCGCCTATATCGTTATCGGACTTGTGCTTGGCATATCGGCATCCACACTGTTTCTGGCCGCTGTCATTCCCGGGCTTGCGATCCTGACGGCCATCCTGGTGACAAATATCATCATGAACCGCATACACGCCTATGAACAGGGCGGCCTGATCACCTTTTCCGAATGGTTCGCCAGACTGTCGGCTTCGGTGAAATCGGGATGGTACGCATTCATTGTTCCGGGAATCATTTTCTACGGCATTTTTTCCGGACGGCTGACACCCACCGAGGCGGGCGCGACAGCGGTGATCGTCACCATCATCATCGGCTTCATCCTGGGAACACTGAAGCTTTCGGATTTTCCGGCAATGCTGGTCAGTTCGGCCAAGGTGAACGGTGTCATCCTGCCTATCATCGCCTTTTCGCTGCCTTTGGCACAGGCACTTGCAATCATGGGCGTGCCACAGGGATTTGTCGGCGCCGCGACCTCGCTCACAGATGATCCCTATATGCTCATCCTGTTGATGATCGGCATTCTGATAGCAGCCGGTTGCGTCATGGAAACGACGCCGAACATCGTCATTCTCGCACCGATTCTCAAGCCACTTGCCGACAATATAGGCATGAACGAAATCCAGTTCTGCGTGATGATGATCACCGCGCTCGGCGTTGGTTTCATCACCCCCCCATTGGGGCTGAACCTGTTTGTGGTGTCGGGCATTACCGGTCAGTCCATCCTCGGCATAGCCGCACGCGCCGTGCCCTTTGTTCTTTGCATGCTTGTCGTTGTGTTGCTGATTGCGTTCGTACCGGCAATTTCGACAAGTCTTCTGCCTGAAATTTACCAATAGGGTTTCCAGACGATGACACGTATATATCTGAAAGAGTCACATCGCACATCGACGACCGACGCATCGGATGTCACGGCGACTGTTCAGAAAATTCTCAGCGATATCGAGGCTGGTGGCGATGCCACAGCGCTGGAATATGCCGCAAAATTCGACAAATATGATGGCAATATCCTGCTGACAGAGGACGAGATCGAGGCCGCGTGCAAGCTGGTGCCGGAAAAACTGAAGGACGACATCCGTTTTGCGCACGACAATGTCCGCCGTTTTGCCGAGCAGCAGAAAAAGACCATCGCCGATATCGAATATGAAATCGTGCCCGGTCTGGTTGCTGGCCAACGCGCCATACCGGTGAACGCCGCCGGCTGTTATATTCCCGGCGGCCGTTACAGCCATATCGCCAGCGCGGTGATGACAGTCACCACGGCCAAGGTAGCGGGCTGCAAGTCCATCATCGCATGCTCGCCACCACGACCGGGCGTCGGCATCGCCCCTGCCATCATCTTTGCAGCCCGCATCTGTGGTGCCGACAAAATCATGGCCATGGGCGGGGTTCAGGGTGTTGCATCGATGACCTTTGGCCTGTTTGGCTTGCCAGAGGCAAATATCATCGTTGGGCCCGGCAACCAGTTTGTTGCCGAGGCAAAACGGATTCTCTTTGGCCGCGTTGGTATCGACATGATCGCTGGACCGACCGACAGCCTGATCCTTGCCGATTCAACGGCCGACCCCATGATTGTGGCCACGGATCTGGTGTCGCAGGCCGAACATGGCTACAACTCTCCGGTATGGCTGGTAACAGATGACCGGCCACTGGCGGAAACAGTCATGGAACTGGTACCGACACTGATCGCCGACCTTCCCGAAACAAACCGTGAGAATGCAACCGCGGCATGGCGCGACTATGCGGAAGTGATCCTGTGTGCAGACCGCGAGGAAATGGCAGCCACTTCCGATGAATACGCACCTGAGCATTTGACGGTGCAGGCCCAGGACCTGGACTGGTGGCTGGACCGCCTGACATGCTATGGTTCGCTGTTCCTCGGAGAGGAGACAACCGTTTCCTATGGTGACAAGGCATCGGGCACCAACCACGTGCTGCCAACATCCGGCGCGGCCCGTTACACCGGGGGATTGTCGGTTCACAAATACATGAAGATTGTGACCTGGCAGAAATCCACGCGGGAAGGCGCAAAGCAGATCGCCGAAGCGACAGCCCGTATTTCGCGCCTTGAAGGAATGGAAGGTCACGCCCGCGCAGCCGATGTCAGGCTTGCAAAATATTTTCCGAATGAAGTTTTTGATCTGACCGCGAATGACTGACCCTATCAGCCTCTTTGATCTTTCCGGCAAGGTTGCATGTGTTACCGGTGCCAGCTCCGGCATCGGAATGCGCGCCGCCGATACATTGCTGGCGGCCGGCGCGCGGGTGGTCGGCGTGGCGCGTCGTGAGTCACGTCTGGCACAATGGCAGGCACAACATGGACATGATGCGGCCTTTGTCGTCGCGGATGTTGCCGACCGGGACCATCTGGACAGGTTGAAGACCGACATCAGCACACCGTTCGGTGCGCCGGATATCATTGTCCACGCGGCGGGGGTCAATTTGCGTCAACCAGCCGATGACGTGACAGCCGAGGGGTGGGATGCCACCATTGCGCTCAATCTATCGACACCTTTCTTTCTCAGTCAGGCGCTGGTGCCGCACATGCAGGCCAGAGGGTGGGGTCGAATTGTGAATTTTGCCTCTCTACAGACGTTTCGTGCCTTTCCCGGCGGCGTTGCCTATGGCGCCAGCAAAGGTGCCATCGCGCAGCTCACCCGCGCCATGGCCGAAGCCTGGTCGCAGCATGGCATCACCGCCAACGCCATCGGTCCCGGCTTCTTTCCCACTGAACTCACCGCCCCTGTATTCGCCGACAGCGAGCGCGCCGCACGCAATGCCGCGCAGACATGTATGAACAGGAATGGAGAGCTGAAAGATCTGGACGGGCCACTCTTGTTTCTGTGTTCCGATGCCTCGAGCTATGTGACGGGGCAGGTTCTGATGGTCGATGGGGGGTTCACGGCAAAATGAAGGCTCTTGTTTATGAAGGCCCGGAAAGTCTGGGATTCCGCGACGCTCCAGACCCGGTTCCACAGGATAACGAGGTGCTTGTCCGGGTCAGTGCCTGCGGCATCTGTGGATCCGACATGCATGCCTATCTTGGACATGACGAGCGCCGTCCGGCGCCCCTCATTCTGGGACATGAAGCAGCGGGCACCCTGTCCGGCGGCAGCCGTGACGGCGAGCGGGTGACCGTCAATCCGCTTGTCACATGCGGCAGCTGTGCCGATTGTATGGCCGGTCGCGACAATCTTTGTGCCAGCCGGCAGATCATTTCCATGCCGCCACGCCAGGGCGCATTTGCCGAATGGCTGACGATGCCCGAGACAAATATAGTCACGGTTCCCGATCATGTGCCTTTCGAAAAGGCGGCCCTGGCCGAACCACTGGCCTGCTGCTGGCACGCATCACGCCTTGCAACCACGCTTGTGGCGGCGCATGGAGCATCGGCGCTGGTTATTGGCGGTGGCACCATCGGTCTTGGCAGCGCTCTCAGCCTCGCCAATTTCGGTGTAGAGAACATTGTGATCCTCGAACCGACGGCAGATCGCCGGGCGATCATTGAACAGGCGGGACAACACCGGGCCCTTGACCCTGACAGGCTGGATCCAGACAGTCAGTTCGATATTGTCATTGATGCCGTTGGCTATGCCGCGAGCCGTGCTATGGCGTGCAAACATGCGCGCCCGGGCGGGATCATCGTCCATATCGGTCTCGGGGAAGCAAGTGGGGGGATCGACTCACGGCGGCTGACGTTGCAGGAAATCACCTTCATGGGCATCTATACCTATACATCGGAAGATTTCCGCAACACCGCGGCGGCCATCTTCAATGGTGATTTCGGCACATTGGACTGGGTGGAAATGCGTGACCTCAAGGATGGTGCCGCAGCTTTTTCCGATCTCAGAACCCACAGGGTGGCGTCGCCAAAAATTATCCTGACCCCATAGGCCCGGACGCCGGGTCACGGTAAGATCAAACGCACAGGAACCCGGGTTTCAATTCACGGGACATGTTACAGAGAGAGGCACATGCAAGAGGATATCAACAAGAGGATCGTCGATGACTTTGTCGCGAATGACGTATCCTTCATCACGACAGTACCGTGCAAACAATTGGCCGGGGTCATTGCCGAGATTGATGCGCGCAAGGAAATCCACCATATCCCATCAAACAAGGAAGATGAGGGCATGGGGCTTTGCGCCGGTGCGTTCATGGGGGGCAAGCGTCCTGCAATCATCATGCAGAACACGGCCATCGGCGTGACAATCAATACCTTGGCGACGCTCACGCAATATTACCGGATGCCGCTGCCGATGCTGATTTCCTATCGTGGTGAACTTGGCGAGCCTGTCGCGTGCCAGGTCGAGATGGCCGTTCACACAAAGGCCCTTCTGGCGCAGATGCACATCCCGACCTATCACTTCCATCAACGCAATGACGTTGAGGAGCTGGACAAGATTCTGAAATACACATTCATGTGCAACAAACCGGTCGCCATTCTGACAGACGCGTCCTTCTGGGGAGGATATTGAGATGATTCGTTCCGAGATATTGAAGGAAATCGCACCTATCCTTCGCGATCATCTGGTGGTGTGCAACATCGGCATTCCAAGCCAGGAACTGCATGCCATCGACGACCAGCCAAGCAATTTCTACATGCTGGGCACAATGGGGCTTGCGTCTTCGATTGGGTTGGGGCTTGCGCTGGCGCAGCCAAAGCCGGTCATCTCGATTGATGGTGACGGGTCGGTACTGACCAATCTGGGAACATTGCCGACCATCGCGAACAACCCGGCTGACAACTTCATCCTGCTGATCATCGACAATGGCTCTTATGGTTCGACCGGCGATCAGCCAACCTATGCTGGCCGCAAGACATCACTCGCCAAGGTCGCCGAGGCCTGTGGTTGCGAGACCGTGATCGAATGTGCCGCCGAGGACACAGGACGAGTGCTTCAGGACGCGCTGGATTCCGGCAAGATGACGATCATTGTCTGCAAATGTGAAAGCGGCAATGCCAAGATGCCGGTGATCACAATGGACCCGGTCGTCATTCGCGATCGCTTCATGACAAGCGTCAAGGCCTAGCGACCATCAGCTGACAGGTGGCCGGGCGCCCGTCCGGCCGCGCTTGCGCCGGTCATCATGGCCGGCTCAATCTCCATAGATCAGATTTGGCAGCCACAGGGCGATTTGCGGGAACAGGAAGATCAGGACAAGACCGATCACCTGAATCACCATGAACTGCATCATGCCAAGATAGATATCCTTCAGATCCCAGTCCGGCACGACGCCCTTCAGGAAATAGGCCGACAGCGCCACCGGCGGGCTGAGCCAGGCAGTCTGCAGATTCACCGCGACAAGAATGCCGAACCAGACAAGATTGACGTCAAGCTTGATCAGTACCGGTATCAGGAGCGGCACGATAATCAGTACGATCGGCACCCATTCCAACGGCCATCCCAGAAGGAAGATCATCGCCATCACCATGATCAGAATCAGGGTTGGTGACAGCTGCCATGCCAGCAGAAATTCGGTGATCATGGTCGGCGTGCCAAGCCGCGAGAACACCGCACCGAAGAAATTGGACGCCGCGACAAGGAACAGGATCAGTACGGAGATTTAAAGCGTCTTGATCAGCGCGTCATAGAACATTCGTGTTGTCAGCTTGCGGTAGGCGATGGTCAGCAACAGCGCCCCGAACGCGCCGCATCCGGCGCCCTCGGTCGGTGTGGCCCAGCCAAACAGAATTGATCCAAGGGCAAAGGCCACCAGCGCCGAGGGCGGCACCAACCCCATGAAGAATTCATGCCACAGATCGGAAAAGAAGAATCCCCCTGGCCGCGCTGTCCGAACCCAGCGTGACGCACCATACATGATGCCGGCCCAGACAAGCGGGACGATCAGCGAGGACAGGGGGAAGAGACCGGCCAGCGATCCTGACAATCCCATCACCATCAGGGTGAAGAGCATGATGATCGAACCAATGACCAGCACGGCCTCAAGCCAGTAATAGGGTGATGTTGGCGGCTGTTCCGCGTCAGTGAGTGTCGGTCCGAGGTCCGGGTTGAGCCAGCATCGGATCAGGGCGTAGGCGGCATAGAGACCGGCAAGCATAATGCCGGGGATGATCGCCGCCGCAAACAGATCGGTCACCGGGACTTCCAGAACAGGCCCCATCACAACCAGCATGATGGAGGGCGGGATCAGGATGCCGAGCGTACCGCCAGCGGTGATGGTGCCGGCGGCAAGCCGCACATCATACCCCGATCGATTCATCGTCTTCGCCGCCATGATGCCAAGGATCGTCACCGAGGCACCGACAATGCCGGTGGCGGCGGCAAAGATTGTGGAGACAAACAGAACCGCCAGATAGAGCGCCCCACGGGTGCGTGAAAGCATCAGCTGGACCGAGGTTAACAGCCGCTCCATCAGACCCGCCTGTTCCATCAGAATGCCCATGAAGACAAATAGCGGCACCGCGGCAAGCGTCTGTTCCAGCATCACATTGTTGAATTGCAGACTTTGCAGATGAAAGACGAGCTTGGTGCCGAAACCCCAGGCACCGAATACGAAACCAAGGAAGATCAGGGTGAAGGAAATTGGAAAACCGACAAAAATCGCCAGCAACATCACCGTGATCATGAAAACCCCGATCATCTGCGGTGAGACGCCGCCAGCACCCTTCAGACTGATGGCGAACAGCGACCATTCGGGCATCGCCTTCGGGAAGAAGACATTCAGGAAAATGATTGCCAGCACCAGCGCGTAGACTGGCAGCAGGCGGATGATCCATCGCCGTATCGACGGCGACAGATTGTGGATTGCCCGCGCCAGTTCGGCCACGCCCTGCAGAATGAGCAGTGCAATGCCGACCGGCATGGCCGTGCGCATCGGCGCCAGCGGTGCCATCAGCGCCGAATCCATGGTCAGCTCCCAGCGACTCCATGTCTTCACACTGTATTCAAACGTGATCCAGAAGAAGAACAGCATCGCCGGGAAATAGAACAGCAGATACAGAAGACCATCGACAAGCGCCTGGGTCTGCGGCGGCCAGTTGCGGTACAGAAAGTCAGCCCGGATGTGGATGCCGCGCATCAGCGCATAACCTGCACCAAGCATGAACATGGCACCTGACAGCATGCGACTGGTGTCGTAGGCCCAGTCGGTCGGTGCCACGAACAGCTTGCGCGCCACCACCTCATAGACCATGGCGATGATGACCGGCACAAGAAGCAGACAGGTCATCCGCCCGGCCCAGTTGTTCAGAATATCAATTCGCTAGATGATCCGGCGCATCGCCGGATGCATATCCGCGGGCGTTGCGCCGACCGTGCCGGCGCGTCGTTCCGCAATCAGTTCGTCAGCCGTTTCAAGCTGATCAATATCTGGTTCCTGTGCCATGGCTTCCCTCCCCGGACCGGCATGAGTCGGCATCACCTTTCAACATGATGTGAAAAAGCGGTGGGCCATCCCGTGGACAGCCCACCGCGACACATGGTTACTTCACACTGTCGGCAAAGGCCTTGCCGAGACCCGCATTGGATGCCTGCGCACCGGCCCAGAAGGGAACGGCGATGGCTGCGAAATCCTTTTGCGACTGCCACACCTCGGCAAAGAAGGCGTTATTTTCGGCATTTTCCTCAAGCAGGTTGCTGGCAGCCTCCATATAGGCCGGAAAGTAATCTGCCGGCGTATCATGAAGAATCACCCCGTGATTGTCGGTCAGGTCCTTGAGGGCCTTGCCGTTCTCGATGATGCGGTATGAGATGGCACGCATCAGCGAGGCATTGGCGGCAACCTCGATGGCCTTCTTCTGCGTCGGTGTCAGCGCGTCATAGACATCACCGTTCAGATACAGATCGGCGTTCACGACAACCTGATGCAGGCCCTGGAGATAATAATGTTTCAGGACCTTCTGGAACCCGAAGATGGAGTCAGGCTTCGGACAACACCATTCGGCGGCGTCGATGGTGCCCTTTTCCAGCGCCGGCAGGATGTCACCGCCGCCCATGGCGACCGACGCAACGCCGATATCCTTGTAGGACTGCCCCGGAATGCCGGGAGGCGTACGGAACCGGTATTTGCGGAAATCATCCATCGAATTGATCGGCTCCTTGAACCAGCCAAGTGCCTCGGGGCCAACAGGCTGCAGCATGAAGCCCTTTACATTCACACCCATCTCGTCCCACAGCCGGTCATACAGCTCCTTGCCGCCGCCATATTGGAACCAGGACATGAAGGCGATGTTGTCGATGCCGACACCGGCACCGGCGACAGGCGAGCCGAACAGCATGGCCGCCGGATGCTTGCCCGACCAGTAATGGGTCCAGGCAAAACCGCCATCAACAAGGCCGGAATCCACCGCATCGATGATGTCACTGACACCGACAACAGCGCCTGCCGGCAGAAGCTCAAACTTCACCTCACCCTTGGTAAGGGCCTCGACATCACTTGCGAAGCTGTTGACCATGACGGCTTCATCCGCGCTCAGCGGCACCGCCAACTGGATTTTCAAGGTTGTTGCCGCCATGGCACTGGTCATCATGATTGCGCCCGCAGCAATGCCGGCGACACTCGCGCCGACAATCGTCAAGAGTTTAGACATAGTGTCCTCCCTGCTCTCTATCGCCTTCGCGGTACAAAATTGATCCAACGTCGCCAAAGGCTCCGCGACGCCCTTACCTCAATCACATTCCTTTCTTTGGTCCCACGCAGGTCACGTTGACCTGCCGTTTCGCAAAAACCCGTTTGTCATGGCCATCATCATGCCGATCACCAGCGCGTTGTCCCCCGACAGGATGATGTCGGCAAAATGAACTGCAGGATGTCGGTGATCGTCTCGAAACTCACATCGCATCCTCCAGCACCATCCCCGATGCCTTTTCACCGATCATGATGGACGGCGCGTTGGTATTGCCGGATGTAATCACCGGCATGATCGAGGCATCGGCGACACGAAGCCCGTCGATACCGTGAACACGAAGCCGTGCATCGACAACAGCCATCGGATCCTGCCCCATCTTGCAGGTTCCGGTCGGGTGATAGATTGTCGTTGCCGTATTGCGTGCCCATTCCAGAATCGCCTCATCATCATCCACCGCCACTGTCGGACCAGGTGAATATTCACCCGTGATCATCGAGGCAACCGGCTCGGCCCGGCAGACCGCGCGGGCAATCTTGATGCCGGCAACAAGCGTGTCACGATCGGTCCGTGTCGCCAGATAATTCGGGTGAATGGCGACATGGTCGTCTGGCGAGGCGGACTTCAAGGCCAGATGGCCGGTACTTTCCGGACGAAGCTGAAGCACCGAAGCGGTAAAGGCCGAAAATTTATGCGTGCCTTCACCCGGCCTGTCGGCGCTGAACGGCTGGATATGAAACTGGATATCGGGTGTTTCCAGTTCAGGGCGGGTTTTCAGGAACGCCGTGCCAAGGCTTGCCGCCATTGCCATCGGCCCGGTGCGCCGCATCGCATATTCCAGCGCAATGCCAAGATATTGCAGCGGGTGACGGGTCTCGCTGTTGATCGTGCTGGCCGTGGTCTGATAGACGGGCCGCGCCTGAAGATGATCCTGAAGATTCTTGCCGACCCCCGGCAGGTCCCTGACCAGCGTAATACCATGCTGCCGCAATTCGGACCCGGCGCCAATTCCCGACAGCATCAGAAGATGAGGTGACCCAAGAGAGCCGGCAGACAGGATCACTTCATGCCGCGCCCGAACGTCAACAAGGTCGGTGCCGCGCCGCACCTGAATGCCGACAGCACGCCGCCCCTCCAGGATCAGCCTCTCGGTCTGCGCCCCGGTGAAGATATGCAGATTGCCACGGTTGCGAGCCGGCTTCAAAAAGGCGGCCGCGCTGCTGCATCGGCGGCCATTGCGCATTGTCATCTGGAAATAGCCGACGCCTTCCTGATCCTCGGTGTTGTAGTCAGAGGTATATGGATAGCCAAGCGACGTCGCCGCCTCGACCCAGGCATCGATCACCGGACGTTTCAGGCGGTTTGCCACAACATTCAGCGGACCGCCCTTGCCCCTGACATCGGATGCGGGGTCCGGCTCCGGTCCATTGCCTTCCCAGTTCTCCATACGGCGGAACAGCGGCAATACATCGTCCCAGGCCCAGCCGATATTGCCAAGCTGGCGCCAATGATCGAAATCCTGCGGCTGTCCGCGCACGAAAAGAAGGCCATTGATGGAACTGCTGCCGCCAAGAACACGTCCACGCGGCCAGTTGATGGCGCGGCCATTCAGACCCGGATCAGGTTCCGTTCGATAACACCAGTCGGTTGCCGGGTTGCCCATCGTCTTGAAATAGCCGACAGGAATATGAATCCACGGGTTTGTATCACGCCCGCCAGCCTCGAACAGCGCCACCTGATACCGTCCATCCTGCGACAGGCGATTCGCCAGCACACAGCCAGCCGAACCGGCACCAACAATGATAAAATCAAATTCCATTCCAAACCCCAGATATCGACACCACCACCATCATATTCTTCAGGTTTTTTTCATTTTATTCAATACAATAGAGGGACGCACACATGGGTAAGCAACGCAAGCCCCTGTCAGTCACAATAAAGGGAGGTGGCAGGGTTTTACCCGGTCTCGGCAAGCGTATGTTGGCGGCGCGCCTCCTCAAGCGCCCTGACGGCAAGAACGGCCACCAGATAATAGGCTGAAAACTGGTCCAGCAGCGTGTCGGTCAAAGGTGTATCGGCATCTCCCGAATGGGGGGACGTCCCGCCACCGTCACGGCTGCCGGATGATGGAGAATCCGATTGGTCTTCCCTTTCGGTCATGCCATGTCTGCCATACTGCCACTCATTCCCCGATCCCTTGTTCCGCCCCGGGCACCTCCCTCCAGTGTCAACGCCAGCGCCGTTACACGTCAAGACACGCGTTGCATCCATTCACCTGCGGCAATGCCCCGCTGTTACCGGCCCGGCTTTACCGCTATTCTGCGGTCACGTCATCACGCTTTGGAGTGTTCATCATGGCCACGCCCCCACCCCCCGAGGGACAACCGCAATTCCTGAATCTCTGGCCAACTCAATTCATGCGAATCCGGCTTCCCGGTGCCGAAATGGCAAACCCCGCGCTGTCGGCGGCGATCATGGAGCGCAATGCCGAGATCGATGATATGACGGTTGATTACACGGCCGACAATCTGTTCACCATGGATCACCCGGCAATACAGTGGCTGCGACAATGCTGTGACCGGGCCGTCCTCGATTACGCGACCGCAGCCGGCATCGACTATCAGCTTGAATGGACACTTCAGGGCTGGGGCAATGTGAATTTCCGCGGGGATTACCACAATCTTCACAACCACCCGCATTCCTGGCTGTCGGGGACCTATTATGTGAATGTTCCCGACCAGAGCGACGCGGAAACCTATCGGTCAGACCTCAATCCGGCATCAATCAGCTTCTTCGATCCGCGGCCACAGGCCAACATGAATGCCATCCGGGGCGACGGGCAGGTCGATCCGGAACATCGGATCCTTCCAAGTGGCGGCGATCTGTTGCTGTGGCCGGCCTTCCTGCATCATCTGGTGCATCCGAACATGGCCGAGGTGCCGCGGATTTCGGTATCTTTCAACGTCGTGCTGAAATGGAAACCAGACTATATCCCGCGCTGATCGCCACCGGTCGGGTGCCCGATCACCGGGCCTGCGGGATGGACGGATTGGACTGACGGATCTCGTCCAGTGATTCCAGTATCATCGGCACGGACACCGCAAAATTCACCCCGGCGTCGATATCGGCTTCCTTGGTGAAAATGCCGTCAATCAGGCCGATGAGCCGTCCCTGCGGGTCGACAAGCGCGCCACCCGAAGCGCCGGGATTGACCGCGGCGTCAGTCTGCACAAAATCCTCTATGGCATTGAAGCCCACATCGCGGCGATGAACAGCCGAGACAACACCGCAGCTGAAGCTGAGGCCGAGGCCAAAGCTGTTGCCAATGGCACAGGCGTGAAGCCCCACTTCCGGCTCTTCCCGGCGCAGCACAATCGGCTGCCCGGCCAGGCTTGATCTCAGCACCGCAAGATCACGTGCCCCGTCAATGGCGACAATTTCGGCCTCGTGGCGGCCCCCGTCACTGTCAACGGTCTCGACCCTGACAGCCCGCGCCACCACATGCGCGGCGGTAAGAATGTAATGGTCGGGCGCTCCGGTGCCGAAATAAAAGCCGGTGCCGGCCGGTGCCGTGCCGGGCGGCGCGCCAAAGCCTGGACGCTCAAATCCGGGCCAGGTCGGCTCGACCACCACCACTGAAGGCGCGGCGGCGCTGTAAGTCACAGGCCCGTGATCCGCGCGCGGTGCAGATGCCAGCATGAACAGGCCAGCCAGCACGCAAAACCATGCGGCACCGCCACGCCAGCGCTGTGTCAGGTCAAGTCTAAAGCCGGACATCCGGTCCGGACAGAACCGATGCGGTATCCATGCCTGTCGTCTGCAGCATATAGAAGGCGACTACCGCAATCACGATTGCGATACCGGAACTGATAAGGAACATTTTCATCTCTGTCTCCTTGGCAGACGGCGACGAGGCCGCCGTCACTGTTCAACTATTGTCTCTTTGGTAGCCATTTTCAAGAACGTTACAAGATCAATCCGGTCCTGCGCGTTCTTCATTCGCTGGATCGGCATTTTGGTGCCGGGCGTAACCACATCGGGCCCGTCTGCGAACAGGCGGTTGATGGAGTCCTCGTTCCACACGATGTCAGAATCCAGAAGCGCCCTCGAATAGGGATAGCCTGCCAGCGTTCCCGCCGTGCGGCCGAACACACCGAACAGCGTTGGTCCAGCACGGCGCTTGCCGTCCGGACTCAGCGTATGGCACACGCTGCATTTCCGGGCAAATTGCCGCTCTCCATTGCTGATGGCGTCGGTCGGGTGGAAGCGACGTGCCGGGCCGGGTCTGACGAGATATTCCGGCGGAAATTCGAACAATTCCCATCTGGTGATGAAATCATCCAGCCCGGCCACCACAAGCGATTTGCCGTCCGGCATGATCACCACCGACCAGATCGGGCCATTGGCAGCGTTGAAGTCACGCACGATAGTCCAGTCGGATGTGTTGATGACCACAACACGGCCCTTGGCATTGCCGAACGCCAGCATCTGGTAAACAGGGCTGCCATAGATCGCCAGAACCGGTACCCGTTCATCACCAAGCCGCATCACCTCTTCGCCTGTCGACAGTCTTTCGACATTCATCGTGCCGTCGGACGATCCATAGGCGACAATGTCGTTGTCCTCATCGATCGCAAAGACCGATACGCTCCACCCGTTGCGGACAATGCTGCGGAGATATTCACCATTCGACAGACGCCATTTGCGGATCTGCCCATCATATCCGGCGCTGAAAAGATGCTCGCCATCGGCCGAGAACTGCACACCATTTACCGGGCCGTCATGACCACGGATGAAACGGCTGTTGTCGCCGGCGGCGTCAAGGTCGCCATCAAGCGGCCAGATCCCTATGGACCCGTCCCAGCTTGCCGAGGCAAGCAATGTTCCATCCTCCGAAAAGGCAAGATTGACGATCTTGCCCTGGTGACCGGTCAGGATGATTGGCTGCGGATCCTCAAGCTCCAATATGGACTGCGGCCACAGATAGATGCGGCCATCATCGCCAGCCGTGGCCAAAATCCTGCCGTCTGGTGAAAACCGCGCCGTATTCACGGCGGCTTCATGCGCATATAGCGTATTGCGTTCTGTGATATCCGGCGCCTGCCAGATCACCGCCGAATAGTCGAAACTTGCCGATACAAGCGTGCTGCCATCCGGTGACAAGGTAAGATCGCGAACCGGACCGCCATGTGCCGTGTATCGGTCAAAGGCACTCGCAGTGCTGACAGCTGAGAATGACAGCATCAGGACAAGCAAGGCCGCCCGGACAAGTCCGGACGGCCTCAGCGATATCAGATTGGCGTCACGTGCCACGGTTTCACCCGGCGCCGACGGTTCTATTCCGCCGGCTTGGCTGCCTTCTGGTCCTCTTCCTCGACCCAGAGGCTGTGGTGTTCCTTGGCCCAGTTGCGGTCGACACGGCCGGAGTTCATGGCGTCAAGCGCCCCTTCCATGCCAACCGAACCGATATAGATGTGAGCCATGATCATCACGATCAGCGCCAGTGACACAAAACCGTGCCACAGCTGGTTCAGCTGCTGTTCCTGAAGCGCTGTAAAGTCTGTCGGCAGGTTGAAGCCAAGGCCATTCAACAGCGCGAAGGTATCGGCAAACATCGTGGTCTGGAACGGGAACATCAGCGCGATGCCGGACATGCTGACCGACAGGCCGCCGATCATGACAGCCCAGAAGATGATCTTCTGACCGGCATTGAACTTCTTTGCCGGAGGATGGACACCTTTCTTGACGATGCCGCCGCCCATCTTGATCCATTGCAGATCGACCTTGTTCGGGATGTTGTGGCGCACCCACAGGATAAAGGACAGCGCCAGACCAACCATGAAGGCAAACGCCAGGAAGTTATGCGCGTATTTGCCGGCCGCGGTCAGCGCGGCAAACGCGTCCTTGCCGATAACAGGCAACAATACATAACGACCATAAAGCATGTTGAGGCCCGTGATGCCAAGGATCACAAACGATCCCGCCATCAACCAGTGGGCAAATCGGTCTATTGTTCCAAACCGCAGGATGGTGTCACCCGACGGCCCGCTGTCGATCCTGATCTTGCCCCGGACCATATAGAACAGTCCAAGCACGAAAATGACGACAATCAGTCCAATCGCACCAAAGGCCGAGATGGGGCCGTTTCGAAAGGCGCGCCAGTTGTCGCCTTCGGACTGGATCATCACCGCTGACAATTCGTTCTTCATCTGTGTGCTGCCGGCATTTCCCGTCCGCACAAAGCGCCACAGATCGGAATCCGAGTTCAGTCCGAGCGAGTCACCCGGAACCGCGCCCGCCTGCTGTGCCACGGCATCGGCAGGAAGGTTTGTTGCACCACAAAACAGCACCGCCAGCAGCGCGAGAATTCTGAATGCGTTTCCTTGCATCATGATATCACCCCTTGTCGGTCCGGTTGCCGGAAGGCACCCCGGATATCGGTACCTAGTACCAGGCCTGAAGGTTTGTCCTGGCTTCGATTTCGCGAAGCTGTTCATTCGAAAGCGACTGATCTGCGGGCCCCAGATAGGTTCCCTTTTGATATTGCAGGATCCGGCCACGCTCTTCCTGTTCGCAAGCCTGCAGAAATCCGGCAATCGCAATCAGCGCGAGCATGCCCGTGAGTTTTTGACCGGTCATGGCGTCCAGCTCCCTGTCCAGCCACGCCGGAGACGTGGCCTGATAGTCTGTTGAATCTCTGATAGTGGAGACTCCCCCGCCGAAGCGGGGGAGTCCGATTTTGGTGACAGCCTGTTAGCTCTTGATCGTGTAGGCCGTGCCCCAGCCCCAGGCGCCGGATCCGAACCCGCGGGCGACAACACGCTCGCGGAAGATGTTCGAGACCTGGTCGCCATCGCCGGCCAGAAGCGCCTTGGTCGAGCACATTTCCGCACAGATCGGAAGCTTGCCCTCAGCCAGACGGTTACGGCCGTACTTCTGGAACTCGGACTGACTCATGTCATCCTCTGGGCCACCGGCGCAGAAGGTACATTTGTCCATCTTGCCACGCGATCCATAGTTCCCGGCCTGCGGGTACTGCGGCGCGCCGAACGGGCACGCATAGAAGCAGTAACCACACCCGATGCACAGATCCTTCGAATGCAGAACCACACCCTGATCGGTCTGGTAGAAGCAATCGACAGGACAGACGGCCATGCAAGGCGCGTCTGAACAGTGCATGCAGGCAACCGAGATCGAACGTTCACCAGGCTTACCGTCCTGGATGGTCACCACGCGACGGCGGTTCACACCCCACGGCACCTCGTGCTCGTTCTTACAGGCGGTGACACAGGCATTACATTCGATGCAGCGCTCTGCGTCACAAAGAAACTTCATTCTTGCCATTAGTGCCTCCCTTACGCACGTTCAATGTTGCAGAGAGAACATTTCGTCTCCTGCATCAGGGTTACCGAGTCATAGCCGTAGGTCATGGCCGTGTTGGCAGCTTCACCAAGCACATATGGATCCGACCCTGCCGGATACTTCTCGCGAAGGTCCTTACCTTCCATGTGACCACCGAAGTGGAATGGCAGGAAGGCAACACCACGTGCAACACGCTCCGTAACCTGGGCCATAACCTTGATGCGCGCGCCTTCCGGCGTGTTCACCCAGACCATGTCACCGTCGCGGATCGACTTGCCATTCGCATCGAATGGATTGATCTCGACGAACATGTCCTGTTGCAGTTCGGCCAGCCACGGGTTCGACCGGGTTTCGTCACCGCCACCCTCATATTCGACCAGGCGACCGGAGGTCAGAATGATCGGATAGGTGCCTGAGTGATCGACATCCTGGATCGACTTGTACAGTGTCGGCAGGCGATACAGCTTACGGTCCGAATAAGTCGGATAATCCGCAACCAGATCACGACGCGACGTGTACAGCGGCTCACGGTGAAGCGGGATCGGATCCGGGAATGTCCAGACCTTGACCCGTGCCTTGGCGTTACCGAACGGGGCACAACCATGCTTGATGGCAACACGCTGGATGCCACCCGACAGGTCGACCTTCCAGTTCGTCTTGTCACCGGCAATGCCATCGATCACACCGCGCTCTTCAGCGGTAAGATCGCCATCCCAGCCAAGCTTCTTCAGCATGCCCATTGTGAACTCGGGATAGCCGTCCTTGATTTCCGATCCGACCGGGTAGGAGCCTTCGGCAAGCAGATTGTTGCCTTCATGCTCGACCCCGAAACGGGCGCGGAAACACAGACCACCCTCGGCAACCGGCTTGTTTGTGTCATACAGCAGCGGCGTGCCCGGGTGCCCCATTTCGGCAGTACCCCAACACGGCCACGGAAGGCCGTAATAATCACCGTCAAGCTCGCCACCGACAGCCTGCAGCGTTGTCTTGTCGAAGACGTGCTGGTTCGCCATGTGCGCTTTCAT
Source organism: Alphaproteobacteria bacterium LSUCC0719 (assembly GCA_040839025.1). NCBI lineage: Bacteria > Pseudomonadati > Pseudomonadota > Alphaproteobacteria > Alphaproteobacteria bacterium LSUCC0719. The sequence continues at coordinate 183,129 of JBFPJN010000004.1, forward strand.
ACGCTCTGGCGACTGGCCGGTGTAGCCGATTGTCCACATGCCCTTGTTGAACTCGCGGGTCACGTCTTCGATCAGCGGCTCATCACCATTCACCGTGATGTTCCGGAACATGCGATCGGCAAATCCCAGCTTCACGGCAAACTTGTAGATGATGGTGTGGTCAGGCAGCGAGTCGAAGGACGGCTCGATAACCTTTTCACGCCACTGCAGCGAGCGGTTCGACGCGGTTACCGACCCGTAGGTCTCGAACTGTGTCGTTGCCGGCAGCAGATAGACGCCATCTGTACGATCGGACAGAACCGCGGAAACGGTCGGGTATGGATCGATCACGACCATCAGGTCGAGCTTTTCCATCGCCGTCTTCATTTCCTTCATACGGGTCTGCGAGTTCGGAGCATGACCCCAGAAGACCATCGCCCGGAGATTGTCAGGCTGATCCATGTTGTCCTTGTTCTCAAGAACACCATCGATCCAGCGTGACACGGGGATCCCGTTCATGTTCATCAGGCTCTTGGTCTTGCCGTCTTTGCCCTTGATGGAGTCGAAGCGGGCCTTGATCCACTCGTAATCCTCACCCCAGACGCGCGACCAGTGCTTCCAGGCACCTGCCGACAGGCCATAATAGCCAGGCAGCGAATGCGACAGAACGCAGAAGTCGGTTGCGCCCTGAACGTTGTCGTGACCACGGAAGATGTTCGCGCCGCCACCGGCAACGCCCATATTTCCGAGAGCCAGCTGCAACGCGCAGTAAGCACGGGTGTTGTTGTTACCGTTGGTGTGCTGTGTGCCACCCATGCACCAGATGAAGGTGCCAGGACGGTTGTTTGCCATCAGCTGGGCCACACGGCGCAGCTGCGAACCGGGAACGCCGGTTACACGCTCGGTCTCTTCCGGGGTCCATTTTGCGACCTCGGCCTTGACGTCTTCCATCCCGTAAACACGCTGGCGGATGAACTCTTTGTCCTCCCAGCCGTTTTCGAAGATGTGCCACATGATGCCCCAGATCAGGGCCACGTCGGCACCCGGGCGGAAGCGCACATATTCATCGGCATGCGCTGCCGTACGCGTAAAGCGTGGGTCACAGACGATCAGCGGCGCATTGTTCTGCTCCTTGGCCTTGAGAACATGCATCAGGGATACCGGATGCGCCTCGGCCGGGTTGCCACCAATGATGAAGATCGCACGCGAATTGTGAATATCGTTGTACGAGTTCGTCATTGCACCATAGCCCCAGGTGTTGGCAACACCGGCGACTGTGGTCGAGTGACAGATACGCGCCTGGTGGTCACCATTGTTGGAACCCCAGTAGGCGTACAGCTTGCGGAACAGATAGGCCTGTTCGTTGTTGTGCTTTGCGGAACCGAGCCAGTAAACCGAATCCGGTCCTGACTGCTCGCGAATCTCAAGCATCTTGTCGCCAATCTCATTGATGGCATCGTCCCAGCTCATGCGGGTCCATTTGCCACCGACAAGTTTCAGCGGATACTTCAGACGGCGTTCGCCGCTTGCCGTTTCCCGAACGGATGCGCCCTTGGCACAGTGGGCACCAAGGTTGATCGGGCTGTCCCAGCCAGGCTCCTGACCTGTCCAGACGCCGTTCTGCACCTCTGCCATGACGGTACAACCGACAGAGCAGTGCGTACAAACGGTCTTCTTGATTTCAGCTGCTGCGCCGGACACAGTTGCCTGTGCCGGACGAACGTTGCTGCCTGATACCGCAACCGCAGTGGCGACGCCACCAATCGCGAGACCAGAACCGCGCAGGAATGCACGACGGTCAACAACCTTTTCCGCAACCTTGCCGAAAAAAGACGATGACTGGGGGCTTTTCGCTACCCCTGACCTCTTCTTCTTAAGCATTGTTGTCTCCTCCAGTTGGAAAGCTGATTAGAACCGAGCCGACTTGTAGAAAGCCTTGACGTGATCGGTTTCGCGATAGCCGGAACCGGTCACCTCCGTTACGTCATCAGCAGATGCTGTCTTGCTGGCAACCGCTACCGTACCGGCAGCAGCGACCGACAAGGCAGCCTTCTTGAGAAAGTCACGCCGATGCTCGACGCCAGTCTTCTCCATGTTGTCTGTCATTTTCTATACCTCCAAAAATGACGCCGCATAAGGCCGCGGCCTGCCATGTTGCGGGGGCGTTTCGCTACCCCGCATCATCCATGTCGAAAGCTTCGCTTTCAATCTCCATAAATGCGCGGCCGATCGTGCCGACCGGCGCATAGAATACAGCTGATTTCGCCGCCTCGATGTCCTGCATCAAAAGCGGCGCCCAGGGATCGATATGTGTCTTGAAAAAGGTCGCCTGCGCCGCCAGATCGTTCGGCGCGTCGAACGTGCCGCGGATCAGCCCGGCCATGATGTCGAACAGACTTGCAATGTGGTCTTCCGGATCCTTGACACCCTCGGCCCGCTCAATCCCCATCACCTGCATTTCGTTGCGAAGCTTGGCCAGCGGCTTGTCGTTCAAAAACCCTGTCAGATAGTAGGATGCATAGGGCAGCAGTTCGCCGCGCCCCACGCCAATGAACAGGCGCATATATTCATCGCGGATTTCGTCATTGGCTATTTTCGAGGCAAGCGTTGCCAGCACCGTGCTGGCGGACCCGATGGATGAACTGTCGCCCTTCAGGCCCGCGACAAGACCGATCAGCTCGTCACTCGGCTCCTGGCGCAACATCATGGCCAGAAATTCATACATTTCCGCCCGAAGCCGATCATCCTCGGTCAACGAATTCTGGTCGTTTCTAGCCACAGCGGCCATCCTCACCTCCCCAGGACATCAAGCTGTTCGCGTCAACCGGACGGAGTGCGAACATACTAATGCCCAGTTAATCAACCGTAGCATAAGATCTCGCCGCGCCAAGAGCCGATATGCCCGGCGGCGCATTATGTTATGTGACTTTCTGACGCATTATGCCGCAGAGCAGGGAATCCGCAGCAAAACAGGCCATCCTGCGGGCAGATCATACAGCGGGCGGGTTATGCGGCAGATTTATCCGTTGGCCGCCGAAAACTCATGCGGCGCGGCCGTGGCGGCGGCACATCATCCTCGCTGTCATTGCCGGTGTCGCTCTGAGTGTCAGTGTCATTGATCCTCACCGCCGGCGGATCCGGTGGGGCCAGTTCATTGGCGGGGCCAGGCGGCGCAGCCGGTTCGATCGCCGTCGCGGCGCTGTCACTGTCACTGTCACTGTCGCTGTCACTATTGCTGTCACGCGACGCAAGCTTGTCATCTTCCTCGGCCTTGCCAGCCGGATCATCCTCATCACGGCGGGACGGATCGTCGGCAAGCCTTGACCGATCGGCCTCATCGGCAAGCGCCGTCCCGGCATCGTCGTCATCAACTGCGTCGAACGCCTTCTGCAGATAGCCCTTGCCGACCTGATAGGCGGTCTGCATGCCATCGATCACTGTTGCCGCATCGGTATAGTTTTCGCCATATTCGACCATTTCATCGGCAAATCTGAACAGCGGATTCAGCCGCCACATGCGGCGCAGTGCCATCTGCCGGATCCGATCCGGAAACTGCCCCTGCAGCAGCGTGTCCAGCTTGTCCTGATCCTCGATGGATTCGGGATCATCCACCCCGTATTTGGCAAGAAGCTCGTCGTCGGACAGCGCCGCCTCTTCCTCGGACTCTTCAGCCGGCAGATCCGCGCCGGGTGGCAGGCCGGTTTCCGGCATATCCGGGACCGCCTCACCACGCGCCACCTGCGATTTGCGCCGCAGACGCTCTGAAAGGGATCGTTTCAGTCGGGTCGGGCCCTCTTCTTCAGCCATTACGCTGCCCTCCCGCTATTGCCGCCGCAGCCTGGGGTCTGCACGACCGCCGACCCGTGCGTCGAGATTCGCCCGGTCACGAACCCGCTTCTTGAACGGTTCGGGGTGGTAATGCGCCTCGACAAAAGCAGCCACGAACTGTCTGATCGGTCCGGCAAGCGGCAGTTTTTCGATCAGATCCTCGCCACAATCCTCATAATCCTGGATATTGTAGGGGGACAGGCTGAGTTCGGCGACATGCATGTCCGGCGCATCCTCGTCGTCATCGCCAGCCGGCAATTCCTCGTCGTCCTCATCCTCGCCGGACCGCAGAACGAGATAGATTGCCGGATCGCTCGAGGCGAGGTTTTCGGCATAGGCCTCGGCCTCGGCGTGGTGCAGGTCCAGAAAGGCATCGGCAAAGAACAGATCGTCGGCCACCGCGCCACCACCGGAACCACGAAGGCGTTGCAGGCGGGTGTTGTTGATCGGCGGCGCGCCCCCACCACGTTCGGGTCGCAACGGCAACAGATCGCTGATCACCCAGCGAAATGGCTGCCACACATTGTCAAGCGGCTGTTTTTCGACGATCACCCTGACGCCATACAGGACATGTTTCGTCTGTGGTGTAACCTCGTCTGACATATTCCCCCCAGTCGGAACAATCGCGGACCATTGCCGGATCGTCCTCTGGATCACCCCGTGACCTTTTTACCCACCCCAGCCCGGCATTTGGACCGTGTGAATTTTCAACACTGCGTTACTCTAGGCATCATTCGCGAGTATTGGAAACATGCCAAAACATCGCGCTTGCAGAACCGGGAGGCCCTGATGATGAAGCTTGCAGAGCGTGACATACTTGTCTGCGATTGCGGTGGCACGATGGATATTGACGCCGCGAAGCTTGGCAAGGCCTGTGGGGCGGCAGGTGGCTGTGCCGTGGCAACGGAACTGTGCCGGTCCGGAATCGAACGGTTCGAGAGCGCCCTCGAGGCATCAGGCGACCGCCCGCTGATCGTTGCCTGCACGCAGGAAAGCGCGACATTTGAGCAGCTTGCCGAGGAAAGCGGCAGGCCGATACCCGAATTCATCAATATTCGCGAGGCTGCGGGCTGGAGCGACGATGGCGCGGCAGCGCTGCCGAAAATCGCCGCCCTGCTTCGCGCTGCCACGGACAGCGTTCCGGCGGCACGAAGCCTGACACTGACCTCGTCCGGACGCTGCCTCATCTATGCCGATGGTGCGCGCGGCAACGGTGTCGATGCCGCGCTGGACATGGCGGCAAAGCTGAAGGACTCGCTCGGCGTTACCGTGATGATCACCTCGCCCGGCGAGGACATCATGGCAAGTGGCATTTCAGGCCTGGTGACGATGGGGACGATTCGCAGCGCCAAGGGTCACTTCACCGCCTTTGACCTTGTCATTGACAGCTTTGGCACAGCACTGCCGAGCAGCCGCGCCTCATTGCGGTTTGAAGACCCGCAGAACGGAATCGAAACCGGATGCGACATCATCATCGACCTGACCGGGGCGCCGGCACTGTTCACCGGCTGGGAAAAGCGGGACGGCTATTTTCGTGTCAGCCCTGATGATCCGGTGCGGCTGGCAACCGTGACAGCGGAAGCCGCCGAGATGATCGGCGCTTTCGAAAAGCCGATCTATGTCGATTACGATGCCAATCTGTGCGCACATTCCCGCAACAGCCTGAACGGCTGTTCGCGCTGTCTTGATGTCTGCCCTGCCGGTGCCATCATCAGCGCTGGCGACACTGTCGAGATTGACCCCGCCATTTGCGGAGGCTGCGGCTATTGTGGTGCTGTCTGCCCGTCCGGAGCCGCGCAGACAAACCTTCCCGCCGCAGATGCTTTCGGTCAACAGATGGCAAGCCTTGTCGATCATTACCTCGAAGCCGGCGGAAAAACGCCGCGGCTGCTTCTTGCCGACTCCAGCCACGGTGCCGGCATGATCGACATGATTGCCCGCTTCGGTCCCGGTCTGCCGGCCGATCTGCTGCCGATGACCATGCACAGCACCGGCCGGGTCGGGCACGACCTGCTGGCCACCGCCATTGCACAGGGCTATGTGCAGGTGATCATCCTTGCCAATCCGAACAAGCCTGATGAGACGCCGCAGATTAGCCGCCAGATCGAACTGGCACGGGCGCTGATGGCTGGTGTCGGGGCCGATGACGAGTCTCGGTTCGTGCTGATTGACGATCCCGATCCCGACAATGTGGCGGCACAGCTTCGCGGCCCACGACCGGGCGGCAAGGTCACACCGGCACCGTTCAGCCCCCTTGGCAGTCCGCGCGCCATCACACGGCTGGCGATTCGTGGCCTTGCCGGCACACAGAAGATTGAACCCGCTGCCATCCCGCTTCCCGAAGGCGCGCCCTATGGCCGGGTCGACATCGACACCGACAATTGCACCATATGCCTGTCATGTGTTGGTGCCTGTCCGGCAGGCGCGCTGCAGGACAATCCGGACGCCCCGCAGCTGTTGTTCCGCGAGGATGCCTGCCTGCAATGCGGCATCTGCGTGGCAACCTGTCCGGAAAAGGTGATCAGCCTGGTGCCGCAATTCAATCTTGCCGACAGCGCGATGAATGCCGAGCTGGTCATCGAGGATACGCCATTCCACTGCACGGGCTGTGGCAAGCCATTTGGCAGCTCGCGGTCAATCGAACGGGTAATCGACAAATTGTCGGGACACAGCATGTTCAGCGGCGAGCGCCAGATCGACATGCTGAAAATGTGCGAGGACTGCCGGGTCGAAGTCATGTTCGACAAGGATGACAGGCTGATGGATATCGGCGAGCGCCGCAAGCCGCGGACCACCGACGATTACCTGAACTAGGTCTTGTCCGAACCAGATCTCGGCCACCCTGAAGGCGCAGTCGGCGTCGGCTCAGCTGGTCGCCAGCGGCAGGTTGGCAAGCAGGTTCTGCGGCTTCATGCGCACGCTGCCCGTCTGGTCCATTGCAAGCCCCAGATATACGGGCTTGCCGGCCATTTCGGGCACAAACCCGTCCTCCGCCTCGAGCTTGAACAGGCACAGGATCGAGCGCAGCCGGTCCTCGCCAACGTCAGCCCCGGCATAGAGATCGTTGAACAGCTCGTTGGCAACGGGATCAAGTCCGATATGCCATGACCAGCTTTCATCCTCGATCTGATGCATCGGCTGGATACGGGTCGTAACCCCCAGAAAATAACCGATCCACGCTTCCATCACACGGCACAGCCCGTCGAGAGCCGGCTGGGTAAAGGCGATATCCACCGAAGTGTTGAACATGTCGGACCGGGCCCAATATTCATCCGCCGTTTCGGTGGCGAGGATATCGATGCTGACCTCGTCGGGGCTCGGCCCTTCCTGAAGCATCCGCGCCATGCCGGCCTGAAGCTGGACCGTCGCGTGGTCAGCCACCATGATTCGACCGTCATCCAGCGTCACCGTCTGTTGCCTGAACAGACATTCAGCCGCCCTGATCTTCAGAGTGTCGGTTTCGCCATCGAGAATATTTCTCAGGATGATCTGCGTCAGCTGTTCAACGAACAGGGGCGGAAACTCGATTCTGGCCCCACGGACAATCGCCATATAGGCAGCTTCGAGGGTCGGATATTGCGCAAGAAAGGCACGGAAGGCCAGGACAGCGCGATAATTGTGGACAACGTCACGGTCAATGATGGGATCAAAATCCGCTTCAGACACCTCGGCAAAGGGATTTTCGGTAAGTCTGGCATGAAGCGCGCGCTCGGCCGGGCAGGACTCGTCCTGCGGGGCGATTTCATCGCGCGCATAATAGGCCAGCATGAAATCCGCGCTGGGGACAAGCCGGCCCTCGGCATCGCGGTCAAGAAGGTGCCAACCCGAGGTCAGCCAGAAATCCTGTGTCATGTCCATTCCCCGGGTTTGCGGTGCCGAACCTCAGTCGGCATCGGCAGGTTCCTCATCCTCGATCACTGTCCAGATCTTCTGCTCGGCGCAGGAATCGGCCTTTGCCAGACTGCGAAAACTCTCGGTGATGCCGGCATCGCCAAGCTGTCGCTGGATTGCCAGCAGCGTGCCGGTCTTATGCTGCGCGCACAGCTCCGCCATGAAGCTGATTTCCCCGGCGGCGGCTTCGCGCGCCACATCCATATCAGGCGCTCCGAGCCGGTCCACAAACTGGGTCGCCACCTGTTCGGTCAGGCTGGCCAGGTCTTCCTCGCTGGCATTGACAACGCTGACCAGCGTCGAGAAGCCGAACGACGTGGTGCCGAGAAAGCCGTTGCTGAAAGCCTGTTTGACCTTGCCCGTCAGCGCTTCGGGCGCGAGATCGGCAAAGCAGAACGTGCCGACAAGGGCCCATTCACCTTCCTCGGCAGCAGCCGGAAAGACGTTCAGATCGGAGGAATCAAACCTGATGGTGCGCGCCAGTCTCACGATATGTCCTTCATGCCCCGGCTTTCAGCGAATGCAGCTCTGCCGGACCGCAGACACTCTCGAATTCGGTTGGCGTCAGCCCGACAGGGCGGCCATCGATCTTGATCAGCGCCGTACCGTCTTCATCCAGTCCGATCCAGTCGGCCATGGTGCCGTCGGCAAGAGCCATCTCGCCACCTTCCTGAAGGCGCTGAATCCACAAATCATGGAGCGGCCGGAACCCGTCATCTTCCCATCTGTTGACCCATGCCATGAAATGCCTGCAGATCGATTCGACAAGCCTGGTCCGCGAAATGAAACTGCCACCCTCCTCGGCAAGCGAGGTATATTCAAGGCCGCCAGCATCGCGCCACACATCTTCCGATCCGGTGCGCACCGACAGATCTATCGTCGCGCCGACAACCATCCATCCCGGCACATCCTCGCGGCCTGTTGACGGGTCTGCGGTGATCCACACCCGACCGGCACGGCCCCGGTTCAACAGGATATATCCCGGCAGCTGATAGGACACGACAACCTCTGGCGGGGCCAGCGCGCCAATCGCGTCGCCGACACCTATCATCAACGCATACAGCATCTGACCGGCCTGACGAAGCGGCACCTCGGGGCCAAGGATGACGGCAAAGTCGGCAACCTTTGTCGCCTCGGAATACAGAACTGTCCCGACCTCGGCGGTCGCCACGGCGGCAAGCGCCTTTGCCGCAACATCCTGTCCCTCGGGAACCGGCACCGCAGTCAGCAGCGGCGGCAATTGCGGTGCGTCGCCATCCTCGGCCGGAAATTCCTCGTAATAAAGGCTCATGCCTCTTCCTCCTCGCGCCGCAGATCGGCAATCTCCATCAGGCGCCGCGCAATCTTGCGATAGGTCTTGGCCTGAACCGACCGCGGGTTGGCAACAACGACAGGCGTTCCGGAATCACCACCGGTACGCACTTCCAGAGACAGCGGAATCTCGCCCAGCATCTCGATGCCGCGACGTGACGCCTCGCCTGCCACACCGTCATTGCCGAAGATATGATCGGTACGGCCACAATCCGGACAGGACCAGTACGCCATATTCTGAATCATGCCAAGTACAGGCACCTCGGCCTTGTCAAACATGGTGATTGCCTTCACCACATCAAGAAGCGCGATGTCCTGCGGTGTCGAAACCACAACCGCACCGGCAAGGTTGACCTGCTGTGCCAGTGAAATCTGGATATCACCTGTGCCCGGCGGCAGATCGATAATGATCACATCCAGCGTTCCCCAGGCAACGGAATCAAGCATCTGTGTCAATGCCGACTGCACCATCGGCCCGCGCCAGATCATGGCTGTATCGTCAGGAACCAACAGCCCCATCGACATCAGATGCACGCCATAATTTTCCAACGGGCGCACCATGTCTCCCCCGGCAGAGGCGGGGCGACCGCTGATACCAAGCATGCGGGGAAGCGACGGCCCATAGACATCGGCATCAAGAAGCCCGACCCGCAACCCTTCCAGCCGCAGCGCAATCGCCAGATTCACGGCTGTGGTCGATTTCCCCACCCCGCCTTTTCCAGACGCCACGGCGACAAAGCGCCTGACCTTTATTTCATGAACCTTTTCAACAATTTCATCCTGTGGCGCGGCAGCAGCCGAGGTCGCGCCGGCATGCGCCGTGACAACGACCGTGGCACTGGTCACGCCCGGAATGTCGCGGACCGCTTTTTCAGCCGCCTGGCGTACCGGCTCCATGGCCGGGCCACGATGCGCCGGGACTTCCAGGGCAAAATTGACATTTGTCTGTTTGACATGGACCGTGCTGACCATACCGAGATCAACAACGGACTTGCCCTGCGAGGGGTCGATCACGCCCCGCAATGCCGCAATCACATCATCTTCGGAAATGTCAGCCATCGGCGCCTGGTGCCAGAAGGTTGCCGTCGACGCGATGCACAAAGCCAAGCTCGGTGATCGTCACCTCGGCATTCACCGCGACCTGCGATCCGGGGGTAATCCTGCCCTCGGCGACCGCCGCCTGCAGCGCAGCTTCCAGCTCTTGATGCGCTGTCACGCCAAGCTGCTTCAGGAATTTGCGCATGGCGATTTCGTCTTCGCTCATCTCATCGCGTTTATCTTTATCCATCGGAATATCCTTTCTGGTTACCCGCAACCCGTCCTAACGGGCCGGTGACGGCAGCGTCCTGACAAAATCCAGAATGTCGTCGACATCATCAAGCGTCAGCACAATTTCATGAACAAAAGCCGGTCTTTCGTCGGATCGCGCGGCGCTGACCTCGCTGATCCGGACAAGCGCCGGGTGTGGCGGCAGAATATAGAATTCCTCGAATCGACGCTCCCAGTCGGCAAGATATTTCATGCCGATGAAAGACGGTGTCGATTCAATGCCGCCATAGGGGTTGATATCACCGACAACATGGCAGCGTGTGCAATGGGTTGCTGCGATGTCGCGCCCCCGATCGACATCGGCATGTGCCGATGGGGCGGCAATCATTGCCAGCATCCAGACCGCGACACCGGCAACAGACAGCCGGGTGGCCGGCACATCCGGCATGGTGACGGCTGTTCCGGCGGTGTTGGACGGGGCTGTCATGACCAGGCCTCAGACATTCGGGTCTGCGAAATGGCCACGCAGCATATCGGCATACTGGGCTGTCATATGCTTGATAAAGTCTTCCTGATCATCGATTTCGATCACATTCTTGCCGACATGTGCCGCGTAGCGCGCCGCAGCAAACAGCATCACCATCTGCAGTTCGGTGGCATCGATCTTGCGATTGCGCTGGTTGGCAAGCGAAATGAACTGGTCGGCAATCCGGATGAAGGATTCGCCATCAAGCCTGCCGGGGACAGATGTTTCAGGGTCAAAGCGTTCCGGGCGCTGATGCCAGTTGGGGTATGTCATATTGAGTTCCACTTTCCTGCGCGTTTTCCTGCGCGTTGGCACCAAGACAAAAGCAAACCGGCCATGCAAGCAAATGACAAGGTGTCGCAACCGCCCGTCCGGGCGGCAGCAGGCCAGTCAGGGTTCCGACAGGGGCGCGTCAATCTGCACCCTTTGCATTCGCTCACGCGGCGCTAGCGTATACGCTGCAGTAGTTTGTAGTACGCCACGAAGTGAGGTTACCAATGATATCCTGCGTCTGCCATCACCTTGTTCGGGTCGGACGTAACGTTATGGCGCCGTGGCATGGCCGGACCATCGGGCTTGTCGGTCTGCTGACTGCCAGCCTTTTTGCCGGGGCCGCACAGGCCAGCACATCATTGATTCTGCAATCCACAACCTCGACCGACAATTCAGGGCTGTATAATTACCTGCTGCCACACTACGCGTCTGTCAGCGGCGTCGAGGTGAAGGTGGTTGCAGTCGGAACCGGCCAGGCACTGGACAACGCCCGCAATTGCGATGGCGATATCGTGATTGCACATGCCCGCGACCTGGAGATTGATTTCGTCTCCGCCGGCTTCGGCACCGAACGCCATGATCTGATGTATAACGACTTTGTCATCGTCGGCCCAAACCACGACCCGGCCGGTATTGCCACCGCCAAAACCGTTGATGACGCCATGCGGGCCATTCATACCGGCAACGCGACATTCGCCTCGCGCGGTGACAATAGTGGCACCAACCGTGCCGAGCGGCGGCTGTGGACGGCAAGTGGCCACACACCGGACAGCGGGGACAGCGGCTGGTATCTGGAAACAGGCATGGGAATGGGCGCGACGCTGAATTTTGCCGTCCAGGCCGAGGCCTACACAGTCAGTGACAGGGCCACATGGCTTGCTTTTGGCAACAAGGCCGACCACCGGATTCTGTTTGAAGGCGATCCGAATCTGTTCAACCAGTATGGGGTAATCCCGGTATCGCCGACACGCTGTCCGATGATCCAGCATCAGGCCGCGCTGGATTTTCGGGACTGGCTGGTGTCCGACGAGGGTCAGGCCGCCATTGCCGCCTTCCAGAAACATGGCAGCCAGCTGTTCTTCCCGAACGCGGCCAAGGATGGTGCGGCGGTCGCAAGCCGGTAGGCGGGCAGGACAGAAAACGTAAATTGCCGCACAGTTCCGGGACGGTCTCATTACATCCTGACAGGTGACAGTCATGATGCCATCATGGCAGCACCCGACCGGGAGGAGCTGATCCATGGCAACAACATTGTTCACATCATCAGGCAACGTATTTCGTGGCAATCTGCACGGCCACTCGACACATTCAGACGGACAGAACAGCCCGCAACAGGTTGTGCAGCTGTACCGCGAGGCAGGGTATGATTTCACCTGCCTGTCGGAACATTACTGGACCGACCCGCGCTTTGCCGCACCAACCATCATTGATGCCACGGAATTTGACGGGCCTGATTTCATCACCATCATTTCGGCTGAACTTCACTGTCCCGGCAAGGCATATGACCGCGATGGCCTGTGGCACATTCTGGCCAATGGTCTGCCGGTCGACTTTGCGATGGCGGATGAATCCGAGACCGGACCGCAGCTTGTTGCGCGTGCGGTGGCGGCGGGAGCCTATGTCACCATTGCGCATCCCGAATGGTACCACCTGACCGATGACGAGGCACACAGCCTGGCGAAGGCAGGCGCGCATGGGGTGGAGATCTACAATCACAGCTCGGCCATAGAAACCGCGCGGGGTGGCGGCATTGCGGCACTCGACCTGCTGCTTCACAAGGGTCATCGGCTTCATCTGGCGGCAACCGATGATTCGCACCACATCCCGGATGACGGCTTTGGCGGATGGGTCATGGTGGCAGCCGACCGGCTGGCGGCGACAGACATTGTTGCCGCGCTGAAGCGCGGCAGCTTCTATGCCTCGACCGGGCCAAGCTTTACCGACCTCGTCCTTGACGGAACCACCCTGCATGTCGGCACCTCGCCGGTGGATCGGGTGATTCTGGCGGCTGAGAATCACCAGGCGCTTTACGTTGCCGGATCCGGTCTGACGACGGCACGGTTCGATCTGGGCACACTGGACAGCAGCTTCATCCGCGTCGTTGCCATTGATGCACAGGGGCATTGTGCCTGGTCAAACCCGTACTGGACCGAAACTATTCATCAGCAATGACAGCGTGGTGGTTGTGTCGGCGGCGGCCACACCCCAAATCAGAGACATGACAATATATCGTTTTGCCCGCACCCTTGAATCCCTGCGCACAGGATGCCGGGCCATTCTCATGGCCACCCTGATCGCCCTGGCCGCGATCTTGCCAGTATCGGTTGTACAGGCCGAGCCGCTTGCTGAGGCGATAGCAAAGATCGACGCCGACGTCCTGTTCCTGCGACACGCACTTGCCCCGGGCTATGGCGATCCGGCACAGTTTGATGTCGCCGACTGCGCCACGCAACGCAATCTGAATGATGAAGGACGTGCCCAGTCGCGGGCCATTGGCGCCTACATGATGCGCCATGACATTGTGCCGGATGCCATCTTCAGCAGCCAATGGTGCCGATGCCAGGACACCGCCAGCGAAATGGCCATCGGCCCGTTTACGACCCATATCGGGCTGAATTCCTTTTTCAACGGGCATGTCGACCGTGACCGGACTCTGGCGGCGCTTCGCGCGCATATGGCGCAGATCGCGCCAAACAGGCTGGAATTGATGGTCACCCATCAGGTGGTCATCAGCGCCATCACCGGCATCGCCCCGCGAAGTGGCGGCATCGTTGTCTATAACAGCCGCACAGGCGATGCTGTTTCAGTGCCGATCATGATCGACTAGATTTCCGGCATCCCCCACCCAAAAACTTCGACAAATATAACAAACGGGCCGGCCATGCCGACCCGCCCAAAACTTTGATAAATATAACAAACGGGCCGGCCATGCCGACCCGCCCAAAACTTCGACAAATATAACAAACGGGCCGGCCATGCCGACCCGCCAAAAACTTTGACAAATATAACAAACGGGCCGGCCATGCCGACCCGTTTGCAGGGAGGAACCATGAAGGTATGGTCAAAGAATGGGCTGCCAGCATGGTCGTAAAATGGTCCGAAAAAGGCCATTTGAAGGCAGAGTCACATATCCTGACGGCAGGCTGGCACGTTGGTCTCAAGGCCCTCTTGAACAGCCGTTCTGCCGCCCTATATCAGGTGTGTAACGCCGAAACGGGTTACAAAAACCATATGTCAAACCGTCGTCTTGCCTGAAAGGGAGACGACACCAAACTCGCTTGAAAGAGGAGATGAAAATGACTCTGTTTACCACCCCTATGGCTCGCCAGTTCGTTGGCTTTGACTCGCTTTTTGATGAGCTGAACCGCCTTGCCGACCGCAAGGAACCGAACTACCCCGCCTACAACATCGCCAAGGATGATGAAGAGCATTACCGGATCGAGCTTGCGCTTGCCGGATTTGGTGCCGATGACATCAGCATCCAGACCGAAAAGGGCGTGCTGACCATTGAAGCCAGCAAGGGCGAGGATACAGGCAACTATGTCTATCAGGGCATCGCGCAGCGCGGCTTTTCGAAAATGTTCCGCCTTGCCGAATATATGAAGGTCGAGGACGCGCAATTTGTCGACGGAATCCTGACCGTCTTCCTGAAGCGTGAAATTCCGGAAGCCGACAAGCCGAAGCAGATCAGCATCAGCAACAAGCCGAAGAAACTGATCAAGGCAGCCTGACGCCTGGTATCACGGCCCACAACAGGGGTGGCGGTCATCTATGACCGCCGCCTTTTTTTGCGCGCCGAGTCCTGTATGGGCATCCGTCTGCGGGGGCAGATGATGACAACACCCACAAGGATGGATCATGTCATGCCAGAAAAAGATCCCCGGTGGCGAAAGCCACCAGGGAACCGAGTTTCAGGAGGGAGAAACATGAAAAACTGCTCATGCACCCTCTGTAACGTCGATCCGAAAAATTTGTTTAATCTGCCGATACCGTGCCGGCTACATAACCCGGCCAGAGATCCCGGCCAAATATCATTGCCGGAGCGGGTAAAACTATCCTAGAGACAATACCGGCCCCCACTTTTCAGGAACAGATACACAATGTCCGCATTCATTCTTCACCATTACTGGCCGTCCCCTTTCGCCCACAAGGTTCGTATCGCCCTGAACATGATCGGCGCGCCATGGATATCGGTGGAAATCCCCCGCGTGCCGCCAAAACCCCTGCTGATGCCCATGACAGCAAGCTATCGACGCACCCCGGTCATGCAGGTGGGGGCGGATATTCACTGTGACACACAGAATATCGCCCGCGCGCTCGGCGAGGCCGGATACGAGGACAAGCTGTTCCCGAATGGCAGCCGCGGCCAGGTCATGGCGCTGTCCAGCTGGATCGATCAGGCGATCGTCGAACTCGCCATCCGGATTGTCATCACCACCTCGATCGGCACCGCGCCGCCAGAATTCATCAAGGATCGCGGTGATCTCTATTTCGGGCCAGGCTGGAGCGAAGCGACGCTGAAGGCAGAGCTGCCAGCGGTGGTGCTGCAACTGTCAGCGCAGCTTGATCAGATCGAGGCAGCCCTGTCGGAACAGCCATTCCTGGCGGGTGACCGTCCCTCATGGGCGGATGCCGGAATGGCCTTTCTTGCCTGGCTGCTTCGTGGGCGCTGGGACGGCGGGGGTAATCTTCTGGCGCGTTATCCGGCGATCGAACGGGTTGAAACGGCGCTTGCCACCAATGCGTCCGACCATGACCCGACAATCACAGCCGAGGAGGCACTTGCCATCGCCCGTGATGCCACACCACTGTCGCCGACAGGGCTGCACAATCCGGCCTCGAACCTGACACCCGGCCAGAATGTGATCATCCGGCCAAAAGCGCATTCATCCGACCCGGATATAACCGGGCGACTGCGCTATCTCGATCCGACCCGTGTGTCGATCGATCATGAAAGTCCCGAGACAGGGCCGGTGGCCGTGCATCTTCCTGTCGCGGGCTACCGGATCACCGCGGCCTGACAGCAGGGCGCTAGCCGGTGAATCTGTCGGTGATCATCGCCAGATCGCGACATTCGGGCACCGGGCTGATCACCCGCCCGTCACCGGCATGCTGGAGCAGATTGTCGACGACAAGGTTGCCCATGGCGCGGCGGGTCTCGACAGTGGCACTGCCGATATGCGGTGTCAGCACCACATTCGGCATGGTGAACAGCACCTCGGGCACATTCGGCTCGTCGGCAAAGACATCCAGTCCGGCCGCACCAAGTCGTCCGTCCTGAAGCGCGGCGACAAGCGCCGGTTCATCCACAACCGACCCACGCGACACATTGACCAGCAATCCATCCGGCCCCAGCGCGTCAAGCACCTTGCGATCGACGATGCCACGCGTATCGGCCCCGCCGGGGGTAACCACAAACAGCACCTCGCAGGCAGCAGCCATCTCGGCAAGATCATCATAATACCGGTAGGGAACATCACGCGGTGTACGGTTGTGATAGGCGATTTCGGCATGAAATGGCGCCAGCTTTTTGGCCAGCGCAAGACCGATCCGGCCAAGACCGAGAATCCCGACCCGCCGGTGATCCGCCGAGCGGGACAGTTTGATGTGGCCCTCGCTTGCCCACTGCCCGGCCCGGACATAGGCGTCACTGGCCAGAAGATTGCGATAACTTGCCAGCATCAGCATCAATGCCGTTGTCGCCACCTCGTCATTCAGCACCTGCGGCGTGTGCGTCACAAGCACGCCCCGCGACAGCGACAGCTCGACATCGATGGCGTCATAGCCAACGCCATAATTGCTGATCAACGCCAGATTCGGCATCGCATCCATCCAGTCGCGCGGCACCCCGTAATGCCCGTCGGTCAGCGCATATCTGATGGTCTTGCCCTCGCGATCGAGGAAGGACGGCATGTCATCAATCCGATGTGCGTCATGCAGGGCAAGGCGGCCTTCAAGCCGGCTGCGCATCTCGTCGGTGATATCACCGATGATAAGAAGGCCATCTGTCATTGGCTGGTTTCCATATGTTTGTCTTCACCTCTATTGCGCCTCACCGCCCCACCGGCACCCATCCCGGCATGATGGCATTACATGGTCGCACCAATCTGCCAGGGAACGAATTCATAATCACCAAGCCCCTGCGCCTCGGATTTCGACCGGGCCCCGGACGCCACATCCAGCAGCATGTCATAGATCTGGCGTCCCATCTGCTCGAGTGACCGCCCCTCGGTCAGCATCGCGCCGGCATTGATGTCCATATCCGCGATCAGCCTGTCATACATTTCGGTATTTGTGGCAATCTTGATACAGGGAGACGGCTTGGACCCGAAGGCAGACCCCCGTCCGGTCGTGAAGGTCACCAGATTGCAACCGCTGGCAATCTGACCTGTCACCGATGCCGGATCATAGCCGGGCGAATCCATGAAGGTGAACCCACGCGCCGTCACCGGCTCGGCATATTTATAGACCCCGGCAAGCGGAGATGTGCCACCCTTTGCCGCCGCACCAAGTGATTTTTCAAGAATGGTTGTCAGCCCGCCCCTTTTGTTGCCGGGGCTGGGATTGTTGTCCATCGATCCACGATTGCGCTCTGTATAGTCCTGCCACCAGTCAATGAGATCGACGAGCCGGCGACCTGTGGCCGCATCGACAGCGCGCCGCGTCAAAAGATGCTCAGCCCCATAGATCTCGGGGGTTTCGGCAAGCACCCCGGTGCCCCCCTGTGCCACCAGCAGGTCACAGGCATAGCCAAGCGCCGGGTTCGCGGTAACGCCGGACAAGGCGTCCGATCCACCACATTGCAATGCCACCATAAGTTCCGATGCCGGGCAGGGCGTGCGGGTTGACTTGTTCACTTCGGGAAGCATCTCGCGCACCATCGCGATGCCGGCCTCGACCGTCTTTGCAAGCCCCATCGAATCCTGAATGTTCATGGTCTTGAAAAGCGGCCCCTGTTTCAGGCCATAGGCCTCGAGCAACCAGTCGATCTGGTTCATTTCACAGCCAAGTCCGACCATCAGCACGCCGCCATGGTTCGGGTTTTTGGCATAACCCCACATGACCCGTTGCAGCGCTTCAAACCCCTCTCCGGACCCGGCCATGCCACAGCCGGTCCCGTGAACAAACGCCACCACACCGTCAACATTCGGATAGCTGGCCATTTCCTCGGGCCCGAAGGCGGAGGCAATCATCCTGGCGGCCGTGGCCGAACAATTCACCGATGTCAGGATGCCGATATAGTTGCGCGTGCCGACCCGGCCATTCTCGCGCTGGAACCCCATGAAACTGTCCCGCGCCGAAGCCTCGACAGGCACAACCGGACGCAGGTCGGTGGCGAACTCATAGGTCGCCTCGGTGGCGCGAAACTCGACATTCTGCACATGGACATGTGCGCCGACCGGAATGTCTTCGCTGGCATAGCCAATCACCTGCGCATATTTGCGGATTTCCTCGCCGGCCTTGATCGGGCGCGTTGCCAGCTTGTGGTTGCGCGGAATGATGGCCTGCGTCACCACATCCTCGACCGGTGTTCCGGCCTCGAGGGTCTGGGTGGCGGTGATGACATTGTCAGCTGGATCGAGGCGGATGGTCTTGGACATGTCGGAACGACTTTCATGAAATACAGTGCGGTTGGCGTGATGGTGCGGTTGGCATGCCGCCACCGGAAACGGCAAAGCTGTTTCCGGACCGAAGGAGGTTTGCGGTCTTCCTGTGCGGCGGGCCGTTCACCTGAGCTGAAAGTAAAGGAATGCCGGCCAGCGCTTGTCAAGCTGGAAACCCTTGAAATTGTGGATTGCTCATGGCCAAAGGCGTGACCGCGTGGCAGGATAGCGCCAGTAATGACAGGCACCGAAACCGGCCCGATAATGGGCCGACCGGCCAGCGCGTCAAAGCGTGATACAGGTCGACACCTGTGGGGACGAATTATCTTGTGGAGGGACGCATGACACAACAGGGCAGACTGGCCGGCAAGACGGCACTGATCACCGCCGCCGGCCAGGGAATAGGCCGTGCCACGGCGCTGGCAATGGCGGCCGAGGGTGCCGAGGTTTTCGCCACAGATATCAATGCTGAAACCCTGGCAAAACTTGACGGCACCGACCGGATCACCACCTTCACACTGGATGTCATGAATGCGGCGTCAATCACCGATGGTGTCACCCGCATCAATCCCGATATTCTGTTCAACTGCGCCGGGTTCGTTCATCACGGCACCATTCTTGACGCCACCGACGAAGAGTGGAATTTCGGGTTCGAGCTGAATGTCAGATCAATGTACTGGACCTCGCGCGCCGCCATTCCCGGCATGGTTGAGCGAGGTTCCGGATCAATCATCAACATGTCCTCGGTGGCTTCATCGGTCATCGGCGCGCCAAACAGATTTGTCTATGGTGCCAGCAAAGCCGCGGTGATTGGCCTGACGAAGTCAATTGCCACCGATTTTGTTACCACCGGCCTTCGCTGCAACGCGATCTGCCCCGGCACGGTTGAAAGCCCCTCGCTTGAGGACCGGCTGAACAACACAGGTGATTATGACAAGGCCAGAACGGACTTTATCGCCCGCCAGCCAATGGGCCGCTTTGGCAAAGCCGAGGAAATCGCCGCGCTGGCAGTCTATCTGGCCTCTGACGACAGCGCCTTTGTGACGGGTCAGGCCATCAACATTGACGGCGGCTGGACTGCCTGACAGCGGGCACAGCAGAATAATGGACAGGGTAGCAGGGTTACAGCCATGACAGACCGCAAGATCAAACCGGCAGAGCTGCGCTCGCGCCAGTGGTTCAACAATCCGGATGATGCCGAGATGACGGCGCTCTACACCGAGCGTTATCTGAATTACGGGCTGACCCGCGAAGAGCTTCGCGATGGCCGTCCGATCATCGCCATCGCCCAGACCGGGTCCGATCTTTCGCCCTGCAACCGGCATCATCTGGAACTGGCAAAGCGCGTTCGTGACGGCATCATCGCGGCGGGTGGTCTGCCGATGGAGATACCGGTACATCCGATCCAGGAAACCGGCAAGCGACCGACCGCCATGCTTGACCGCAACCTTGCCTATCTCAGCCTTGTTGAAACGCTGTATGGCTATCCAATCGACGGTGTGGTGCTGATGATCGGCTGTGACAAGACCACACCGGCGCTGCTGATGGCGGCGGCAACCGTGGACATTCCCGCCATCGCGCTGTCGGTTGGCCCGATGCTGAATGGTTGGCACGACGGTGAACGCACCGGGTCGGGCACCATTATCTGGAAGGCACGCCAGTTGATCGCCGCCGGCGAAATCGATGATGACGGGTTTCTCGACCTTGTGACTTCCTCCACCCCCTCGACGGGCTATTGCAACACCATGGGAACGGCGACCACGATGAATTCCCTTGCCGAGGGTCTTGGCATGCAGCTTACCGGCTCGGCGGCGATTCCAGCCCCCTATCGCGAACGGGGACAGATGGCCTATTACACCGGCAACCGTATTGTCGACATGGTGTGGGATGACCTGAAACCATCGGACATCATGACCCGCGCCGCCTTTGAAAACGCCATTGTCCTGAATTCAGCCATCGGCGGGTCGACCAACGCGCCAATCCATCTGAATGCGGTTGCCCGGCATCTGGGGATCGAACTGACCAATGATGACTGGCAGGCCCATGGTCACAAGGTGCCGCTGCTGGTCAATCTGCAACCGGCGGGTGACTATCTCGGCGAGGATTATCATCGCGCCGGCGGGGTGCCGGCGGTCATCGCTGAATTGATGCGTCACGACCTGTTGCCAAACCCGCAGGCGATCACAGCGAACGGACAGACCATCGGCGACAATTGCCGTGACGTGCCCATCGCCAATGCGGATGTCATCTGGCCGGTCGACGCCCCGATGAAGAATGAGGCCGGTTTCATCAATCTCCGGGGCAATCTGTTCGACAGCGCGATCATGAAGACAAGTGTGATCAGCCCGTCCTTTGTCGCACGGTTTCTGTCAAACCCGGATGACCTGAATGCCTTTGAGGGAACAGCCTATGTTTTTGACGGGCCGGTCGATTTCCACAACCGGATCGATGATGAATCGCTCGGCATAGACGGCACCGCCATTCTGGTGATGCGCGGCGCCGGGCCAATCGGCTATCCGGGCGGCGCAGAAGTCGTCAATATGCGCCCCCCCGCCTATCTGATAAAACAGGGAATAGACGAACTGCCCTGTATTGGCGATGGGCGGCAATCCGGCACTTCGGGATCACCCTCGATCCTGAACGCCTCGCCGGAGGCGGCAGATGGTGGCGGACTGGCGCTGATCCAGACCGGCGACCGCGTACGGGTCGATCTGAACAACTGCACCGTCAACATGCTGGTGCCTGAGGACGAACTGGCGGCGCGCGCCGCCACACTGGCGCAGAGCGGCGGGTTCCCGAGTCCGCAAAGCCAGTCGCCCTGGCAACAGATCTTCCGCGAGAAAGTCCGCCCCTTTGCCGAGGGGATGGTGCTTGACGGCGCAACCGACTACAAATCCATTGTTCGCACGCGTGGCCTGCCCCGCGACAACCACTGAACCTATTCACCACCTAGACGCCCAACATGACCGCAACCGGAGATTTCTGATGAAACTGATTCGTTATGGTGACGCTGGCCAGGAACGCCCAGGCCTTGTTGATTCAAAGGGTACGATCCGTGATCTGTCCGCCCATATTGCCGACATCACCGGCGCCACCCTCGACAATGCCACACTCGACAGGCTGCGCGCCCTTGACCCGGACTCGCTTCCGGCAGTTGACAGCGCTGTCAGGATTGGTGCCTGCGTCGGCGGTATCGGCAAATTCCTGTGCATCGGGTTGAACTATACCGATCACGCTGCCGAAACAGGTGCCGACATCCCCGAACACCCGATCCTGTTCATGAAGGCCACTTCGGCCGTCGTCGGGCCGAATGACAAGGTGATGATGCCCCGGCAATCGCAGCATAGTGACTGGGAAATCGAACTTGGCGTGGTGATTGGCACGACGTGCAAATATGTCTCGGTTGAAAACGCGCTTGACCATGTCGCCGGATATTTCATCTCGAACGACGTGTCGGAGCGGCATTTCCAGAGCAAACTGACCGGCCAGTGGACCAAGGGCAAATCCTGCGACACATTCGGGCCAATCGGCCCCTGGCTCGTCACCGCCGACGAGGTTCCGGACCCACAGGATCTGGATATGGCACTGGACGTCAATGGAATCCGCCGCCAGACAGGCAATACCTCGACGATGATTTTCACCGTCGCCGAATGTATCTCGCATCTGTCGGAATTGATGACGCTGCATCCGGGCGATGTCATTTCCACCGGCACACCACCCGGCGTCGGACTGGGGATCAAGCCGGAACCCGTCTTCCTTCAGGAAGGTGATGTGATGGAGCTGACCATCAAGGGACTTGGCCAGCAGCGTCAGGAGGTTGGGCGGGATCCCGCCTGACACCAGCCATGACAGCTGGTGCCGCAGCCGACATCGTGCTTGCCGACTGGGGCACCAGCAGCTTGCGTGTCTGGGCGCTTGACCGGAATGCGCGGCTTCTGGATGAACGACGATCGGACCGCGGTATGGCGACCATGCCACGGGATGCCTATGGCCGGGAGTTGGACCATCTTCTGTCAGTAATGGACGTGCCGCGCGACATACCGGTTCTGATCTGCGGTATGGCTGGCGCGGCGCAGGGGTGGCAGGAAGCCCCCTATCTGGACATGCCCGTCGATTTCACATCGCTTGCCGACAGGGCCATCCGTGTCACCGGACAGGACCGCGATATTCGGATACTGCCCGGCATTGCACAGCGTGACCTCGACAACCCCGATGTCTTGCGGGGCGAGGAGACAATCCTTCACGGGCTTGTCTGCGCCGGCATGCAGGAAGGGATCGTCTGTCTTCCCGGAACACATTCGAAATGGGCCCGGATCAAGAATGGCAGGCTGGTTGGTTTCCGCACCATGATGACAGGAGAGATGTTCGCCCTTCTCGGCGAAAGCTCGATTCTTCGCCATACTGTCACATCCGATGGATGGTCCGATGATGATTTCATCACCGCTGTCCGCGAGGCGCACGCCACACCGGCACGGGCCTTTGCCAGCCTGTTCGGGCTTCGCGCCGGCCCGCTATTACATGCAGACAAGGCACCGCACGGGGCTTCACGACTGTCAGGCCTGATGATCGGTGCCGAAATATCCAGCTGCCTTGCCGACCGTCAGCAGCTTTATCTGGCGGCGACCGGCACCCTGGCGGCGCGCTATGCAACAGCGCTTGACTGTCTCGATATCGATTTTGACATGACCGATGCCGATCAGGCGGTGCGCGCAGGGTTGTTCGATCTGGCATCGCACATCTGGCCCGAAGCCCTGACCGCAGCCACAACCCAAGCCCCGGCCCAAGCCCCGGCCCAAGCCCCGAAGGAGGCACGGCAAGATGGCGCAACGTGACCATGAAAGACGCCTTGTCGCGATACTGCGCGGGATCACGCCAGCGCAGGTCGAGCCGGTTGTGGAAGGGTTGATTGACGCGGGATTCGATGCCATCGAAATCCCTCTGAATTCTCCGACACCCTTTGCGTCGATCAGGCTTGCCGCGACAATCGCCGCGCGGCACGGCGGCCCGGCGCGACTGATCGGTGCCGGCACGGTGCTTCACCCCGACGACGTGGCGCGCGTGCATGAATGTGGTGGCAATCTGATCGTGGCACCGAACACTGACCGGGCCGTCATCACCCGTGCGCTTGATCTTGGGCTGACGGTGATGCCGGGGGTGATGACCCCGACCGAGGCCCTGGCAGCCATCGATGCCGGGGCGCGTGATCTGAAATTCTTTCCGGCAACGCTGCTTGGCCCGGCCGGGATTGCCGCCATCAACGCGGTGCTTCCCGACGATATCCGGATTTATGCCGTTGGCGGTGTCGGGGCGGATGATTTCGCCGCCTATGCCGCAGCCGGTGTTCATGGTTTTGGAATCGGGTCCAGCCTGTTCAAACCCGGCCGGGATGCCACACAGGTCGGCGCGGCCGCGCATGCCTGCATGGCCGCCATGCGCCGCGCATTTGACGGCACCTAGTCGCAAAGGACTATGCAGCCAGCTTCACGAGCGCGGAATGATCGCCCCCGGCACCGCCACAACCTGGGCCGCAAGCCTGTGTCCAGCCGCCAGCCGGTCAGCCTCGTCGGCACCGGCCAGGAAGGCGGCAAGATACCCACCATTGAAACTGTCACCGGCGGCGGTGGTATCGACAACATCCGGAGCCGGCGGAAAGTCGGGCAGCTCTGCCCCCGCCAAATGCGGCGACATCGGACCAAGAGCGCCTCGCTTGATGGCTATGCCGTCCCAGTCACGCGCGGCAAACCGCGCGACGACGGCAGCTTCGCTGTCCAGCCCATGCAGTTCCATTTCATCATCGATGGATGGCAGGGCGATGTCGGCCAGCTGCCACATCCGGTCATTGGCGGCGCGCGCCGTTTGATGATCCTCCCACAGGGCCGGTCGGAAGTTTGAATCAAAGGCCAGCTTGATGCCGTGGACGGAACGGGCCTCTTCAAGCATCTCGAACAGGGCCAGCCGCGCCGGCGGCGTCAGAATGGCAAGCGTAATCCCGGACAGATAGACAAGTTCCGCCTGCGGCAGGGGTGGCACCGGCCCCGGCGCCGTGAACAGCCGCCGCGCGGCCGAGTTGGCACGCCAGTAGGAAAAACTCCGCTCGCCGCTGGCATCGGTCGCGACAGCGTAGATGCCGATGTTACGCTCCGGATCAGTAGTGATATGACTGATATCCAGCCCCTCGGCGCTGGCGTGATCAAGCAAGCCCTGTGACAGCGGGTCCGTGCCGATGCGGCTCATATAGCCGACCTGGTGAGGCGCGCCAAGCTGGCGTGCCGCATAGATAGCGGTGTTGTAGCTGTCGCCGGCAAAGCCGACGGCAAAACCGCCCGCAAAGCCGTCACCCTGCGTCCGGATCTCGGCCATCACTTCGCCAATCGCAAGCAACCTGACGGATGACATGCTATCCAATCCTTTCCAAAGGGCTTGTCAGACAAGCCGTCCGCGGGCCGCGACAGGCAATATGTCCACAATGTCGTTCCCGCGCACCGCGACAAGCTGGTCAAACATATTCACCGCCACACACACATGGTTCGGCACTACCCGCAGGATATCGCCGACTTCCGGCAGAGTCGGGCACTCCGACAGATCCAGAAACCCGTGTTCCTCGGCCATTTTGTGGATGCGCGCCTCGGGATGTTCAAGGATCAGACCGTGTCCTTCAAGGCCACCGATATCGGAGGTGAAGGTCTTTGACCCTGCATCCAGGATCCCGCGCCGCGCCCCGGCCCGGCTGACCACGGTGGTAAAAATGCGCAGCGCACAATCATCAATCCCGGCCATACCGGCAGCCATCATCATTCTGTCATTGAAAATGCAGGTCCCGGCGCGATGTTCCGTGGCACCTTCAAGCTGGGTCATATTGCCAAGATTAGGTGTGCCACCAGTCGAGATGATGTCCGCCACCAGCCCAAGATCGGCAAGACCGCCCTGTGTATCATCCAGAAATTTCTGCGTTGCCGGCCACCCGTCACGTGGCGGGTAGAACAGCAGCCCCCCAAATTCCAGCGCAGGATCATCGCGCACCAGTTTCGCCAGCGCCACCGCCTCGGCGGGTGTTTCCACCCCGGCACGTTTTTGCCCGGTGTCACATTCAATCAGAACCCGGATCGGCCGTTCGGCCACCCGCCCCGCCTCGGCATAGGCAGCAAGCGATACCGGATTGTCGGCACAGAGTTTCAGCCCCATGCGGCGTTGAAGCGCCGCCAGTCTGCCCGACCGCGCCGCGCCGATGATGTTGGTGGCAATCAGGATATCCTCGATCCCGGCCTCGGCCATCACCTCGGCCTCGCCAAGCTTCTGACAGGTAATGCCTATGGCACCTTCATCCAGCTGGCGGCGGGCGAGAACAGGCGATTTATGTGTCTTTATATGCGGTCTGTTGGCCCGGCCAGCCTTGTCACACAGCGCCTGAACACGCGCGATATTGCGGTCGACGACATCCAGATCGACAACCGCACAAGGGGTTCCGAACCGCTCGATAACCGTATTTTTCAGTGACACGATGCCCGTCATTACCGAAACAACCCGTCATTACTGCGTCTGCCTTGCTTGTTGCGCATCTTCAACGCGTCGTCATTGATCGACGGGTGGGCGCTTTGGCGGGAAGATAAGGTCGAGTGTCTTGTGCGCGACAAAGGCGGCAATAAGGACCATCAGCCCTTCAATGGCGCCAAGCAGAAAGACATCCGAATTGCCAACGCGGATGGCCGCGAACGCTGCGGCGGCTGCCCAGATGACAAGATTTATAATACCGCGATGCTTGCTCATGGGGACAGCATAGACCAACTGGCCCCACGGTTTCCAGCAGCGTTTTCAGTGGCGAATTATGGCAGTGTTTGTTGGTGGCGCTTCGGGACGTCTTGCATATCGGCATTGCCCATCAGGTGCCGGTCAGCGTCAATAACCTGCGCCCTGACAGGCCGCCAGAAAGAGTCCAACAGCCGCAATCAGCAGCAACGGAACCCACATTCGGGTGTGCCAGCGGCGCGAGCGGCGATGCCCCTGCACAATGGCGTTTGTTGGCCGGGAAAGGTTCAGATCACCATCAAATATGTTCACCGCCGGAATGGCGTCATAGGCCGCCTGATCTTCATCCAGCGCGACGGTCATGCGAGCCGAAGCGAAAATTTTGTCATCCATGTAAACCTGCCTGTTGGTATTGGCGGCTGGCGGCATAAGCCCTGATGACAGAATGTCGCGGGTATATGGGGTCGTCCAGTTGGGACTTGGCAAAAGACTTTTCCCGATTCTGTGAGATAGACATCATGAACCTGTCGTGTCTGGCCCGGCAGAACAAGGACCGCGGCAGTCAACCACACCGCGGACGGTGATTTCGGATTTGCCGGATGGATGACCCGGGCGCTAGCATTGTTCCAGACAAAACGACACGTCCTCTCTCTAAAGGAGATCGAGATGGCCGATGATGATGCGACAAGACGGCTGGCCGGCATGAAGCGGGACCAGCGTGCGCGTGCGGGCAAGGATGATGCGCTCAGACAGCTCCTGTCCAGTGGCGGTCAGACATCGGACGACAAGCTTGCCACGGTCAAGGTTGTACAGAAAGTTGACCAGCGACGCGTGCTGTCAGCTGTCAGGCATCTCCTCGACAAGGACGGCACAGCTTGAACGGCGCGGCGCGTCGGCATTACACTGTAAATCAAATCAGATGGGTGAACATCAACGGACGCTGACCGCAATGGCTGACGGGACACGGGAATATTCGCTTCTTGGGCATGACGGCAAACAGGCACTGGCGACAGGTCTTGCCGGCGCACGCTGGTACCAGACCGAGATCCCGCGCAAGCAACTGGCCGCGCTGATGCAGCGTCGTGACGGGCCGGCCATCCGTGACACCATGATCCTGTTCACCGCGATGGCGGCACTTGGCACGGCCGGGGCCTTGCTGTTCCCATCCTGGCTGGCGCTGCCGGCCTTTCTGGCCTATGGGGTTCTCTATGGCTCGGCGATGGATTCGCGCTGGCATGAATGTGGACACAAAACAGCCTTCAAATCACGATGGCTGAATGACGGGGTCTATCAGATCGCCTGTTTCTGCATGATCAGGAACCCCTATAGCTGGCGTTGGAGCCACGCGCGCCATCACACAGACACGATCATTGTCGGCCGCGACCCCGAAATCCAGCTGATGCGCCCGCCTGCCTTTCTGAAATGGATGGTGAATTTCCTGGGTTTGATCGATGTGCCAGCCGGGATCAAGCGCATGCTTGTCAATGCCAGTGGCAGGCTGGATCCCCAGGAAGCCAGTTTCATCCCGGACATCGACCACCCCAAGGTTATCCGTGTGGCGCGGGTCTGGGTGCTGATCTATGCCGGCACCATTGCCAGCGCCATCCTGCTTGGCAGCTGGATACCGATCCTTCTTGTCGGCACCCCGCGTCTCTATGGCGCGTGGCACCATGTCATGACAGGCATGCTTCAGCATGGTGGCCTGGCTGACAATGTTGTCGATCACCGGCTGAATTCACGAACCGTCCATATGAACCCGATCTCGCGCTTCATCTATTGGAACATGAACTATCATATCGAACATCACATGTTCCCGAAGGTGCCGTTCCACGCGCTTCCCGAGCTTCACAGGCTGATCCGGCACGATCTGCCAGCCGCCTCGCCGTCAATTGCCGCCGGGTTTGCCGAGATGTGGCCGGCACTGGTGCGCCAACTCAGGAACGAGGATTTTTTCATCCGGCGCGACCTTCCCGACACCGCACAGCCATACCGGGAATTGGATCCTTCCGATTCGGCCTTTGTTAAATCCTGAAGGGTCTTTTGACAAACAAGGCGTAGATACTTCCCGTACGGTGCGACATGATGTCAATGCGGTTGACGTTCCCCTCCCCCGAACGTCCCGCACCTTTACCAACCCCCAGTGGCCGGCACCGCCACTGGGGGTTTTTTCGTCCGGGCCTCCAAAATATCCCGGCATCAGGTCAAAACCCCCAGAAAATCCCCAGAAAACCGGTAGAGAGCTGGCAGAAGACGGGCAGAAAACAACCCTGAATTTACCCGTCATATCGCAAGGGGCTGGTGCCATTCGACTGTGGCTGACACTGGCTTGTTTGATGAAAACAACGTTCGGTGATAGCGTTCCGGACACGTTCTGCCCCGACAATCTTCAGTGGTGACAGGCGGCAGAATGAAGGCTCACACGCATGGTTATCACACGCCTGACAGGCAAAATGGATCAAGATTGAGGCGGGAATGTCCATGTCACAGCTTATGAAAGCCATGCTGTTAACAGGTCATGGCGGCATGGATCGTCTTGAGTACAGGGACGATATTCCGGTGCCGGTGCCAGGCGATGGCGAGGTGCTGATCGACGTGTCCGCCTGCGGGATGAACAACACCGACATCAAGGTTCGCGAAGCGCAATACACAGTCGATCATGATCCCAATAGTGGCCGGGACGAAAGCGCCGCCGCGGCCTCGATCAGTTCTGCGGATGGCGCGACAAGCCTGTCATTTCCACGCATTCAGGGCGGTGACATCGTGGGCAGGATTGTCGAGGCTGGCGCTGGTGTCGACAGGAGCCGTATTGGCCAGCGCGTACTCGTCGATTTCAGCATCTATCATGGGCGGGACGAAGACGGAAACCCGACCATGGATCTGGCGAATGTCGACTATATCGGCCATGGCTGCGACGGCGGATATGCGGAATATGTTGTGGTCCCCGCGGCCAATGCCCACCATGTAAACCGGGCCATCAGCGACGCCGAACTGGCGACGTTCGGTTGTGCCACGGTCACGGCCGAACATATGCTGTCACGCGTCCAGCTGTCACAGGGCCAGCTTGTCGTCATTACCGGTGCCGGTGGCGGCGTCGGTTCGGCGGCTGTGCAATTGGCGCGGGCGCGCGGCGCAAGACCGATCGCGCTGACCAGTCGCGGCAAGGAAGACGCCATTATGTCCCTTGGGGCGGAGTGGTGCCTGTGCCGGGACGAATTCACCGATCCTGAAGGCGTCTTCCAGGGTGACGCGTTTCTGGCAGGAATTGAAAAGGCTGCCGGGGGCAGCCACCGCATCGATGCCGTGATCGACCAGGTCGGCGGTGCCATGTTCCACAGTCTGCTTCAAACCCTGAAGCCTGACGGGCATTACATCACGGCTGGCACGATCGCCGGATATACACCGCGGGTGAATCTGCACACTGTCTATATGGCGTTCCTGAACATCCACGGCTCCTCTCAGGGTACGCCATCGGATTTTCGGCGGATTGTCGACTATATCGAACGCGGATCGCTGCAGCCTGTTCTGGGAGGCACCTTTCCGCTTTCACAACTGGTGGCAGCCCAGAAAGCCTTTCAAACAAAGCGGCATACCGGAAATCTGGTCATCATACCGGACAGCAAGTGGGATTTGCATGGAGCGCCCCATGCCACATGAGATCAGGATTGCCGATATTGATGTCGGCGGTGACTATCACCGGATCATCCTGGACGGCATACCCTGTCCCAAAGGTGCAAGCGCGTTCGAGATTCGACAGCATTTCCTGGAAAATCACGATCAGCTGCGGCGACTGCTTCTGTCCTTTCCCTTCGGAACAGACGAGATGTGTGTCGATCTGCTGTTCCCATCCAGTGACGAAACAGCCGAATATGGGCAGATCGTCATGGAATGTATGGGATATCCATATTTTTCCGGATCCAATACCTCGGCGACCATCGCGGCGATGCTGGAATTTGGATTCATTCCCAAGAACGAAGGCACCCACAGGATCACGCATGAAATGCCAAGCGGCCTTGTCGGTGCTGAATACAGCATCCGCGACGGGATCATCGAGGACATCACCATCGAGGGTGACGATTCCTATGTCATGCAGGATCGGATCAGCGTTGCGCTGAACGGCTATGGGCAGGTTGACTGCGCGCTGGTATGGAGCGGCGCCATCTTCATCATGGTCGATGCAGGCCAGTTCACCATCGACATTGACGCCAACAATCTGGAACGAATGAAATCCATCGGGCTGGAGCTGACAGAGGCGTTCACGACAGGGTTTTCATATGAACACCCGATTCTTGGTCGCCTTGATCCCCCGAAATTCGTCAATTTCATGGGGCCTGTACAGCATGATGATGGTGACTCCTATTCTGGATGTGGTGCTGTTTATGGCCATCCCGGCACCATATTCCGCTGTCCCACAGGGACCGGCACCGCGGCGCGGATGGCATTTGAGATCACCCGTGGCAACATGCCTGCGAATGCGGTTTTCCATAACCGGTCGGCCACGGGAACACGGTTCACTGGCCGGGCGCTTGGCTGGCGCAACCAGAATGGCACCGACATGCTGCGCACCACCATATCCTCACGTCCCTATCTGTTGTCGACAAGTACTCTGAATGTGGATTTCAACAATCCGACACTTGGCGAATTTGCCGGTCTTCAGTCGCTTTTCACCGCCTGACATCACCTTGCAGACACAATGTCTTGCGCCACGCACCGGTTGATATTTGGTATCAAGTCGCGTTAATTTTTCAGACAGATGTTTTAAGGTGACGTCCGCCAGATATCGCAGGCGGGCTGAGGATGGTACGGTTTTTGTGGCTTATGTGATTGCGATTGCCGGATTCGTTCTGGTCTGGTTCTGCCAGCTTTATCTGGTATTCCCGATTGAACAGTCGATCAGGGGCGATGATTCAGCAGTCAATGCCTTCAGCTACATGTTTCTGCCGCATGGCGTAAAAGTGCTGATCGTGCTGCTTTTCATGCAGCGGGGCCTGCCGATCATTCTGGTGGTCAGTTTTCTCTTTGGCATTCATTTTGGTTACGCGTTCGATTATGCGCTGTTCGGGGCCGCCATCGCATCGCTGACCGCGATCCTGCCTCTGTGGCTGGTGAATATCACCTTCCAGAGGCCACTTAATTACCAGTTCTGGAATGTAACGCGTGATAATTTCAGCCTGTTCCGATTTGCCTTTGCCATGTCAATCGCGGTGGCAGTGTTGGACTCGATCTTTCAGGCAGCGCTTGCCAAATTCATGTTGAATTTGGATCCCGATGTTGAACTCTCACTCGGCTTTTTGACAGGTGATATCGTAGGTGGTTTTATATGTATCATTCTTGCGATATTCGCGGGTCGGATGGCCTTCAAAAGGTATGGAAATGTCTTCTAGCTTTAAGTCATATCTGGCGTTGCTCAGACTTGTAGACGATGCTTCGAGGGAGCTGGGGCTCTCGCATTTGACCTCGTCTGACAAACAGGTACTGCTTGCGATGACCGAATTCGCGGGCACCGGCAACATTGCCAAAAGCTTTACCTATGCCAAATACAGCGACGTTGTCGGACCGGAGCATGCTGTGTCTCGCGCCCAGTTCTTCAAATCGATCGACCGCCTTCTCAGCGCCAGGGTGGTGAAAAAACAGGGCACAGGGCGGAGCGCAACATTTCTCGTCGACGCCACATGACCGCAGCCCGGTGACACCCTGACAGGATGTCACCATTGCCATGACGGGATCGCGATGCGGTTATGCGTCAGGCGTCACGAGTCAGGCGTCACGCCATCTTCGTCCGGATCGGAGGCCTGTGATCACCACAGCTCGAAGATCGACATCAGAAGGAATCCGCCAGCTGCCATTGTAATCCAATAGACTGGCCTTGGCACATTCATCCTGCCGGCCATCTTGTGATATCCGACCATCAGCGCCAGCAACCCCAAAGGAACGACAATTTTCCATACGCTGTCCATATGACTTCAGTAACACAAGGCCCATTTCGGATGTGCTTTTTTCTTGTATGACCTTGCGGACAGGATCTTTGGCTTGCCAGCACACACGGCGTTAATCATACTTTTTGCGAAATTCAGGTGCATGATAGGGATCCTGCATGGCCAATTTCCATGTCTGTATCCCGATCGAAATAGCGGTGTAAGTTGAAGATCGTAATCAAGAGCAACGCGCATGAGGCCGCGCACCAGGTGGCGGATCAGATCGCAAATCATCTGATCGCCAAGCCGGACATCGTAATGGGGTTGGCAACCGGCGAGACGATGCGGCCTGTCTATAGCCATCTTTGCAAGTTGTTTGAGGCTGGAGACGTCCCATCGGCCAGTTTCACCAGTTTCAATCTCGATGAATTTTCCGGGGTTCCCCCGACCCATCCCGGCAGCTTCAACGCCTATATGGTGGAGGCGCTGTTTACCCATATCGCGAATGCCGGGCACCGCTGTTTCCTGCCTGACGGGATGGCCGATGATCCGGAAATGGCAGCTGCAGCCTATGAGGCGAAAATCGCGCAATGTGGCGGTATCGATCTCCAGCTTCTGGGAATCGGGCGAAACGGGCATATCGGATTCAATGAACCGGGAACCCCCTTTGACAGCCGTACCGCTTCGTTAGACCTGAGCCAGCAGACACGCGAGGTCATGACGGGTTTTGAGTCCAACAGGCCACACAGGGCGATTACCATGGGCATTGGCACCATCATGGAGGCACGACATTGCCTTCTTCTGGCGACGGGCGAGGCCAAGGCGGCAGCCGTCAGCGCCATGCTGAGCCAACCGCCCTCGCCCGCCTGCCCGGCAAGCGCCCTGCAGGCGCATCCCGAGGTGATGATTGTTCTGGACAGGCAGGCCGCCAGTCGCCTTACTGAACAGCAATTACTGGATGCGGACGCCTCTTGACCGGGACAGGCATGACATGACAGCCAAAGCAGATACCGAAACAGTGCCAGATGCGGAAAGCTGGCTCGACCAGCTTGATGACGCGACCGCACTCGAAGTGATGTTGCAGGATCATGGTCGTGCGATTGACGCTGTGAGAGGGGGAATCGCCGAGCTGGGAATGGCGGTGACGGCCATTGTCGACCGCCTGCAGGCAGATGACACCGCGCGTATCATCTATGCCGGGGCCGGGGCATCCATTCGCATCGCGGTACAGGACGGGGTGGAGTTGCTGCCGACCTTTGACTGGCCGCGCGACCGCGTCGCCTATCTGGTGGCCGGAGGAGACAGGGCACTGATCGAATCCGTGGAAGACGCAGAAGATGATGAAACCGCCGCCCGGACGATGGTGCGCGACCATGCGATCGGCAGACAGGATGTCGTACTGGCGCTTGCCGCCAGCGGCAGGACCACTTTCACCTGTACGGTACTCGCCGAAGCCAAAAAATTAGGCGCGCTTGCCATCGGCATTGCCAACAACCCCGATGTTCCGCTTCTGACGAATGCCGATATTGCGATACCGCTGCTTACCGGAGGCGAGGCGCTGGCCGGCTCAACCCGTCTGAAGGCCGCCACCGCCCAGAAGATATGCCTGAACATGATTTCCACGCTGGTGATGACACGCCTTGGACGTGTGCGCGACGGCAAGATGATCGCCATGCGCCCGACCAACGCCAAGCTGCGTGACCGGTTTTCCCGCATTCACGGTGACGAAGCGGCAAGCTGACATGAATGCTGTCCGCAATGCCGTTGTCAGCCTGATCTGACAGCAGGAAGGTGTCGCACAAGTTCAAGGCCAAGACCGACAGCTCCCGACAGCCCGTCTCCGGAACTTGGCTGGACCAGTGCCCTCAAATCTTCGCTGAGCAGCGACGCATAGCGTTTGCCAACGCTGCCACTCAGATAAAGTTTCCCGGTCTTGATCGCATCGATGGATCGCAGAATGGTTTCCAGATCGCGCAGGGCCTGGTCGATAATCATCGCAGCCCCCCTGTCCCCTGCTTCATGGGCATCAAAGATTGCGGGGGCGAACTCACCATAATTCTGCGGGGTGGCGGTTTTGCCGAACAGCACAATGTCGGAAGGGTTGTTGCTGAAGCGTGCCAGCGTGTGCGTCAGCAGGTCTGTTGTCTCGACAAGTCCATCATGCGCCCTCAGCGCAAGGCGCAGCAATTCACGACCAAGCCACGCGCCGCTGCAATCATCACCAAGCTGAAGTCCCCAGCCGCCAACCTGTTTCAGCACGCCCCGATGGCGGCTGACGAAAAAGGATCCTGTTCCCACCTGGGCCAATGTCCCGTCACCATCTGCCAGAATGCCGGCAACCGTAATTTCGCGATCCGACATGACGCGAACCGCGGCGAACCGCAGCGCGGCGGCAAGCCGATCAGCCACATCGCCAACATTGGCACCGGCGCTGCCAATGATAGCGACATCATTTGTCCGGGATTCCAGAGGCACCCCGGCGGCGTCATAGACGGCAGAGATGACGGTTTCGATATTTCGCAGGCTGCCGTCAAAATCACTGGTCAGGTTTGAAAAAGCCCCTGTAGCGTGGGCGATCACAAGGCCGTCGGATTGCGCGAGGGCTGCCCGCGTTTTCGTACCGCCACCGTCGATGGCAAGGATATGTCTTCCCGTCATCTCAATGTCTCCTGTCATCGGTGAAGCGACCGGCGGGGCAGATCATCATGCCAACAAGCGCCGACGTCATGATCTTTGACCCTGTGCGACAATATTGACCAATCTGTATCTTTGCCCCACTATTTCCGGTGTACCGCACGTGGTCGGTGTTCGTCTGACGATAAAAAGTGACAGAAAATGTCCAGCGGCACATCAGAAAATATAACAGGGGAGGACCCAAATGAAGTTCAAGTCTTTCATGGGCACGGCCGTTGCTCTTTTGGTTGGTTCTATGAGTGTTGCATCGGCCGATGTGACGTTGACCATAGAAAGCTGGCGTAATGATGACCTGTCGATTTGGCAGGAAAAAATCATCCCTGCCTTTGAAGCCCAGAATCCAGGAATCAAGGTGGTTTTCGCCCCGACAGCACCGGCGCAGTACAACTCGGCGCTGAATGCCAAGCTTGAAGCCGGCACAGCCGGTGATCTGATCACCTGCCGGCCCTTTGACGGCTCGCTGTCGCTCTACAAGGCCGGGCATCTTGCCGAGGTTGGCGACCTTGCCAACATGAAGAATTTTGGCCCTGTGGCCAAATCCGGCTGGAGTACTGATGACGGTTCGGCCACCTTCTGCGTGCCAATGGCATCGGTGATTCACGGCTTTATCTACAACAAGGACGCGTTCAAGGAAGCCGGCGTGTCGGTACCGACCACGGTTGACGAGTTCTTTGCCACGCTCGAGGCAATCAAGAAAGACGGCAACTATGTGCCGCTGTCCATGGGCGTTGCTGACCAGTGGGAAGCCGCGACCATGGGATATGCCAATATCGGCGTAAACTACTGGAAGGGTGAGGAAGGCCGCCAGGCTGTGATTGCGGGCAAGATGAAGCTGACCCATCCGGACTGGGTGGCACCATACGCGCAGCTCGCCAAATGGGGCCCCTATATGGGCGACGGCTATGAGGCCCAGTCCTATCCCGACAGCCAGAACATGTTCACACTTGGCCGCGCCGCAATCTATCCTGCCGGTTCGTGGGAAATTTCCGGCTTCAATGCACAGGCGGATTTCGAAATGGGCGCCTTCAAGGTGCCGGTTCAGTCGGCTGGTGATGAATGCTACATCTCCGACCATGTCGATATCGCGCTTGGGATGAACAAGGCGACAAAGAATCCAGAGGCTGTCCGCACCTTCCTGAACTGGGTTGGCTCGGCCGAATTCGCTGATCTTTACGCCAATTCACTGCCAGGGTTCTTCTCGCTGTCGAACCACAATGTAAGCATGACCGACCCTCTGGCGCAGGAATTTGTCGGATGGCGTGGTGAGTGCAATTCCTCGATCCGGCCTTACCACCAGATCCTGTCTCGTGGCACACCCAATCTGGCCAATGAATATTGGGTGACGTCGGCGAATGTCATTCGTGGCACGATGACACCGGAAGAAGCCGCCGCGCACATGCAAAAGGGCCTTGCCAGCTGGTACGCCCCACAGCAGTAACCCTGCCAGATCACATGAAAAAAGTCAGACAGCCCCGTTGCGGGGCTGTCTGCACCCATAGGCGCTTTGCCGCGTATTTTCGAATTTGACAGTCATAGTCTGCAAGCCAGTGGAGCCCCGGCATTGACCCAGGAACAGGCAACATCCAGCCGCCGCCCGATCCGATGGCATATCGGTGTATTCCTGGCACCTGCGGTTCTGGTTTACAGCACCTTCATGATTTTTCCGCTTTTCGGCACCTTGCAGCTGTCGCTCTTCACCACTTCCGAGCAACAGACATATTTCGTCGGGCTGGATAATTTCAGGACGCTGTTTGGCGATCCGCGCTGGTCTGGTGCGTTCTGGAACGCGCTGGTCAATAACCTGTGGTTCTTTGTCATCCACATGCTGGTGCAGAATCCGATCGGCATCCTGCTCGCCGCCGTACTCTCGAACCCGAAATTACGGATGCGCGGGTTCTACCGTTCGGCGATATTCGTGCCGACCATCATGTCCTTTGTCATTGTCGGCTTTGCCTGGAAGCTGATCCTGTCGCCCTTGTGGGGGATCGCACCGGACATGCTGAAAGCCGTCGGGCTGAAGTTCCTGTTCGCGCCTTACCTTGGCAAGGAGGAATATGCGCTGACAACGCTGGCCCTGATTTCGGTATGGCAATATGTCGGCATCCCGATGATGCTGATCTATGCGGCGCTGCTGTCGATACCGCAGGAAGTGATCGAGGCCGGCGAAGTCGAAGGGGTCACCGGCTTTTCCGCCTTCTGGAAGATCAAGCTTCCCCTGATCCTGCCGGCGATCGGAATCATTTCGATCCTGACCTTTGTCGGCAATTTCAACGCCTTTGATCTGGTGTATGCGGCACAGGGGGCGCTTGCCGGCCCCAATTACGCCACGGACATTCTGGGGACATTCCTGTACCGCACCTTTTTCGGATTCCAGATGCAGCTTGGCGACCCCAATATGGGGTCGGCGGTGGCGATGATCATGTTCCTGATCATTCTGACCGGGGTTTGCATCTATCTGTTCGGCATCCAGATGCGCATGACGCGCTATCAGCTCTAGGAGGCGCAGACGCAGGATGAAACGCGTACGCCACACACTGCCGAATGTTCTGCTCGCGCATGGCGCGCTGGCGGCCTATACGGTGGTCGCGCTGTTTCCGATCTTCATCATCATCATCAACAGCTTCAAGACACGCAAAGCCATCTTTCGTGATCCGCTGGCACTCCCCAACCCGGAAAATTTTTCGCTTGTCGGGTTTGAAACCGTATTCCGGCAGGGCGATTTCTTTCTCTATATGCAGAATTCGCTGATTGTCACTGTCGCCTCGCTTTTCTTCATTCTGCTGTTCGGGGCGATGGCCGGGTTTGCGCTGGCCGAATACAGATTCAAGGGCAACACGCTGATGGCCCTGTATCTGGCAATCGGCATCATGATACCGATCCGGCTTGGCACCATCTCGATACTTGAAATCATGGTTGCCAGCAATCTGGTCAACACGCTGACAGCGCTTGTCCTTGTCTATGTCGCACAGGGTCTGCCGCTGGCCATTTTCATCCTGTCCGAATTCATGCGCCAGGTGTCGGATGACCTGAAGAATGCGGGCCGGATAGACGGGTTGTCGGAATATCGTATTTTCTTTGTTCTGGTGTTGCCGCTGGTCAGGCCGGCACTCGCCACGGTCGCGGTTTTCAACATGATCCCCATCTGGAACGACCTGTGGTTCCCGCTGATCCTGGCCCCTGGCGAGGAAACCAAGACCCTTACCCTTGGCTCGCAGGTATTCATCGGCCAGTTCGTGACTGACTGGAACGCCGTTCTGTCAGCCCTGTCGATGGCGATGTTTCCGGTGCTTGTTCTGTATCTGATTTTTTCAAAACAGCTCATCAGGGGCATAACTTCGGGCGCTGTGAAATGAGCTGTAAAATGATACGTGTTCTTGTCGTCGGACTTGGCAATATGGGACGCAGCCACGCGCTGGCCTATCACCATCAGCAATCCTTCCAGATTGTCGGACTTGTGAACCGGACTGCTGTCGACCTGCCGGACGAGCTGACCGGCTATGACCGTTTTGACGACTTCCATGACGCTCTCGAAACGACATCACCCGATCTTGTCTGCATCGCCACCTATTCGGACAGCCACGCCGATTATGCGATTGCCGCGATGAAGGCCGGCGCGCACGTCTTTGTGGAAAAGCCGCTGGCAACCAGTACCGCCGATGCCATCGCCGTGGCCCGCGCCGCGCGGGACCATGACCGCAAGCTGGTTGTGGGCTATATCCTGCGCCACCATCCGAGCTGGCAAAGAATGATAGCCGAGGCGCGGGCACTGGGAGGCCCCTATGTATTTCGCCTGAATCTGAACCAGCAGAGCAAGGGTGATGAATGGTCAACGCACAAACAGCTCATGCAGACAACACCGCCCATCGTCGATTGCGGTGTGCATTATGTTGATGTGATGTGCCAGATCACCGACGCCGCGCCGGTTCAGGTACGTGGCATGGGGCTGCGCCTGTCCGAAGAAATCGCGGCGGATATGTATAATTACGGCCATTTCCAGGTGCTGTTTTCCGATGGATCGGTCGGCTGGTACGAGGCCGGCTGGGGTCCGATGATGTCGGAAACGGCGTTTTTCGTCAAAGACGTCATCTCGCCGGGTGGCGCCGTGTCCATCGTCGCACAGGATATCGCCGGATCGTCGGATATCGACAGCCACACAAAGGTCGGTCGATTGCTTGTGCATCCAACCGGCGGAGAGGACAGGTTCATCGCGCTGGAGGATGAACCCGGCCATCAGGAATTGTGTGATGCGGAACAGGCATTTGTCGGGCGCGCCATTCTGGAAGATATCGATCTGTCGCGCCACGCGCTGGACGCGGTGCAGTCGCTGGCCATCTGCCTTGCCGCTGATGAAAGTGTGCGGTCCGGCAAGGCGGTCGATCTGCAACCGCCGCAGCTATAGTTCGCAAGGAGAGCCGTCATGGGGTCGCTCGGTTTGAAGAATATCCACATGTCCTTTGGCAACAATGAGGTACTGAAGGATATCAATCTCGAGGTTGATGATGGAGAGTTCGTCATATTCGTCGGGCCTTCGGGATGCGGCAAATCCACATTGCTGCGGATCATTGCCGGGCTTGAAACACCGGTGCAGGGCGATGTGGAAATTTCGGGACAGCTGGTCAACAACCTGCCGGCATCCAAGCGCAAGATCGCGATGGTCTTCCAGACCTATGCGCTGTACCCGCATCTGACAGTCGAAAAAAACATGAGCCTTGGCCTGCGCCAGGCGGGGGCATCCAGCAGCTATATTGACCGGCAGGTCAGCCTTGCTGTCGAGATGCTGGAGCTTGAACCCTATCTGAATCGAAAGCCCGCCGAACTGTCCGGCGGCCAGCGTCAGCGCGTTGCCATCGGGCGCGCGATTGTACGCAACCCCGATCTGTTCCTGTTTGACGAGCCGCT
This sequence comes from Alphaproteobacteria bacterium LSUCC0719, assembly GCA_040839025.1. Taxonomy (NCBI): domain Bacteria; kingdom Pseudomonadati; phylum Pseudomonadota; class Alphaproteobacteria; species Alphaproteobacteria bacterium LSUCC0719. The sequence goes on from JBFPJN010000004.1 coordinate 223,058, forward strand.
GTCCAATCTCGATGCGGCGTTGCGGGTGAACATGCGGATCGAGATCGCCCGGCTGCATCGCGAGCTGAAGTCAACGGTCGTCTATGTAACCCACGACCAGATCGAGGCCATGACCCTTGCCCAGAAGATTGTCGTGCTTCGCGATGGGCGAATAGAACAGGTCGGGTCACCCATGCAGCTCTACAAGGATCCCGACAACATGTTTGTTGCCGGCTTTTTGGGATCGCCCGCGATGAATTTCATCGAGGCCGGGCATCTTGGCGTTGGCGGCAAGGCGGTGACGGTCGGCATGCGCCCGGAACAGGTGACGATATCGCGCCGTGGCAAGGTGGCAGGCACCGTCAGCCACCTCGAACATCTGGGGGCCGAAACGAATATTTTCGTCAACACCGAAGGCGGGATGATCACGGTACGCCAGTTCGGCGAGGTCAATCATGATATCGGGGCGAAGGTCAGCCTCGCCTTCAGGGACGAGGACATGCTGTATTTCGACGGGAATGGCCTCAGGCTGCGCTAGCCGCCTGTCAGGGCAACCAGTCTTCAGCCTCCACCCTTCAGAATTCATGACAGGTCTGTCGACATTTTCTCGGTGACCTGCCGTGCCACGGTTTCCACCCTTTGCCGCAACCATCTATGCGCGGGATCGTTATGGCTTCGTTCATGCCAAACCATATAGATGGCAACAGGGTCACTCGCAAAGGGGAGAGGCGCCAGATCCAACGCCTGAAGGGTTCTCAATCGCATCAAATCCATCTGTGTGGCGATCAATCTTGTGCCTTTGACAAAGGGCGGGATGGCATTGAAATTGGAAACGGTGACAACAGGACGACTGATCCGCGATTTATCCAGTTCATTGCTTGACCAGATGGCCCAGGACGTTCGCCCCTCCATAAAGCGCACGCTCAGATGCTGTGCGGTGTAATATTCGTCAAGGCTCTGCGGAGGCGGACCCATTTCAGCATCAAAGAAACACATCATTTTGCCCCTCAGAATGATCTTCTGAAAGATATCCGACGCCTCTGGCGGCAAGGGTGTCAGCGCCAGATGGCACCTTGAATCCCGAATCCAGGGCACACTTGGCTGGCCGGAGGGGATGAACTGAAGTTCAAGCGCAATGTCTTCGGCCATTGCATCCCTGAGAAGTTGGGGAAAGATCAGGTCGCGCTGCATGTCATTTGCGGCAATGACAAATTTCATTTCCTCCTGCCGCGGGTCGAAGGCGCGCTGCGCCGTCATACGCTGCAGGCTGTCCAGCGCATCAATGGCAACCGTCTTCAACGAAAGTGCCGTTTCTGTAGGTGTTAGACGTTGGCCTGTCCTGATGAAAAGGGGGTCTCCAAGAATGTGTCGAAGCCGGCGCAGAATGTGACTGACCGCAGGCTGTGTCAGATCAAGCTTTTCCGCTGCCTTGGAAACAGAAGACAGTTCAAGGACGGTCAGGAACGTGCGCAGTGTATGACCATCCAAATCCATGAAATTTCCGCTCTTCATCCGCTCTTCCCGGAATTTGTGTTTGATGACATGCAGGCATTATATTAAATTTTTTAATATAATAAATAAAATCACATGAATTGCTTGAATTGCACTTCTTGCCTAGCCTTTTGTCAGTGGCTTCATGCCAATGTCAGAAGACGCCAGAATGAACGCGCCGAATGGCGTGAAGCAGGGAGAGAAGAATGGCAGGAGAATTTGTGATCGCGCCTCACATGAGGCTTCACGAGTGGGTGGCTGTTGAAAAGGGATATTTTGACGATGAGGGGTTGGTCTATGTGCTTGAAGACCAACTGCAATCCGCAACCAATCACATTCACGATCTCGGCGACAGGGTTGGTGCCTACCAGACGTTTGAAAAGGGACGGACCAGCGATGTCAGCTGCGCCTGTCACTGGACGGTGAATGTGGCGGCAGCCTCTGGTCATGGAAAGCTTTACGGCAGGCTCTATTCGGTTTCGCCCTGCGGTATCTTTGTGCCCGCCGACTCCGACATCAGGACACCCGAAGATCTGGCAAATGTGCCGATCTCGGTTGGCTATCAATCGGGGAGCCATTATTCGACGATCCAGGCTCTGGAGCCGTTCCTGAAGCCCGAGGACATCAACCTGTCCTTTTCCGATGGCCTGCTCTTCCGCCGGATGGAGCATATGATTGACGGCAACATTCCCGCGGTCAGCCTGTTCAGCGGTCCCTATTACTTCATGCAGCAGCTTGGCTTCAGAAAGGTCGTCGATACGACGTTCATGATGGCGGCCATGGTAGCCGAAGACTCCCGGATGGAAGATGTGGAGAAATATTTCGCCGCACTGAAACGGGCCCAGTCCGATATCGATCTTCGGCCGGAACTCTACACCCATTACTATCGGGAAGAATTTCCCGAAAGGTTCAGGGACCAGATCGACACCCGGCTTTTTGGCCCAGGTGAACGGCTTGTCTTTGAGGAATATTCGAAGGAGGTTTTTGAAGAATCGCAAAGATGGATCGACGAGCGCGGGATCTTTGAAAATGGCCTTGGTGACCGTTCATTCGATGAGGCCGTCATCCTCTAGATCGGGAATGGCCAGCCGGGCGACGCACTGAACCTTTCCAAGGCAGGGCCATGGAAACAGCCCGCGCCGGACGCAATTGCATACATTGTGATCGGACATGGAGGGCAACCTTATATGTCTGGGCACCGTCTTTCTGCGCGTCAAACCGGGGTCACGCCTGTATGGGTGCGATATTGACGCAATACAGATATTGAAAAATTGTATACAGTTGCTACGGTCAGATGTGAGTGCCGCAGGTGAAGCGAGTATTCCGCCCGCAACTGTATAAAGACGAATCGATCGGTGGATAAGTTTAAGGAAAGACCCGAAAGTCAGGCGGCGCGCGCGCTGAACAGCGCGCGATCACTGATTCTGACGGGTGTCTTTTCCCCGGGTGAGAAATTGCCGGAACCGGTTCTGGCGGACCGTCTGGCGGTTTCACGCACACCTCTTCGTGAAGCGCTGGCAGCCCTGGAGAGAGAGGGCTTGGTCGAGAGGCTGAAATCCGGTCGGTGTCGGGTCAGCAGCTACACAATCCAAGACATTGATGACGCGATAGAATTTCGCGGGACCACTGAAGGCTTGGCCGCCAGGCTGGCGGCGGAGCGTGGTATCTCGAATGAAATTCGCAAAGAATGCAGCGAGGTGCTTGCGTCTCTGGATGCGGTCGTTGAAACCGCTTCCGACCTGGACTTCGAGCGCTATGTCGAATTGAATGCAGCCTTCCATTCATGGATTTCACGCGCCGCTTCCAGCATGACCCTGGAGCGCGAGCTGGAACGTATCAGCAAACTGCCATTGGCATCCCCAAGTGCCTTTCTTGAAGGGCAGGATAATGAACCGGCCTTTCGGAAATCGCTGACATTCGCACAACGCCAGCATCGCGCGATATTCAACGCCATTGTGGCCCGTGAGGGCGGGCGGGCTGAATTCCTGTGCCGCGAACATGCGCGTCTGGCACGTGAAAATCTATCCCTGGTGATGGCGGACGAGACCCTTTCGCGAGAGAAAATCCCCGGAATTTCTCTGGTAACGAACAATTAGAATTACACTTCTAGGAGAAGAAAAGATGTCGAGCCTGACGAACGCGATAAGCCAATTCAAGACGCCGGTTGAAATGCTGCGCAACTCAAAGATAGGCATGTATGTCTATCCGGTAGTGGCACCCGAATTCAGCAACTGGCGGGACGAGCAGCGCGCCTGGCGTGACAGTGCGGTCCTCTTCGATCAAACCCACCACATGGATGAACTGACGGTCGAGGGCCCCCAGGCTGAAGCGTTTCTCGCCCATACCGGGATCAATGATTTCTCGAACTTTGGTCTGAACAGGGCAAAGCATTTCGTGCCGGTCACCCCGGCCGGTCACGTCATCGGCGACATGATCATCTTCAGGGAACGCGAAGATAAATTCATTCTGGTGGGACGCTCACCGACCGCCAACTGGCTGCGCTTTCAGGCGGCATATGGAAACTGGAATGTCCGTCTGTCCTATGACCCGCGTTCTGACAGCAGGCCGGATGGCGAACGGGTGATGAGGGGGCATTACCGCTTCCAGATTCAGGGACCGGACGCGCCGCAGATTTTCGAGAAGATGAATGGCGGCCCAATTCCCGACATCAAATTTTTCCACGTGGACTGGATCAATATCGGGTCAAAGAAGGTGCAGGCACTGCGTCATGGAATGGCCGGCGCGCCAGGTCTGGAAATCTGGGGCCCCTATGCGGACAAGCATTATATCAGGTCGGCAATCATGGACGCCGCGAAAGCGGTTGGAGCCAATCTGGTTCCTGTTGGAAGTCGTGCCTATTCGACAAACACGCTGGAGTCGGGATGGATACCGTCTCCACTGCCGGGAATCTATACCGGCGACGGCATGATGGCGGAATACCGCAACTGGCTTGGCGCTGACAGCTATGAAGCTGTCGGCTCGATCGGGGGCAGCTTCGTTTCCGAGAATATCGAGGACTATTATGTCAACCCGTTTGAGCTTGGCTACGGTTTCTATATCGGCTGGAAAAAGGACGATTTCATCGGCAAGGCGGCATTGGAACGCATGAAGGATGCGCCAAACCGCAAACGTGTGACCCTGGAATGGAACCGCGATGATGTCCTGAAGGTGATCGCCAGCGGACTGGAACAGGGGACACCCTACAAATGGATAGATTTCCCGCAACCGAACTACGCCTCATCCTCGGCTGACATGGTGCTGAAGGATGGCAACATGGTTGGGATGAACATGTTCAACGGATACAGCTTCAACGAGAGGTGCTTCCTGTCGCTGGCGGTCGTTGATGAAAGCATCAATATTGGCGATGTCCTGAGCCTGGTATGGGGGGAACCGGATGACAGCGGCAAGACGTCGACCGAGACCCACAGGCAGACAGAGATCCGTGTGCGGGTGTCACCGACGCCATATGCTGCTGAAGCCAGAGAAAACTATGCGGAAAGCTGGCGGACGAAATCTGAATAGACAGGTTTGGTGGGACCTGGGCAGGCTTAGCCTCTAAACTCCACCAAACATAAAAAAACAGGAGGAAATTCGAATGAAGAAACTCAAGTCAATCGGTCTATTCTGTGCCGGGCTGTTGATCGCTGCCAGTGCTTCGGCGAACGAGCTGAAGCTGGCGCATTTCTCATCAACGAAATATCACCTGCACAATGAAATGTTCCTGCCACTTGCGGAAAAGATCGCTGCGGCGACAGGTGGTGAAACAACAATTCGTGTGTACCCGGCCGGTGAGTTGGGTGCAGGTCCGGTGAAACAATATGACCGTGCGCTCGATGGCGTGGCGGATATTGTTTATGCGTTGCCTGGCTATACAGCCTCGCAGTTCAAGAAGACATTGCTTGTCGAACTGCCTGGTGTGGTGCCGGGCAACAAGGACATCACCAAGAAGATGTGGAACAACATCGATGTGATCGGTGATGAATTCCGCAGGACAAAGCTTCTTGGACTCTGGTCCGCAGAGCCGGCCAAACTTCTGATGGCCGACAAGAAAATCGAAAAGATGTCCGATCTTGCCGGGCTCAAGATCAGGGTTCCGTCGAAGAACACCGGCCGTGTGATTGAAGCCTGGGGTGCAACTGCCGTGTCCATGCCAATCACCCAGGTCTACCAGTCGCTGGAGACGGGTGTTGTCGACGGTGTGCTTGTGGACACCTCCGTTCTGACAAGCTTCAAGCTTGGCGAGGTCGTGAAATATGTCACCACCGGCATGGATGGGTCGAACTCTCTGTTCATGCTCGTGATGAACCGCGACAGCTGGGAAGGGCTTGATGCCGATACCCAGGCCAAACTGGCGGCGATGACCGGTGCCGAGATGTCACAGGGTGGTCACATCACGATGTCGACCTCCGGCGTGAAGGCGCTGGAAAAGTGGGAAGCCGAAGGTGGCGAGGTGATCAACCTTTCACCGGAGCGGGCAGCCGAGTTTGATGCCGCCTCCTCGCAGCTTGCCGCTGCCCTGATTGCAGAGCTTGAAGCAGACGGCATCAAGGCTCAGCAATGGGCTGACGCACTCAAGAACTGATCTTGAGAGATCTCTTGACAAAACAGGGCGCCCGGGACGTCACCGGGCGCCTTCTCAAAGCACTCGCCGCTGTCAGCGGCGCGGTGCTGTTTGTGATCATGTGCCTGGTCAGCTATGCGGTATTTTGCCGTTATGTGCTGAACGACCCCGTGCTTGGTGACGCGGAACTCGTTCAGATCGGCATGTCTCTGGTGGTGATGATGGCGATGCCTTATGCCACCGCAACCGGCGCGCACATACGTGTGGACATCTTTGACCGTCGGATTGGTGCCTGGGGGCGCTTCCTTGGTGATATGATGGCGCGTTCGGTGGGGGCATATATTCTGTTTCTGTTGATTGAAAAGACCTTGGACAAGGCGCTTGATGCGCATGAATATGGCGACGTCACCAATATGATCGAAATTCCGGTATGGATCGCCTATGGCGCCATCACCATCGGGATGGGCGGCTACGCTATCGTCCTTGTCACTCAGCTGGTTTTTCAGCTGGTTTCGGGGGTCAGAGATTATGAGTGAAACTCTCATTGGTTTTCTTGGAATTCTGGCACTGTTCTTCCTGTTGGTCGCGCGAATGCCTGTTGGCATGGCGCTGCTGGCTGTCGGATTTGGCGGTATCTGGGTGATTGATGGCCAGCGCGTTGCGGTGGCAACCCTGTCATCTGAAACCTATTCGTCAATTACCGCCTACAGCCTGTCGATCATTCCGCTTTTTGTCCTGATGGGAAACATGGCGGGGGCCGCCGGATATTCCCAGAAGCTCTATGAGGCTGCCTATGCCTGGATCGGCCGGTTGCGAGGCGGTCTTGCCTCGGCGACCGTGGTCGGCTGCGCCGCCTTTGCGGCGGTGTCCGGCTCGTCGGTTGCCACCGCGGTGACCATCGGCAAGGTGGCACTGCCCCAAATGAAACGGTTCGGATATGGCGACGGGCTGGCGACAGGGTCGGTGGCGGCAGGCGGCACGCTGGGCATCCTGATTCCCCCGTCAACCGGGTTTGTCCTGTATGCCATCCTGACCGAGGAAAGCATTGGCCGCCTGTTCATTGCCGGTATCCTGCCAGGCATTCTGCTGTCACTGCTGTTCGTTGCGACCATCGCCATTGTCACCTCGATGAAACCGGCCGAAGGGCCGGTCGGACCGTCGACCACACTGCGTGACAAACTTGTCTCGACCTTGCATTCGCTGCCCCTGATCGGGGTGATTTTGACTTCGATTGGCGGCATCTATCTTGGCGTGTTCACCCCGGTGGAGGCGGCGGGCGTGGGGGCCTCCTTGGTCACAGTGCTGGCGCTTGGCACGCGGGCGGTCAGTTTTGGGCAGGTGCCGGGCATTCTGCTGCAAACCGTAACCATGACAGCCATGCTCTATCTGATCATCATCGGCGCGCACGTATTTGGTCCGTTCCTTGCTTTGACCCATATCCCCGAAACGCTGGCGCTGGAGTTGAAGGCGCTTGGTCTTGGACCTTACGGCACGCTTTTCCTGATCCTGCTTGGCTACATAATTCTGGGCATGTTCTTTGATGGGCTGGCGATGCTGGTGGTTACGCTTCCGGTCGTGTTTCCAATCATATCGGGGCTTGGATTTGATCCCATATGGTTCGGCGTTATCTGTGTGATCGTCATCGAAATGGGACTGATCACCCCCCCTGTCGGTGTCAATGTGTTTGTCGTCAAGGGCGTTGCGCAAGGCGTGCCGATGGCGACCATCTTCAGAGGGGTGTTGCCATTCTGGTTCGCAATGGCCGTCTGTCTTGGTCTTCTTGTTGCATTTCCGGACATCGCTCTGTACCTGCCGAGCAGGATGTAAGCGACATTTTGATGGCTGGCCGGGATGAGTGGACCGGGATGGGTGGGCCGGGCCTTGTTGGAAGCTGCGTCATTTACCACAGTTGACGTGCAGCTTTTCCAGCCCCTAGCGTGGTCCCATGTATGGACGTTGGTTTGCAAATATTCTCATCGGACTACTGGCGCTGTGGGGACTCTACACCATAGTCGCCACGTTTCTTGGCATCACCATTTACTTTCCGTTCAGGGTCTCTGAGAGCCAAGAGATTCCCTACCATCGTTGGCAAAGTGTCCGCCTCGCAATGATAGCGACCTTCGTATTCTATGGGTTCATGCATCTGATTTTTGGCAGCCGAGAGGTTTATCCCGTCCATTTTCTGAAGACATACCTTTTCATGCTGTCCATCGTTGGTACCTTTGTGTTCCTTAAAGCTGAAGTGCCGCCGCATGAATATCTGCTTGCCGGACTATTCTTCTGGATCGCTATCACGCTACATCTGGCATCAGGGCAACGTATGCGACGCTATTCCTCAAGGAAATAGTGGCCAAACGATGAAACTGATCGATCTGGAGTGCAATCTGGTCCTTGGGTAAACGCTGATTGGTGTCACCCACACCCTCATCAAGAAAAGCGTTACACCGGTGAAGTGGCTGGTTGAACTGTCCTATCCGGTCTATCTGGTTCACCTGCTGCCAGCGATGGTAATCAGCGCAATCCTGATCGGCCAAGGGGCAGGCCAGACAATGGTCGTGTTGGGCACGGTATGCGCAACCTTCATCATCAGTGTGATTGTCTATTACCTGCTGATCAAATTTACCCCGTTGAACTGGATCATCAGCGGCTACCGGAAATCATGGCTCAGGTTGCCTGGATCGAGATAGACGAATTGCCGGGCAACCAAACTTTGTCACGCTTCAACATCTGCAAGCCTCCGGTCAGTGGTCGAAGATTTCCGCTTTTGAATGGTCACGCCGCCTATTCCTGCTAGGATCTTTCGCGTTATTCGTTTGATAGATAAGGAACCCTCATGTCACAGGGCACAGAATTCTGCGCAATTCTCTCGATCCGTTACCTCAACCCCCTACTCATGGGATCAGCCCATGACTGGGTCAACGACAACATGCCGCCAATGCCCGAGGGCGTCATCCGGATGCGGAACTTCCATATCGCACCGGATCGCGGCATGACAATCATCTGGTTCGACAATCAAGAACATCTGGAGTTCGCATTTCCGCACCTGAAGGCATTCCAGCAGCAGATCGCTGAACGGTTCGAGGGCCGTGTCGAGGCGCAGAAAGGCATCACCAGCCCCGAGCTTGATTTCGGCGACTAATGATCGACGCTTAAAGGCGATACAAACATAACGCACACAGGAGGCGAATGATGTCCGGTGAGATAATCAGCTTTACGACCGTCGAATACCCCGATGAAGCTTCCATGCTACAGGCCCGAGAGGCGTTCCAGCAGGAAATGAGCAAACTTGCGGACAAATTGCGGCCCTTGGGCATGACCAGGTTCCATTCCAGCCGCCTGTTCCTGCCGGAGGGCAGGTTCATTATTGGTAACTGGCTGGAGTATCGCGATATGGAAGCCTACGAGGCTTGCGATAAGGTTTGGCAAGAAACCACTGCGGATTTTTCAGAGAAATACGGACACCTGTTCGAAGGTGTTACCGTAACGCCTCATCGCGGTGAAGTGATGGACGATTATTCCTAAACATGGAGTGCAGAGTTCCATGGAAAACAAATTCTTCTAAAGGATGAGCGATTAGATGACAAACACCTCAATGATAAACTATTCCACACGTGACTTCGCTACAAAGGAACAGTTGGAACTTTACCTTCTGCGCCAAGAGAAAGCCTTTTCACCAGAGGTAATTAAACTTTTCACAGACGCAGGTATGCTCCGTCGGGTTGTTACGCAGATTTGGAACACAGAGCAATCATATCGGGTTGGTATAATCTTTGAGTACCGTGACCAAGACGCCTACGTTTCCTGTCAGGCTCTTCTAAAAGAGCATTATCTTCCTGCTGTCGAGGGTTTGACAACCAAAGTGGTTGGGTCTCGCGGAGTTGTCGTCCACGAATTTGTATCAGACGAATACCAAGACTGAACGGTGAGGCTCCTCCGGCACATCTACAAACGTCCTATTCAACCTGCTTTTTTGAAACCGCTGCCCGTCGAACCCAAAGGGTGGTGTTTGTCGTTCATGGGATCCAACCAGGGTGGACGTCGGTCAGTCACCTGTTTGTAACACCCTGTATAACAAATGTGCCTGTTGACTTGAGACCGGCCAAACCTAAGCTACTGATATTGCTCAAGGGTGACTTGAGTTGACGAAAGTATCGTGGGGAAAGGTGGTGCCCGGGGGCGGCACTGAACAGATGTTTCAGTGTGTTGCGTGAGGTTTCATTGGTTTATTTTATTTACTATTAAACAATGTGTTGATGAGGTTTTGTGTCTCAGAACGTTTCACTGGATGTCACAAGATCTCAGATTAAAAGGTGGATAATTAGGTGGATAGAATTGGCGCCCCGTGATCGCCTCTCTGCGGCATTCATTAAATCTGCAAAACCAGGCAAGCATTGTGATGGTGCTGGCTTGTGGTTCCATAAACGCGCCGATGGCGGTGCACAATGGTTCCTGCGTTTTGACCGATATGGTAAGCGCTGTGAGATGGGGCTCGGCGGGTTCCCCCGTGTAAGCTTGAAGCAGGCTCGTGGGCTGGCAGCGACGGCAAGATCACAGCTTGCTGCTGGCATTGATCCCATTAAGGAGCGCCGAAGACTGAAGCGCGAAGCCCTGCAGTCAGCCAACACGTTTGAGCATCTGGCTCATGAAGCCTTCGAGGCCCAGAAATCGGAGTTGAAGGGTGATGGCAAGAATGGTCGCTGGTTTACGCCGCTGGCACTGCATGTCCTGCCTAAACTCGGATCAGTGCCTGTAGAAGAGATAACGCCGCGAGATCTCCGTGATTGCATTGGTCCGCTATGGCATGAGAAAGCGGATACAGCGCGCAAGGCTCTTAACAGAACAAACCTCGTCATAAGGCATGCCGCAGCTCTGGGCCTGGATGTGGACATCGGCCTTGCCGAGAAGACAAAGCTGCTCTTGGGTAAGACAAGACATGTGGTAAAGCACATTCCATCAATGCCATGGCAAGAGGCGCCAGCCTTCTATCAATCACTATGCGACAGGTCCTTGCCGCAGCTGGCTCTGCGATTGCTCATGTTGACCGGTCTTCGCAGTCATCCGGTGAGGTATGCCCATCTCGATGAGATCGATGGGGACATCTGGACAGTCCCCGGAGAGAAAATGAAGGGCCGCAAAGGCAAAACCTCGGACTTCCGGGTACCCCTTACACCCGAAGCCCTTCACGTCATCGAACTTGCCAGTCAGCAGCAGCGAGATGGTCACATATTCCCTGGTGTAAAACGCGGGGTCATATCCGATGCCTCAATGGCGCGGCTCATGGAACGGAGAGGGCTTGAGGCAAGACCGCATGGCTTTCGTTCAACGCTGCGTGTGTGGCTGACAGAAAGCCAGCAGGCAAGCCGCGAAGTGGCTGAGACAATCATCGCACATCAAACTGGATCGCTTACAGAACGCGCCTACAACCGCACAGACTTCCTCGAGCAAAGAAGAGAACTGATGGAGGTTTGGGAGAGACACCTTAAATCAGCAGAATAGGAGCCGGTCAGTGGTTGGGCCACCGAAGGAGTGGGCCAAGATATATGGAAGTGGCTACGGTCTCGAGGTTAAAGCCAGATGGATGAGAGCAATTGTCAGCAACCACTAGCCGTTCCTAATCCGGCAAACCCTTCACTGGAATGTGATGTTTTTTCAACACAAAAACCATAGCAAGTGCACCGGCCAGGCTGCCGATAAATTCAGCGATGTAGGGAATATCCAGCCCTAACTGTCTCAGTATTGTGTTTGCAGCTATGGCGGCAATTCCGCCGATTATCATGGCCGCTAGGATGATCGGCACCCATGCAAGAACGAGATGGCGTGTGCCTTTAAGCTCCAAACCACCCTCGTGCCAAAATGTAAGAGATGGAAGCAAAGACAATCAGAAGAAACACAATGCCGAAACGATTTGGCTTTTTTGATCTGTTTGGCCTGCCAGTTGACAGCGCATTCGTAGCAAGGGTGTTGCGAAATAGATCCTTGTCCATGTCTCTCTGCCTTTTGATAACCCAGGCTAGTGGCGAACTGGGGCAACCGGGAGGTTACATTAGAATTTTCTACAGATGAAGACCGCGTCAGCCTCGATTATGAGTTCTTTTATACAGCTCCGCAACGATCCCACTGGCTGTCTTCTCGAACATTGCCGGTATCGCAGCATGTATTGTGGCCGCCCCCGCTGCCAGAAAAAGTTTCGCTGCAAAGGTCAGGGCAAAATGACCATGCTCAAAATATGTTTCATTCACCTGTTTCGGATGATCCAGAAATATCTTGGTAAGCACTGGCACTGTCTCCTTTCTTTGCATTGAGGATATTTTACTTAATTACAACGATAATTTGATTAATTTTTTCTAAATATGAAAGTAAATCAACAAATTTATTTTTCATATTCTTGTGGATCGGACCATGTAGGCCCAAGGACAAGAAGCCAGCATCCAACATCATGTATAAGCCACAAAACGTGCATGACTGATCGGCGGATGTTTGGTGTGATGTTTGGCACATGGATCCTAAACAATGGAATTGAATCGCAATGGCACATCTTGATCGACAGCGCGCTTCCCAGTTGATGTCTCAGGCCGGCATTGATGGTCTGATCCTGCTTTCACCGGAAAGCTTTATATATGCGACTGGCGCTTCGTCCGGGGTGGCGACGATGTGGCGTCGGACAGGTGCTGTCGCTGTTTTGGTGCCTGCCGCCCCCAATATTCCCGAAACCGCCATTGTCAGCGATTTGTTTGCCCGGAATTTCAAAAAGGCCAGCCACATCAAAGACGTTCGGGAAAGCCCAATTTGGGTGGAAACCACCGACCTTCATGAATTCGATCCCAGTTGGGATCCCGAAGATATCATAGCATCTGCGTGGCAGGAGGCCGGTCGCGCCCACGAATTTGCCCGACCGACCACATTTGACCCGTCAGTTTGCTATCAACATTTGGCAGATGCTCTGGCCGAGGGCGGCCTTGACGGTGCAAAGATCGGGTTCGAAGCATCCGCGGTGTCGGTAAGTGATTTTCCCGTCATGAAACACACGCTTGGCGATGTGGAACTGATCGACGCAAGTGAAGTGCTGGCAAAACTCAAGATGGTCAAATCGGCTGGCGAGATTGAAAATTTGCGAAAGGCTGTGGAAATAGCCGAAAGCGGAATTCGGGCAGTGCAGGGGGCGATTGCTCCCGCAGTAACCCGGCAACAATTGGCAGGCACATGGAATGCAGCTATTGCCCGACATCCAGATCATGCCGCTTTGTCGGGCGCATGGGAGTATATTTCTGTAGGTCCAGACCCATGGAGCGGGAATGCATCGGCACAGGCAGGGGACCTGATCAAGGTTGATGTCGGGTGCCTGGTGAACGGATACACGTCTGACACCGGAAGAACCTATGTGCTCGGCCCTCCCGAAGATTTGCACGCCCGCATACATGATGCATTGATGAAAGGGTTCATCGCCGGATCAGCGTTGTTGGCTCCAGGCATAGCCTTGGCGGAGGTGCATGTTGTGACTCAGGAGGCCATCAGGGCGGCAGGGTTTTCTGATTACACGCGAGGGCATTTCGGGCATGGCCTTGGTGCTGGTCTTGGCAGCGAGGAATGGCCTTTCATCTCTGCCGATGCTACCACGATCCTTGAGCCGGGGATGGTGATGGCCTTTGAGTGCCCTTGGTATATTACAGGGGTGGGAGGCCTTATCATCGAAAACCAGGTTTTGATTACAGAAACCGGTCACGAGATGATGAACAGCCTGCCTCTCGACCTCATCGAAATCTAGGCGATATCGTCACATAAGGGCCTGTGGCAGAAACAGAGCGATCTCTGGCGCGGCGGTTAAAATCGCAATACCGCTCAGCAGGATTAACCAGTAAGGCATGGCAGCCACGGCAACCTCGCCCAGTGATGCTCTCTCCTTTGTGACTGAAACAAGGACAGAAAGGTTCAACCCCACCGGGGGGGTTACCTGGCCAATCTCAATCAACACCGTGATGATAACGCCAAGCCAAATGGCGTCATAGCCAAGGCCGACCATCAATGGCACCACAATCGGCAGCGTCATGATCATTAGCGACAACCCGTCGAAGAAACATCCCAACACCAAGTAAATGAGTACCACGAGGGCAAGAACAGTGAAGGCGCCATAATTTGCCGTCTGGACCGCTTCCAAAATTGCCTGTGGAACGCCGAGAAGACTGACCGATTGCGCCAGAATCGTCGCGCCGATGACCACAAAGGCAATTGAGCCATACAGCAGGATCGCGGCGTAAAAACTCTCAAGCAGCTTTTTTAGCGTCAGCGAACCCCATAATTTACCAATGAGTATGGTGGCGATGACACCAATGCCAGCAGCCTCGGTCGGCGTGGCGATCCCAAACGCAATACTTCCCATGATAGCCAGGACAAGAAAGAGGAAAGGCCACAGTGTCAGTATTTTGATCAGGATAACGCTGGCACCTACCCTGAGGCTAGCATCTGGAACGAGTTCAGGCTTTGTCCGGCACCGAAAGTAGATGTACCCCATGAACATCAATGCAAAGAGCAGCCCCGGCAGAAGCCCGGCCAGGAAAAGGCGGCCGATTGAGGTTTCGGTTAAAGCGCCATAAATCAAAAGGGAAAGACTGGGCGGAATCAACAGCCCCAACGTGCCGCCACCAGCAAGTGAGCCAACCACCATTTTACGGTCATAACCGCGTGTCGTCATTTCGGGATACGCCACCGACCCGACCGCGGCTGCCGTAGACAGGCTGGATCCGCTCACCGCGCCAAATAATGTGCATACGGCTATGTTGGTATGCAAAAGTCCACCGGGAACGCGTTGAAAAACAGGCGATAACGCAGCGTAGATCTTTTCACTGATGCCGCTGCGCAACATGATCTCGCCAAGCATGATAAACAGAGGAATGGCGCTTAATGTGAAGGAATTCAGTATGTTCCATACTGCATCAATAGCGACGAAAGTCGCTCCATTCGCCAGAAACTGCAGAATGAGCAATCCGGTCAATCCAAGAGCCGCGCCAAGCGCCACGCCGGATCCTGCCAGAACCACCAGACCCCCGATCAGGACACCCCAGAACGTGCCCATCAGCTTGTCCTATCGTCGACAGAGAGGCCGCGCAAGACAAATGCGAGGCCGCTTAAAAGCATTGATATTGGCAGCAACGCCATCCACGGATACATCAGAAGTCGTCCAACCTCAGTCTTGATCTCCCGGTCGAAGGCAAATTCAAACCAGGGCAGGCACAACGCAAAGAACCACAGACAGAACGCCAGGCCAAACAGGCCGGCCATGATGTTCACCGGTCGCTTTGTACGTTCGGGCAGGTAGGTCAAAAGCATGAGCACACGCACATGCTTGGCACGAAGTGTGATCAGTGGCAGCGCGAGGAAAAAAGCTGCAGTCATCAAGAGGCCAACAAGCTCTTCGGTGAACCGAAAGGGCGTGTAGGCAAGATACCGCATTGTGACGCTTGCGCCGATCAATCCTACAATCATCACGCCAGCGATCGCTGCCAACACACCCATGGCCACGAAAAGTGACTCAAGCCACTTTTCGTAGATTTTCACGCTTGGAACCTGTCGAGCAGCGTTGTTTTTATTCGCCAAGCTTAGCGTCCAAGGACATTTAGGATCCGCTGGCGGTATTCAGGTGCCTTGCCACCTGCCTCAGCTGCCAATTCCTGCCATGTTGAAGATGCCGCATTCAGAAAGGCCGAACGATCATCGTCAGAGAAGGCATCCAGAAATTCAATGCCTTGAGCGGTTAATTTAGCCCGCGCGGCCTGCTCGTTCTCTTCCGCCTTGGAATATTCATTCGTGCGTTTCCAGACATTCGCAGCTGCGGTACTCACAGCCGTGCGTTCTGCATCGGTCAGGCCATTCCAGGCACTTTCAGACGCACCAAGCACATAGGGGACCCCGGCAACCGGATACAGATAGGACGCGTATTTTGTCACTTCCTGAAGCGAGATGGTGTGCGCAAACAAAGCCGGATAGACAGCGCAGTCGACAACACCGGTCTGCAGCGCCACATACAAATCATTTTGGCCGACGATCTGCGCTGAAACACCAAGTTTGGTGAAAGTCTCGACCTGATCGTTGCTCCAAACACGAAGCTTTCTTGTTCTCAGATCATCCAGTGTCCGCACAGGCTTTTCACGACAGAAGATAGACGCTTTGAGCAAAGGTAGCGCCATAAAGCCGGTCGGGACGATGCCCCATTCAGCCAGCACTTCTTTATAGATTTCCTGAATTTCAGGCAGCGCCGTGAT
This sequence comes from Alphaproteobacteria bacterium LSUCC0719, assembly GCA_040839025.1. Classification (NCBI taxonomy): domain Bacteria; kingdom Pseudomonadati; phylum Pseudomonadota; class Alphaproteobacteria; species Alphaproteobacteria bacterium LSUCC0719. The sequence goes on from JBFPJN010000004.1 coordinate 239,342, forward strand.
CAACTCTTCCGGACTGCCAACGGACCCCTGAACCATCACAGCGTTAAGAGCAGGCACATCGCGGCCCAGATAATTCGCCCAGACAAGCCCCATTTCTGCGGCGCCGCGAGGCAGCCAGCGTGCCACATCATTGTCTTTCAGATTGAGTGAGCCACCGTGAAAGACGTCGATGTTCAGACTGCCACCTGACAGCTCGGCAACTTCGGCTGCAAAGGTTTCAAGCTGCTTGGATTCACCTCTGCCTTCCGGCAGGCCGTTATTGAATTTCCAATCTGCTGCTTGCACCGCCGCCGCGGAAATGCAGATCCCCAGCGCGACTGGCAATGAAAAACGTAAGAATTTGAGCATGGTTAACGTCTCCTGTTTCTAAACCTTCTGCAATAACGTTAGCGACATCTATATGCAGTGACAAGCAACAGCCACTGCGCGTCCAGCCATAGCAGCAATCCTCTGGCCTGCATCCAGATTGGGCAAATCCCTTGCGTTATTTTTGGGACCGTTAGGAATACATTTTCTCGCTTGAAGCACTGGATTCCCACCTTTGATCTGGTTTACTGGGACTGCTTGCCAAGCCCCAAAGCATCTGATCCAAGGGGGGCGGATCATGCCTTGTCGCATACGGTGCCGAATTAGTGGTGCCTTGGCTTTGGGAAGGTTGTGGGTTGGTAGTCTTGATGGTGCTGAATTCAATTCATTGCAGGAAAGGATCGTGGTTCGTGCACCGTGGACAGGCAACCACGATGCTTGAAAATCAGGACCTTGAACCACGAACCACGGAACTTATGGTGCCCGCTGAGAGGGTTCGACGCCCTACTCAGGGGCCATTTAAGACCGGACTTTAAATTTATTCAGTATCTTAGCCGATCAGCACCTGTCAGCCAACGCCCTATTTTGGATAACAGTCTGGATAACAGCCTTGGACCATGGTCCGAGGGCCAAGGCCCAAGCAAAAAGGTCCGTGGTCCACGGACCTTGAGCCGTGGATCGTGGACTTGAAAAGCAGGCATGGCTGAGCTTTCATGAGACGACTGGCATGCTAATGAGAATGCGTTGATAGGGTTTGTTCCGATGAATTATCACGGTCTTTTTAAGAATGAAAATTTGCCGCAGATCCGCGTGGCGGTGGTCGGGGTTGGCGATTTTGGCGCGACGCTGCTTGATCAGGCTCAGAACATCGACAGAATCAACATCACCGTGGTCTGCGATAAAGACGAGCAGCGCATGCGAGATGCTGTCATGGACAGTGGCATGGCGTCCATGCCGATGATGGTGACGGATATTATGGATGAGGGCATTCCTGACTTCGATGTACTCGTCGAAGCCACGGGTCACCCAGAGGCCGCCGCCACCATAGCGGAATGGGCCATTGGCAAAGGGTGCCACGTCGTTATGGCGTCAAAGGAAGCGGGCATCGTCATAGGCCCGATCCTGAGCCGGATGGCAAAACAGAAAGGAGTTGTCTACACGGAGGTTGATGGTGATCAGCCAAGCCTGCTGATCGGGTTGAAAAGCTGGGCGGAGACCCTTGGCCTTGAAGTGCTGGCGGCCGGAAAATCCAGTGAATATGATTTCGTCCTTGAAGAGGATGACACGCTCTGTTGGTTGGACAACAGGCATCAGAATTCAGGGATGCTTGAGCTATTGCATTGTCTCGACGGTGACTGGCGAAATCATGTTGCTCGTCGGAATGCTGTCGTTGCAGAGGCACAATTCCCGACACGTACCGTTGCCGATTTTTGTGAGCTTGGCGTAGTGGCCAATGGCACCGGCTTGACCCCAGACAAGGCTGCCCTTCACGCACCCCTGCTGCGGCCGGTGGAACTGGCCGACGCCTTTCAACTCCAGAACGATGGTGGATTGCTGGCAAACACCGGGGTCATTGATGTGTTTAATTGTCTTAGACGTGCCGACGAGATCAGCTTTGCCGGTGGCGTTTTTGTGATAGTGCGCTGTGACAATCCAAAGACATGGGATCTGTTGCGTGGCAAAGGGCACGTCGTGGCGCGCAACACCAAGACGGCCATGCTTTTCATTGGCCAGCATACCCTTGGTGTCGAAGCACCCATGTCGATTTTGAGTGCCGCGTTGCTGAAGCTACCTACCGGAGCGATGGCCCCTGAACCAAACATAGATCTGGTTGCCAGAACCACACGCGATTTCAAAAAGGGTGAGCTTCTTCAGATCACCGATCCGCATCATCACGCGGTCGCCGGCCTGGAGCCGGAACTGATACCTGCCGAATGCGATCAGGCAGACACGCCGGTGCCCTATTACATAGCAACAGGCAGGGCTTTGCTCACTAATGTAAAGAAGGGAACGGTGTTAACCTGGAGGATGGTCGATACCGATCGCGCATCAAGGCTCTATCAACTGCGGCAACAACAGACATCGTGGTGGTTCGGCAAAGTGGCAGACCTGGACGCCTGATCTAACATAACTTCAGTTTGGTGAAGTGAAGTACGATTTTGTTGAGGCTATGGCCCCAGCTTCAAATCCTGCTCCCAACAACTATCAATCATTTTCCACGCACTTTTCGAGGTCCATCTCATGAACCTCGGGACTTTCCTCTGCAACCAAGTTCCACCCGCCTCGAAGCGCCACTTAATTTGCGGTATAATAACACCTCATAAGTGGAGTGTTGTTCATGCTGATAAAAGACAATGTGACCATCGGTATCGAGTGGCGTTTTGGGCCTGACTGGCCTGGGCAGCGATGTGGTGCGAAGACACGCCGGGGCATCGCGTGTCAGTGTCCTGCCAACAAGAAGAATGACCGCTGCCGACTACATGGCGGGGTCAGCACTGGCGCGAAGACCGAAGAGGGTCGAGCGCGGATCTCGGCGGCGAACCTTCGTCATGGGAAGTTCACCAAGGATAAGCTAGAGAAGCGGCGTGAGAATGCTGCCAAGGGACGGGAGATCCGTAAGGAGCTTCGCCAGATGGAACGCGAGTTGATCGCTGGTGGGCTGCTTGAAAAGCACTGGCGGGATAGCTTCCTGTCATAGGCGCTTGAACTCGATGTAGGTGCAACGACCTTGTTGGGCATCCAGAAGGATAGCTGGGCACTTAGCGTGGCATGATAAATCAGTGCTTTGGCTTTTTTGGTCTGTGCCTTCTCCAGGTCACTTTTAGCCGCCGCCATGAAGTCCTGGAACTTGGCATCGAATACGCGCTCTTCAAGCTCGCCACCCTGAAAACGCAACAGGTTCAAAAGTGGTATGCACTTGAAATTTGTCGATGACATTCCCGGCTCGCCTTGTTGCTGCTTCAACACCATTCGCGGAACCAGCGTAACTCCATTCGCGCATTCGGCGAAACCGTACCTATCTAATTATTCTTATTAATAAATATCTATATATACCTATGGGTATATCAGGAGGCGTGGTTCTAGAAAGTTTCGGCGGATCAGTTCGATCGCCAAAACTATAATCGTGAATCATTCCACAATCTTGTTATCAGTCTTCATGGCTTTCGCAGGCTCACCCAGAGGAGGGCCGCACCGCCAAGGGAAGCCACCCATAGCGTCACAGTGCTGCCACCAAAAGTCAGCAGACTGGCCAGCAATGCCAGAGCCACTGCCAGGATGGTGGCACGGGCAGTGACTGTCATTGGGCCAGTAAATGCACCGATCGAGAAAGCTGTGAGAAGTACTATTAGTATCGCGGTGGATGGCAATACCACCCAAAGGTTGGAAGTGTCTTGAAACGTCAGCATTTCAGGATTCAGCACGAAGATAAAAGGAATGACATAAATGCCGATGCCAATCCGGAGCGATGAGAATGCTGTTTTCCAGGGTGAGGTGCCGGCAATGTTCGCGGCTGCAAAGCTGGCGATCGCTACTGGCGGAGTGATCATCGAAAGGATGCCGAAGTAAAGGACAAACATATGTGCCGCTAGCGGCTCTATTCCGAGTTCGACCAACGATGGAGCGATTAGGGTCGCCAACAATATGTACACGCCAACCGTTGGCATCCCCATGCCGAGTAGTATGCTGAGCAGCGCGGTCAAAAGGAGCATTACAAAGATCATTCCACCGCTAGCAGCGAGGATCTGCAGCGTTATCACGAAAGACAGGCCGGAGACGTTAAGCACGCCGATGACGAACCCTGCAGCAGCGGCAAGAACAATGATGTCAGCCAACCCCTGCATGGCTTCGAGAAGCTTTCTTGCCAACATCCTGGCTGTAGCGCCTGGTCGCAAGTTGGGGGTGATGAAACTGACCACAAACAGGCCCAGCAGTGCCATCAGGCCAGAAAATTCTGGCGTCCGCCGCTCGACGAACAGAAAATATATCAATATCCCGACCGGAATTATGAACCGGAATTCCCACGGATTTATGCGGTTTTGGTCAACAGGGTGACCAGCAGGCTCGACGTCATTCTGGTCAGTCTCGCGACAACGACCGGCCGCAGTCACAGCGGATGGGGCAGTGAATTTGCGGGCTTCAAAATCCACCGCCAGGAACAACGCAAAATAGAACAGGGCAGCCGGCAGGATGGCGGCGATCGCAATATCCACATAGGCGATCTCCAGGAGCTCAGACATCAAGAACGCCGAAGCCCCCATGATCGGTGGCATGAGCTGCCCGCCAGTTGAGGATATCGCCTCAATCGCGGCAGCGGTTGGTGCGCGGTAGCCCGCACGCCGCATCATTGGTATCGATACCGCACCGACCGCGGCGACATTCGCAACCGCGCTTCCTGATACCATGCCAAACGCAGCTGAACCCACTACGGAGATCTTGGCGGCGCCGCCACGGAACCGGCCAACCAGGCGGCTCGCCAGATGCGAGAACAACAGACTGCCGCCAAGGGCGTTCAGCATGGCGCCAAACAGGATGAAGGGCGCCACCACAACCGCGGCAATATAGAGTATCTTGGAAAACAGCGCGTTCGTGTCGAGTGCGAGATAGACGGCAAGCCGCGACGCCGCAACTGGCCGAGTGCTGTAAGCGTCGGGTAGATGAGGGGTCAGGAAAACCAGACCCGCCATAAACAGAATAAGGGCTGGCAGAAATATGCCGGTGCGCCGACGTGTGGCTTCGATGACCCCAACGATCATGACCAAGCCGAGCGCCACTGCTGATGGCGGCGCCATTGCGAGATCAAGTTGCAGCCGCGGATAATGAACCGCCACATAGGTGAACATGAGGTAACAGAGTGCCGCCAGTCCTGTATTGACCCAGGCCCATACAGGTGTCCGCGGCGTCGTCACGAGCAGGGTCAGCGTAATCGAATAGCCCGCCGCAAGCGCAAGAAACTGCTCAGGGTAGAAGTAATAGCCGTTACGCGCTGGAAGATCGGCCAGCCATCCGAATGTGACCACAGCCAAATGGACCTGCAATGCAAGCGTGGACCAGTGCATGACCCTTTGAAGTTTCATTTTTGCTGAATCGGTACTGTGCCACCCTACAGCCGTGTCGGGTGGCACATGGTGTCATCTGCTACCGCGATGCCGCCCAGGCGACCGTCGCCTTGTGAAAGGCGGTGGCGATATTTTCCTTGTACATTTTGTCCGGATTCAGACCGCGATAGAGCGGGAAGGCGGATGCCAGTGCGTCCTTGTTGTTGGCGATTCCGTCCAGTACTTTTTTGATCGCGTCATCGGACACATGGGTTCCGGTCAGCAATGTATTGTCATAACCAAGCACTGTTGTCGGTGCGCTCACACCCGCAAAATTTGGCAGGGGCGGTACAGTGACACCGTAGCCGTCAGGAAACTGCGACTTCAACCGCGCGATGCTGGCTTCATCATCCGGCATGGCCAGCACACGGACGGGTTGCGCCGCGTTTACTTCGGCAACCTTGGCCGCACCCACGGCAAAAAAGAAGGCGTCAGCCCGTCCGTTAAGGAATTGTTCAGCGCCAACAACCACGTTTGGCACCATCACCGGCTTGATGTCGGCTGGTTCCACACCGCCAGCGTGAAGCAACGCCTTTGCGATCGCATCCACAGTGCCCATCGCGCTGAATCCGACAGTGACCCGCTTCCCTTTAAGATCGCCAAGCGTTTTGATGTCACTGTCTTCATGTACAAAGAAGGCGGTGCGAAGCGGGAACAGAACTGCCGCAATCCGCAAATTATCCTGCTTCTTGCCCTCAAACACACCCGTTCCCGAGGAGGCCTGCTGCGCTTCAAGAACATTTGCAATGCCGAAATCCAGGTCACCGGCATTGATCAATGGTATCAAAACGGACTCTCCGGAATTGGGTTGTACCCGCGCCTCAAGATCGGTGTTCTCGTTAAGAACCTTGGCCAGAACCGTGCCTGTCGTGAAACTGAGCGTGCCCTGTGACATCGTGCCCAACCCCAGATTTTCGGCATGGGCGCTTGTTCCAATCGCAATCGAAAGGGCGCCGGCAACGATATAATTTGCAATTTTTTTCATAATAACCTCCCAAGCTTCCGCTGTATTTCCTTGCGGCTTGGGCTAAGCGTGTCTGAGAGTTTCAGACAATGCAACAGATCAATTCGTTGGTTGCAAAAATGCGGTTGTTAAACGATACATTCACCCGCAGCAGGTCCAAACATAATCACTATTCACTACCTCTGGTCATCCATCACCCGCCTAAGGTCCGAGCCGCAAGCCCCCCCCCGAACCCACACCCCACCCCTCGACCCAATTCGATCCATATCTAGTAACCACCCCCAGTAACCCCCGTGCGAGCGCCGCGATCCTAGAGCCGTGGATTGTGGACAGAGTCTCGCGGTTAAAGCTTCTCGGCTCCCGCCTCTTGGACGCCGGACCCAGTTACTTGGGTTGGTTACTAGATATGGATCGAATTGGTTCGAGGGGTGGTACGCATCAAATGAATGGCTGCCCGCTGAGAGCCTGAATAAATGTGGCAACAACCACACAAACGCTGACAGCAGATGCGACTATGACAATACGTTTAGATCTGTGGGACCATCGATCAGCGACCCAGCCAATTAAAGGGATGATCTGCATCATATGCATTGCGAAGAAGTGGGATACTCGCAGGTCACCACCACTGCGCACCCAACCGACGAGCGGCAGGCCATCAGCGTCGCTTCTAATGCCACCAACCCAGTGACCATAATTTTGCGACATATATCCGGCGACAACCAGCGTCGTAACAAATCCAAGGACCATGCCCAGTAGAATGCTAAGCCGTAGCCCCTGACCCATGTCGCGAACCGGGTAGCGGTAAACCAGCAGACCGATCACCGCAGCACCCAGGATCAGCGTGACCGCGCCAACGCCCATCGCAGCGTACATCAGAGATTCGAACTGGGTTTCGAAGTTCCAGTGCGAGTGCCGTCCACGTGCCGCCTGTATGGTTATGTAGGCGACTTCAGTAATCGCAGTGAACGTCAGGACCCAGCAAAGTCCGTATACCAAGGGCTTTCCGCGAACATCTGCGCTGATATAACGTGCAACGAAGGCGAGGGTCATCATGTGCAGGCCTGCCGACGCCTGAAACTTCATTGGTTTCGCCCAAATGTTGATGTCGTTCAGCTGACGAGGATCATCCAACGAGACGAGGAATGTGACTGGCAGTAGCGCGATTAAAATTACCCCCCCCTGCCAGAGCAGGCCTTCCATACGCGAGGTCACCGAAAGGTTGGGTAGTATTGTCAATTTTGTCATCGTTCAGCTCCCTCCTTCATCGGGTGATGGATTTGGAGAGCTAGGTTCTGGGTCTTCCAGACTATCAAGAACAGGAGCAAGCCAAATGGACCAAACATGAACGTTGTCACTAGGATCGGGGCCTGGACCACTCGCGAGATACTGGCATAATCTGCTTGCCGAGAAATCCAGGCGCCAATGAACAGGTCGAATGCCAGATAGTGCACCCAACCCGCTAACAAAACATGATCGTTAGAGATCAACTTCGCGACATCCGCCAGGGTATTGTAACCACCCTCTGCACTACCGAAGTGGCGCAGGATCAGGATCGCGTAACCCATCGATAGAACCGCCGGAAAAACATACGCTGGGAAGACCAATAACCAAGGCCAGCGTCGTGGGCCAAAGATTAAGATCACCCAGCCAATCATGGCGATCAAGCTGGCATGGGAAAACCAGGATTCGAGATCGTTGGGGAGGAAGTGCCGCAAAGAATATAAGGCTATGCCAGTTGCTAATAATATAACCACTAGCCAAGCGGCGCGAAGGCTCCAGTTTGTCTTCATGATCCAATCTTCTTCTCTTGGCGTTGGTGAATGAAGATCAGATTAATCTGACTATGAAAATAATTATAATTCATATAAAATATAAATATTATGAACCAGATTAATAAATTCGATCTCAATCTGCTCCGGGTGTTCGGTGCGGTCCACGCGGAAGGCCATATCGGCCGTGCAGCCAAACGTTTGGGTATTACCCAGCCTGCGGTTAGTCATGCCATTCAACGATTGCGGGACAGCGTCGGCGATCCTCTCTTTATCCGTTCCGGCAAAGGCGTGGAGCCGACGGCGCGGGCAGACGAAATGGCGGCTTATGTACGAGACTCCCTAGAAAGCGCCATGGCAGCAATTACCGCTTCTCAGGGTTTTAATCCAGCAACTTCAAATCGGGTATTTCATGTCGGTTTGCCCGACCATGCTGTGGCCAAATATGCGCCGCTGATCCACGCCACCTTCTCGCATCGCGCACCTAAGCTGGGCATTCATCTCCACGATGTTCAGACGCCAGAGGCCATTCGACTTGTAGAGCAAGGAGATATCGATATGGCTGCCAACGTGATTGAAGACCTACCCAAACGATTCAAGTCGATGCCCCTGTTTACCAGCCAGATCGTGGTCATTGCCTCAAAACAAAATCCTTACATCAAGGGAAAAATAGATCTCTCCGGTTATCAAAAGGCACGGCATCTGATGTATTCTGCTTCGCAACCGATGAATAGTGCCTTCGGCGAAGGGCTAGCCAAATGGGGCATCACCCGCGACATCGGAATGACCATCAGCGGTCACCTCGCTGTGCCGTTGATCATCGCGAACTCCGACCTGATTGCTACGGTGACGCGGGAACTTGCGGAACCTTATGTAGAAAAATACGGGCTTCAGATGCTGAAGCTGCCTTTTGACGTCCCCGATATCCAAGTTAGCCTTTTCTGGCACGAGCGGAATGACCGGGATGCTGGACATCAATGGTTGAGGGAAATGGCGGTGAAGATGACCGAGCTAGAAAACTAAGCCAACGTCTCGCTCATAACCTGAAGGCCGCAGGTTCAAAATCCTGCCCCCAGAACTACCAATCATTTTCCGCGCACCTTTCGAGGTCCATCTCATGAACCGCGGCACCTCCTTCTGCAACCAGGTTCCACCCGCCTCGAAGCGCCACTTAATTTGCGGTATAATAACACCTCATAAGTGGAGTGTTGTTCATGCTGATAAAAGACAATGTGACCATCGGTATCGAGTGGCGTTTTGGGCCTGACTGGCCTGGGCAGCGATGTGGTGCGAAGACACGCCGGGGCACCGCGTGTCAGTGTCCTGCCAACAAGAAGAATGGCCGCTGCCGACTACATGGCGGGGTCAGCACTGGCGCGAAGACCGAAGAGGGTCGAGCGCGGATCTCGGCGGCGAACCTTCGTCATGGGAAGTTCACCAAGGATAAGCTAGAGAAGCGGCGTGAGAATGCTGCCAAGGGACGGGAGATCCGTAAGGAGCTTCGCCAGATGGAACGCGAGTTGATCGCTGGTGGGCTGCTTGAAAAGCACTGGCGGGACAGCTTCCTGCCATAGTCATCGAATTTGGGGCAGCTCTCGGGCCGAGGACGGGTTAGCTTTTGCTTGTCGGTATTGTAACCGGGCGATGTAGGAATGTAGGAATTATTTGATAAATCTCATCACTAGTTATTCCTGCAGCTAACTATAAGTTGAGAGACTTACCCCTACATTCCTACACCAAAGAGCGGCGTCTTACAGCGTTACCGTCACTAAGCCTGACTAATTCAAAGTCTGGATCGTTCTTTAAATTGGCGCGGAGTGTCTCCACAAATCGCCGATGGCCAGGCATAAATGCACCATCGGCCAAGTCGCGGACATCTTCTTTGAAGTAGGCGTACAGCAATTTACATAGAATGGGCCCTTTGATGATATGACGCTCAAGGCCACCATCTTCTAACCATCCAAGCACAAGATCAGCATCATGAAACCACTGTGTTGTAGTTTCTTCGACGGTCTCCGGAATTTCGAAATAACCACGCTTTATGACTTCGCAGAGTTGTATGACGGCTAGAGCAATCACTTGGTTTTTTTGCTGAGTAGCTACCGTTCTACCAATCCCGACAACCCGCTCAGTTTTGGGTATCGTTGTATCAAATGGAATGACGGACAAACGCCTCTCAACGCCAGAATCAACGCCACCTTGGAAGCTTGGTAGGCTATTTGTTGCAAAAATATTGATTGCTTGTGGCCGGAACGGCACTGGCGGCTGGTAGACTATTTTACCGTTGATCATATCACCCGTTACGACCTGCTTCATTTTGTCTGAAGCGATAGCTCTTGATGAAGATAACTCGTCTGAGAGGTTTGCTGCCTTGCCAATTAGGTTGGCAATGAACTGTTCTTTGCCAAAATCACCGGGTGGCACGCATGAAATAGACGCCTCTGGCAGGAGATAACGGATTAAATCCAAGATCTGGGATTTGCCATTTGCTGCTGTCGGCCCATAAAACACGAAAGCTTTTGGCTCTGCAATCGAGGTCGCCATTGATGCACAAGCGACACCAATAATCTGGAAAATTAAACACTTTATCTTTTCCGCTTCATCGCTCGTACCAAAGCAACCGTCCAGTAGTTTTTTTAGCAAGCCGTCTATGACGTATGTTTGTTTTTCATCCCATGTGGCATCAATTGTGTGGCGCCTCGCATGAGATGGATTGTGAGCTACCAGGTTTTTTTGCCCAGTATTGCTTATGCTAAGAAAGCCGTTACGCAAATTAACGCCAATAGAAGGGCTGCAAAAAAACCCGGTGTTTTCGCACATGCTATGAAGCTCGTTTAAGACGCCGTCTATAAAAGACTTGTTGGCAGCAAGGTGCTTTTTTCCCACTCGAACGCCGTCTAGATCCTGCACTAACCGCCGTTGCTCACCGCCACTGAATGGTTGCCAGTGTGTGTCCCCGTATACCCAAAGCTGCCCTTCATCAAAAATTGGTTTGGGCTTGTCGACGCATAGCAATCGGAGAATATGCCGGGCGACAGAAGTATGGCTAACAACGCCAGCAAACAACTCGTTGGCACCTTTCCAGCCTTGGTCAGATGCTCTACTGAAGATTGCATTTATGCTCGTTCTGTCTGGTTTAAATTTCGCAAATTGCCCTGCAACATCTTCAGGGCTGACGTAGTTGGCTGGGATTGAGCCATCCGGTCTTTTTTTGACCAATCTTGAAAAACCGATAAGGCGTCCGCCCTGCCTGCGGACTTGAGCGCCTAGCCTACGGCAACCCAAGTTTCATAATCCTGTGGATCAAGATAGTTCAGCGCGTCAGTGACCCAATCGCAGTTAGCTGGAGGCACCTGTATAGACATCGCTGGTTTGGGATTAAGTTGATGCGTCTGAAGCTGGCCATCGTCAAACTTAGCGGATAGACGAGCTTCAAAAACATCCCTTAGAGCCGATATCTGGTAAGGTGTTACTACAGCAAGTTCATTTAGAGGGACATCAAGCAGGCTTTCATCCACCCAGTAATATGGGGCTTGAGTGTCGGGGTGAACTCCAAACACAACACTTTGTTGCCCGGCCCCAAGAATTTCGACCTGATACTTCTTAGCGCCATCTATGTGCGCAGTAGTCATCTGCTTGACCAATTGGCCAGATTCAAGTTTGTAGAACAGCGATCGTTTTGGTGTGTTGCCGAAGCGAATTGGCGCATGACCAAGAGTTGAGAGACATAAATTTTCGAAGTCATCTACAAGCTCGTAATCGGGAATGTCGAGATCTACGACAACCAATTCACCTGTCTTCACTCCCACACCGTATTTTGGAAACTTCGATGCATGAGTGCCTACTACGCTCGCTTCCAAAAAATTAGTTTCTGTCCATTTTTCGATCGCTGGGCGTTTCGTTCCAGGAACAATCGGAATGGCTTCATATCCGTTCTCTAGCAACCTAGGTGCGGCGTTGCCGTAATACAGGCTCTTATTCATCGCCAGCGCCTTGAGCTTGCTCTGTTTGGCGAGCAGACCTAAGCGATTTTACCCATTGTTGGATATGGTCCCGCTCCCAGCCAATGGCTCGCTTGCCAAGCTTCACAGGTTTTGGAAAGCTTCCAGATTCAAGCAGTCGATAGATCGAGGCACGACTGACCCCCAGCTCACTGCAAACGTCTTTCATGCGCAAAATCATTTTTGCCTCCGGCGATTTCAAATGATCGCTGAAGGTCGCAAAATGTTCGACAACAGGCATGCCGCCTGATTATGGGCAATTACGCGGCACGAATTCCTAACCTGCAAACCACCGGTGATCTTGCTCGAAACGCCGGATTGCTAGAGCGAGATGCTTGGCCTTCATGGAGGCAAAATCAGGAATGACTTCAGCAATCTCGTCGAGGATGATTTCGCACGCTGAATCTGGATGATCTGCGTCGTCCGCCACCGCATCGTTTGACGCCAAATGGACACCAAAATAAGACTGCAAAACGCGCGCAAGGACGGAGATCAGCGCATCGCGGCGCCCGTTTCTAGCTTTTGGCCCCCGTTTGTTGCCTACGTTAACAGCCCTAGAGATCGGCTGCTGACGGAGAAGCTTTGCACAAAGTTGCACGAGTTCAGGGGGGATTTGTAATCCAGCTTCCAAACGTTGCGCCATAAGACGCCCTAAGGCCAGATCCCCACCAGGCACAGTTTGGAACAAATTGATTATGTATCCACCAGCGATACCACTAAGGTCCGGCTTTTCGTCGATCGCTAGCCGCTCCAGCATGATACAGAGCAGGTGAGAGCCGATATCTTCTGCATTTCCGGAACCATTCAACCAATCATTCATGAGCTTGCGGTTGCCATCTACATAGGTGCGCAGAAATTCGCGTGCTTGCTGTGAATTTTCATGATCCATGTGTCCACTATCCCTGCGACAGCGTAAGAAAAAAATAAATTTTATGAGGTGGATAAAAAGGTGGTTACGAAGACCGTGATAACAGTCAAAACACTGTTTTATAACGACTTATCTAAGAAAAGTGGTGCCCGGGGGCGGATTCGAACCACCGACACGCGGATTTTCAATCCGCTGCTCTACCAACTGAGCTACCCGGGCATCGGCAGACGATATCATGTCGCCTGCGTCAGGCTGCCGGACCGGCAGCAGGCAACGGTATAACTTCCCGTCTGCCGCCTGTCCAGCGTGAAAAACAGCTTCACAACGCCCCGGCACTTTGTCAGCCGTCATCCTCGCGAGGCGGCTTTGCGGCGGCAAGTGATTCCACAATTGTGTCATCTGCCGATTCAACAGCCGGAATGGCGTAACTTTCCTGAAACCACCTGCCAAGATCGATATCCGCACAACGGCGCGAGCAGAAGGGACGCGGGCTGCGCGCGCCTTTCTGGGCAGGCGGCGCGGCTGGTGCCCCGCAGGTCGGACATGTCAGGCTGTCAGATGATGGTGTCATCACAATGGCTCGCGCAAGGTGGCGGTCAGAGCCTGTGACGAAACAACAGGCGTCACCGTCCTGTCAAGCGATGCCAGCGCGGCGGCACCTGGCCCCCGCAGCCAGTCGGCCATGTCGGGCGACAGGTCGATGACAGGTGCCGCAATGGTGGGCCGCCGCGCGATCTCGCGCAGCACCGCCAGCACCGATATGGCAATCTGATCAGCCTCATAGCCTGCCGGCGCGGCGCGGCCATGCGGCAGCCCGAGTTCGATCATCCCGGCCCGCGACCGCCCGATCCATTCGGGATGCCGCGGGTCGGTGGCCAGCGCGGCGGCAAGGTCGGCATCAACCCGTTTGCGCGTGGCCGGTGACATGCGCGGCAGATCGATTGCCACCAGCCCGCCTGTCTGGCGCAGGCGCAGCTGCGATGTGATAGCGGCCGGTGCCGCGGCAAACAGCGCCTCAAGATCACCGTCACCGCTGTCCAGATCGATCGCCGTCAGGGCACGGGTCGCCTCAATCCACATGCGGCCCCCACCGGCCAGCGGCACCTGAATGTCGCACACGGTCCCGATCATCTGGTCCCACGCCGTATCGAACTGCACCCAGCTATCCGGCCCGGTTTCGTCGATTGATATGCCGGGAAGCTGGCGCCTGATCCGCCCCTCCAGCCCGCCGCCGTCAAAGACGCAGCCTGCCATTGTCCGGGGCTGCGCCATCTGTCGCCATTGCGCAATCAACAGCCGGCAGGCCGCCGGCAAATCATCATTCCGCGAGGCGGTGCGGCGAAGAATAACCCCGAATTCGGGGGCATCCGCAAGACAGGACCTGATCGCGGCCATGACCGTGGCATCGGGTTCGGCCGCCAGATGGCGCGACATCGCGATCCCGGTCTGTCCTGGCAACAGGACCAGGTCACACCCGACCAGTCGCGCCCCGATGACAGCCTGCCATGGCTTGCCTTCGCGCGGTGCGGCCATGATGGTGATTGTCACCAGATGACCGGCCACCACCGAATCGTGGCGACCGATGCGAAGCGAAACCGGCGTTCCGTCGGCCAGACGCGCCAGCGCCCGACCCTGATCGGCAAAAACACGATCCACACGCACCTTGTGAATACTGCCAACCAGGTCAGGCGCATGCGCCTGGTCCTGCCAGGCCTCGATCACCGTGGAGCCATGAAACAGCAGCGCCCGTGTCAGCCCCGGCCCTGTGTCGATCAGCACCCGCGGATCATCACGCACGGCTACACCAGAACGCCGTTACCGCGAAGCATCGCCGCGACATCATAGAGGCTGAACCCAACGATATTTGAATAGGAGCCGTCAATATGCCTGATCAACGCCGCTGCCGGCCCCTGAATGGCATAGCCGCCAGCCTTGCCCTGCCAATCGCCGGTGGCGATATAATGGTCGATCTCGTCGGCAGACAGACGCTTCATTGTCACACGGCTTGTTAC
This sequence comes from Alphaproteobacteria bacterium LSUCC0719, assembly GCA_040839025.1. Lineage (NCBI taxonomy): Bacteria > Pseudomonadati > Pseudomonadota > Alphaproteobacteria > Alphaproteobacteria bacterium LSUCC0719. The sequence goes on from JBFPJN010000004.1 coordinate 254,358, forward strand.
CAGACGGCTGACAATCCGCCCGTCGGCACGCCGAAGTGCAATCCCGCCAAGCACCCGGTGCCGACGTCCCGACAACAGATCAAGGCAATGCCGCGCCTCGTCCTCGGTCTCGGCCTTGGGAAGAATCATCCGTCCACGCGCCACAACCGTATCGCCGGCCAGCACAATGGCATCCTTCGGCAGCCTGAGGCCGCCGGCCGCCACCGCCTTTTCATGTGCCATACGCCGCGCATAGGCGGCAGGCAACTCGCTGCGGTGCGGCGTCTCGTCAATGTCGGTGGCAAGAACCTGATCGGGAACAAAGCCGATCTGGGCAAGAAGATCCAATCGACGCGGCGATGCCGAGGCGAGAACCAGCTTGGGTTTGACGCTGTTCATCCGGCCCTCCACGCCTTGTGGGGATCAGCCAGGATTACTTGAAACGGAACGTGATCCGGCCCTTGGTCAGATCATAGGGGGTCATTTCGACATTGACCCTGTCACCAGCCAGAATACGGATGCGGTTCTTACGCATCTTACCGCTGGTGTGGGCCAGCACCTCGTGATCATTGTCAAGCTTCACCCGAAACATTGCGTTCGGAAGCAGCTCGGCAACTGTCCCTGAGAATTCGATAACGCCTTCCTTGGCCATAATCACCTTTCCGCGTTGGTTTTGCGCCCTACAGATGACCAAAAATCAGCCAAAGGTCAAGTCTCGCCGGCATCCTTGTCGGAATCGGTGCCGGGAAGATAGGATTCAAGCTTCGCCGCGATATCGTCCCGAACAGCGCGATAGGCCCGCAACCGTTCCTCGCGGGAACCCTGGAGCCCGGCAAGATTGTCAACCGGCCAGTATAAGGTCGTGCAGTCGATATTGCGGGTGATCTCCTGGGCCCTGGCGTGTGCCTCCGGCGAAAACGAGATGATGACGTCATAGAAATCACAGTCCAGATCGTCGAACCCCTTTGGCTGATGCGCCGACAGATCAAGATCGATCTCGGCCATCACGGCAATGGCGAACCCATCCTGCTGGCCCGGCTCGACACCACATGAATCGGTGAATATCTGTCCCGGGAACCGGGCCTTGACCATCGCCTCGGCCATGGCCGAGCGCACGGCATTGATGTTGCAGGCAAACAGGATGGAGCTGACATCACGCGCCTGAGAGATGGCGTCAGCCACGGGCTGGCTGGCGGATGGCTGGTTGCTGGTGTCGTCGGTGTGGCCCATGCGGTGCTGTCCCTTTTGTCCTGACTAGCGCGCCTGCAGAACGCAGATCAATGTGAATAGCCGCCGCGAGGTCATCTCGTCGGTTGCCACCTTTCCATTCAGGCGGCTTCGCAGAATTTCTGCGCCTTCATTATGGAGCGCGCGCCGCCCCATATCGATTGCCTGAATCTGCGACGGTGTCTTGGTCCGGATCGCCTCGTAATAGGTGTCACAGACATGAAAATAATCCCGCATTACACGGCGCAGGGGGCCGAGAGCCATATAGAACTGGTTCAGCTCTCTATCGGCATCGTTGCGGATGTCAAACCGGATATGCCGCCCCTCGGCGCGCAGATACAGATGGAACGGCCCGGCAAGGGGCGCGCCATCCTGGTCCACCAGCGCAAAGCGGTTATCCTCAAGAATATCATAGATGGCGATGGCCCGCTCATGCTCGGCCTCGGCAGAGCGGCGCGGCGCGGCAGCCTCGTCAAGCTCGATCCTGACGAGACGATGGGCAGGTTCCGCAGACCCGCTTTCACCCATGCGCTCGTCATCCGTCATCCTAGCCTCGTGAATTCATCCTGATGGTCATCGACAGCGCATGCGCCCCAAGCCCCTCGGCATTTGCCAGCGCCACCCCGGCAGGCGCGATCCGCGCAAAGCTGGCAGCATCACATTCCACCATTGTGGTGCGCTTCATGAAATCCACCACGCCAAGTCCCGACGAGAACCGGGCCGTGCGTGCCGTCGGCAGCACATGGTTCGGGCCAGCCACGTAATCGCCAATGGCTTCGGGCGTGTAACGACCCAGAAAGATTGCCCCGGCATGCCGGATTTCCGGCAGCCAGCGGCGTGGCTCCTCGACCGCAAGCTCGAGATGTTCAGCCGCAATACGATTGGCAAGAGCCGGCATGTTCTGCATCGAATCAACGGTGATGATAGCCCCGTTATCCTGCCAGGACTGGCCAGCGACATCCGCGCGGTCAAGTGTCTTCAATGTTGTCATGACCGCCGCCTCGACAGCGTCGGCGAAAGCGGCATCATCGGTGATCAGGATGGACTGCGCCGCCTCGTCATGTTCTGCCTGGGACAAGAGGTCGGCGGCAATCCAGGCCGGATCGTTGCTGTTGTCGGCAATCACAAGAATTTCCGACGGTCCGGCAATGGAATCAATGCCGACCGTGCCATATACCTGTCGCTTTGCTGCTGCAACATAGGCATTGCCGGGACCGACAATCTTGTCGACCGGACGGATGCTTTGTGTCCCATAGGCAAGCGCCGCAATGGCCTGCGCCCCGCCAACACGCCAGATTTCGGTGACCCCGGCAATGCCGGCGGCGGCAAGAACCATCGGGCTGACGAAACCGCCTGGTGCCGGCACCACGATCACACGCCGCTGCACACCGGCCACGGCTGCCGGGATGGCATTCATCAGCACCGACGATGGATAGGCAGCCTTGCCCCCGGGAACATAGAGGCCAGCCGCGTCAACGGGCGAATAACGCATGCCAAGCTCGACACCTTCATCATCAGTGATATCGAACCCCTGTGGCATCTGGCGTTCATGAAAGCTGCGGATACGCGCCGCCGCCGTTTCAAGAGCCTGGCGCAATTCATCACTCAGCCCTGCCACCGCCGCATCGATCTCGGCCTGCGGAACAACAAGGTCGGCCATACTGTCGGCGGACAAATTGTCAAACCGCGCCGTCAGTTCCAGCAGCGCCGCGTCGCCGCGCGCTTGCACATCGGCTAGAATTGCCGCCACAGTCGTGGCGACATCAGCCGTGGCTTCACGCTTTGACGCCAGAAGCGCGGTGAATTCGCTCTCGAAATCCTGCTGCTGATTGTCGAGCCTGACCGCCATTGATCGTCCCTTTCGCCCACATCCGGGGTAGCACACAGCCGGACCGGCACGGTTCTGCCAGCCCTGTATCTGTCCGGGAAATGTTCCGGTAAGGTAGGTTTAACGCCAAAAAGACGGCAAAATCAATCACCGCACCCGCAGTTTCAGTCAACTAGTCGTCGGCATGGGACGGCAGATTTGGCGTCGGATGGCCTTCTTCCAGATCCTCGGCAAGAATCAGCAGACCGTCAGATTCAAGGCGCAGCGACACCCCACCGGAGAATAGCAGCTCGACATGGGTGGCTTGTTCCGTGGTGACTCCGGTGACAGCCAGCAGATTGAACAGCGCACCGCGGCGCGATGTCGGCATGCCGACAGTGCGCACCTGGTCAACACCGTGAATCTGGATACCGCACAGCTGGCGTTCATAGACAGGCGCGCCGGCATCGGTTGTCACCCCGGCAACAGCCGGCCGATCCCAGCAAAACCGGTTTGCCACCATCACAAAGCGACGGCTGGACCGATCATAGGTCATATCCTCGCCGGGAATGATGGCGTCCTGGAGCAGCGTCGACAGAACCTCGATATCCTCGCTCGACACAGCCCGCAGCCGCAATCTGTCGGCGACATCATGATGCCCGTTCGTCGACATTGTCAGTCTCCAACCCGTTCCATGCGCGCGCCACACCTGCCAAGCTTGGCCTCGAGATCGGCATAGCCTCGATCAAGATGATATATACGGCTGACTTCGGTCGTACCCTTGGTTGCCAGCGCGGCAAGCACAAGCGACACCGAGGCTCGAAGGTCGGTTGCCATGACCGGCGCCGGGGTAAGTCCGGGACGGCCACGCACCATCGCAACGCCGCCATCAACCTTGATATCAGCCCCCATGCGCATCAGTTCGGGCACATGCATGAACCTGTTTTCAAAAACAGTTTCGGAAATGCGTGACGAGCCTTCGGCAAGACACATCAGGGCCATGAACTGTGCCTGCAGGTCGGTGGGGAACCCCGGATAGGGATCGGTCGTGATATCGGCGGCACGCGGCGTGCCGTTTGACGTCACGCGCATGCTGTCCTCGTCGGCGGTGATGGTGGCACCGGTTTGCCGCAGGATATCAAGCAGTGAATCAAGATGCCGGGGCTGGGCGCGGGTCAGGGTCAGATCACCGCCTGTGATCAGTGCCGCAATGGCAAAGGATCCCGCTTCGATCCGGTCGGGAATGACCGCATGTGTGGCATCCCCAAGCCGGTCAACGCCCTCAACGATGATGGTGTCGGTACCATGGCCGGAAATCTGCGCCCCCATCGCGATCAGACATTCGGCAAGATCAATGATTTCCGGCTCCCGCGCCACATTGACAAGTTCCGATGTACCCTTGGCAAGGCTGGCGGCAATCAGCGCATTTTCCGTGGCACCAACCGACACCATCGGAAAGACAACACGGGCGCCGGTCAAGCCATCCGGCGCACGCGCCTGGATATAGCCGTCGGCAAGCTCGACAATCGCACCGAGCGCCTGCATGGCGCGGATGTGGAGATCGACCGGCCGGGTGCCGATGGCACAGCCGCCGGGAAGCGACACACGGGCCTGCCCGTAGCGCGCCAGAAGCGGTCCGAGTACCAGGATCGAGGCCCGCATCTTGCGCACCAGATCATAAGGCGCATCAACATTCGTCACATCGCCTGACATCGTTACGCAATCGCCGTCCCGAACCACGGCAAGACCATGGTTGGCCAGCAGCACCTCCATCGACCGTGTGTCAACAAGATCGGGAACATTGGTCAGACGGAGCGTCCCGTCAGTGACCAGCCCCGCCGCCATCAGCGGCAGCGCCGCATTCTTGGCACCGCTGATGGCGATCTCGCCTGTCAGCGGTACCCCGCCGTCAATCCTCAGCCTGTCCATAATCCTGCTCCGCCCCTTGGTCTGCTGTCATTTTCTGACTGTCTGTGCGCTGCGTCCGGTCACCCTCGTCACTGCGTCTGGCGCGTGACTGCGCCTTGCGGCGATGCAGATTGGCACGAAGGGCCTGTGCCAGACGTTCCTGCTTGTCATTTGTCGGTTTTGACACCGTTCGGCACCCCTGTCAGTCCGTCCCTGTCCTGGACAAACAATCCAGCCCCATGCAGTCAGGACTGTATTACCCAAACCGGATGCGTCGGCAATGGCAAATACGCACAGTCGGGAGCCTTGGCATCTGCAGGACGTTGCTGTTGCAATTGGTCTCTTTCTACACTGGATTGTCATTAAGGATATATTGTGGCAACCGAACAGCCTCTGTAGACTTCGGCCCGACAGCCCGAAACATTGGCGCCTGAAACGTTGGCACCTGAAACATTGGCATGGGGAAGACAGACACAATGCCATCCAGGATGAACACCAGGGTGATGCCGCTGCTGAAACGGCTGTGGCTGCCGGTGATTCTGGCAATTGGTCTCGGCCTGTTCCTTGCGCTTGGCGGGCATCGCATCCTGAGATGGGAAAGCATTGCGCTGCATTACGGCGCGCTGACCAGCGCGACCGAAGCCAACCTGCCGCTTGCCGCCCTCACCTTTTTTGGCGTCTATGTCATCGCCGTTGCCTTTTCGCTGCCGATCGCCCTGCCGCTGACACTGACCGGTGGCGCGCTGTTCGGCTGGCTTGCCGCCGGGCTTGTGATGGGCGGTGCAACGGCTGGTGCTGCAGTGGTTTTCATCGCCGCACGAACGGTTTTTGCCGATCTGGCGCGCAAACGTGCCGGCCCGTTCCTGGCCCGGTTGGAAGACGGATTTTCCCGCAATGCCTTTTCCTATCTTCTGGCGCTTCGCCTGATCCCGGCCGCGCCCTTCTGGGTGGTCAATATCGTGCCGGCGCTGACCCGGATGACGCTTGCAAGCTTTGTTCTGGCCACCTTTATCGGGATCGCTCCGGGAACAATTGTGTTTGTTGCGGTTGGCAGGGGGTTCGATCACATTCTGGGCGCCGGCAGGGTGCCGGACCTTGCCGTGCTGGGTTCACCACAGATCCTCGGGCCACTGGCGGCGCTGGGATTGCTGGCGCTGCTGCCGGTGGCATGGCAGCGGATTCGAAGCACCCGCCGGAAAGGACATCGCAATGCAACAGATCAGCACTGACATCTGCATCATCGGTGCCGGATCAGGCGGGCTGAGCGTTGCCGCCGGGGCAGCGCAGATGGGCGCACGAGTGGTGCTGTTCGAGGCCAACCAGATGGGCGGCGACTGCCTGAACAGCGGCTGTGTTCCGTCAAAGGCGTTGCTGGCCGCGGCAAAGGCAGCCCATCAGAGCGCCGGCAATCCGGCGATGGGGGTGACAGGCGCCCCGCCGGTGGTGGATTTTGCAGCGGTCAAGGCACATGTCGCGGCGACCATCGCCACAATCGCCCCGCATGATTCGGTCGAGCGTTTCACCGGCCTTGGCGTCACGGTGATCACCGAGCGGGCACGGTTCGTCGCACCTCGGCGGGTGCGTTCCGACACGGTCGATGTCACGGCGAAATTCTTTGTCATCGCCACCGGTTCAACCGCCATGGTGCCGCCGATCCCCGGGCTGGACAGCGTGCCCTTTCACACCAATGAGACAATTTTCAGCGACCCGGAGAAACCGGATCATCTTGTCATTATCGGCGGCGGGCCAATTGGCATCGAGATGGCGCAGGCACACAGACGCCTCGGCTGCCGGGTCACAGTGATCGAAGCGGCGACAGTGCTTGGCAAAGAGGATCCGGAGATAGGATCGCTGCTGGTGGCGCGGCTTCGCGACGAAGGAATCGAGATCATCGAGGGCAGCGGTGTGACAGCGGTGGGCGGAACCGCCGGTGCGCTGACCCTGACGCTCGAAGACGGACGCCGGATCGCGGCAAGCCATCTTCTGGTCGCCGCGGGTCGACGCCCGACCATTGATGGTCTGGGGCTGGAAGCCGCCGGCATCATGACGGGCCACAACGGCATTTCCACCGACCGGCGGCTGCGGACAAATGACAAAAGGGTATTTGCCATTGGCGATGTGACAGAACGCCCGCAATTCACCCATATCGCCGGCTATCACGCCGGTATCGTGATTCGCAACATGCTGTTTCGACTGCCGGCACGGGTCAATGAGGTGATGACGCCGTGGGTGACCTATACCGACCCCGAACTGGCGCATGTCGGCCTGACCGAGGATGAAGCGGCGGCGGCCTGGGGCGCGCGCAATATCCGCAGCCAGAGCGTGTCGCTGGCAGACAATGACCGCGCCGTGGCAGAACGACGAACCGAAGGCATGATCAAAATCGTAACGCATCGCAATGGCCGTATCATCGGCGCGACAATTCTGGCACCGCAGGCAGGCGAGATGATCCTTGCCTGGTCACTTGCCATCAGCCGACGCCAGAAGATCGCCAGCATGGCCGGTGTCATCGCGCCCTATCCGACCTTTGGCGAGGCTGGCAAACGGGCGGCAGGGCAATTCTTCACGGACACGCTGTTCAGTCGCCGTACCCGTGCCATCGTGCGCCTGCTGATGAAACTGTGATGCCCGGGGATGGCCGCACGGTGATGCGCCACCCGGCATGTGGTATCTGGCCTGTCGCAACTGGCATGTGGTATCTGGCATGTGTATTGCAGCCTGCCACCAGCCGGGCACCCGGCCAAAAACGCACTTGCCATCGCGTTATGAACTCGTGTAAGTCAGGCGCGTCGATGGAAATGCTGCCATAGCTCCAGCGGTAGAGCGCACCCTTGGTAAGGGTGAGGTCGCGTGTTCGAATCACGCTGGCAGCACCATCGGACTCCCTTAACCACCTGAATGTTAAGCATATTCTGTGCAACAGACAGGCTGTGTGAAAGAAAA
>JBFPJN010000005.1:0-193314 GCA_040839025.1 Alphaproteobacteria bacterium LSUCC0719
AAGCTGGCGCAAGCAAACAAGCCCCTAGAGTGAGTCTTCAATCAACAACAAAGACTGGTTCTGGTTCCAAGGTGGCCCCAAAAGCGTAATCGCGCGAACGTCGCGAAGGGCCCTGGCCGGCAGGGGATCAGCGGTGAAGTTCCGGAATTTATCACGATAAGACAACAGGCCCATCAGGATTTACGACGTCGGATCAAGACCTTCTTATTTGATTGTCGATGGCGATGGCGGCGGCCTTGAGGTGATCTGTCATCGCACGTGCTGCCTGGTCCGCATCGCCACTTTCGAGAGCCACTAAAATTCTCTCGAGTTCCGCCTGAGCGCTAACCCGGCGCGCTGCTGACTTGAAGGGTGCGCGATGGTAGGGGGCTATCCGAAGGCGGCAGAATTCAACGGTATCAACCAGATCCTGGTTCTGCGTTGCAGCAATTATCGCACTGTGAAAGTTCCTATTTTCAAGGGCAAAGCCTTCAACGTCTCCGTTGTGATGGCATGCGTCACAGGCATTGAGAACAAGCCTCAAACGCCCAAGCTCGATGGTGGTTATTCTCACTGCGGCTAACCGTGCACAGAGTGTCTCAAGCAATATGGATGCTTCACAAAGCGAAGATACGCGGCCCGCCTCGACACGCTGAACGACTGCTCCAGAGCGGGGCTTTCTGATTGCCAGCCCTGCCGAAACAAGCTGTTGCAGAGCTTCCCGGACCGGCGTGCGCGATACCCCGTATTGCTCCGCAAGGGATCGTTCCTCAAGACGAGACCCCGGCTCTCGTCTGCCATCGAGAATATCATCTGCAAGCTGCCGACGCAGTGCATTGGCAAGTGTGTCTCCAGAGCCAACCCGAAGTGTTCCTTTCGAAGGCGCGATGGTCTTTTTCCCCATACCCAGTTGTCATCCTTTGCTTTGTACTGACCAACACTAAAGTGCGGATTTTCAACTCTCATAAAAATTTACACCGGCACATGGAAATAAACTATCAGCAGATTATTGTACCCCAAACCATATTCTGGTATACCAGACATTAATTGTGTATGCAAAATACACATAAGTTGACACAGTTCGTTGGGAGGAAACTCATGGGGTTGTTAACTATTTGGGGCAGGGCCTTGGCCACAGTTGCTGTCGCAATCAGTGTAAATGCGACAGTTGTAATGAATCCGGCGATGGCCGGATTTCCAGAAAAACCAATTACTATGGTCCTCGGATCAACGCCAGGATCAGCGCCCGATACGCTGGGCCGCATCGTCGCCGAGCGAATGGCAAATGTTCTTGGTCAACCGGTAGTGGTTGAAAACAAGCAAGGTGCAAACGGTTCTATCGCCGCAACGCAGGTTGCTCAGGCAGATCCGGACGGGTACACATTGATGCTGATGACGGCAGTGCATTCGATCACTCCGACAACGCGCAACGATCTCAAATATGACTTCGAAAAGGATTTTCGCGGAGTTGGCATGATGGCTTCCGTGCCTCTCCTTTTCGTTGTGAACAATGACCTGGGCACCACTGACATGGAAGCCTTTGTCAATCGGGCGAAAGCCGGTGATATTTTCTACTCCGTTCCTGGCATCGGCGGAATTCAACATCTTGCGACTGAAGAATTTTCCAAGCGTGCCGGTATCCAGATGACAGTTGTTCCCTATCGCGGCGGCGGGAACGCTACGAAGGCTGTCATTGCAAATGAGGTGCAGCTGTTTTTCGCTGGTATTCCGCCCGCACTTCCGCATGCAAAGTCTGGAGCGCTCACTGCACTTGGCATCTCGACGCCAGAGCGATCGCCGGCTGTGCCGAACGTGCCCACAATGATCGAGCTGGGCTATGAAGGGTTGACTGCCGACAATTGGCACGCGCTTTACGTCCGTTCGGATACACCAGATGAAATTGTCAAAATACTTGCCGATGCTCTTTCAGAGGTGCTGCAAATGCCTGAGACAGGGAAGCTCTTCCTTAATGTGGGGGCCACGCCCTGGATAAAGGGACCCGATGAGCAGACTGCCTTTGGGCATAACGAAGTCAAGCGTTGGCGAAGTGTTATTGAAGCCGCTGGTTTGACCTTCTAATCACGTCTAGTGGCCGGGCTGCCTCAGGTCGCCCGGCCGTTTCCGTGTTTTAGGTCAAATGGGCTTGTACCTTTGACCTGGCGACTTTCATGTGGGTCGTTCGAACTGGATCCGAGGATTGGATGAATACCGAGCTTGAAGACAGCGAATTCCCAAGTTTGGCCAACAGGAATAAAGCCGTTGGGGCGGTTCTCGTCTTCATTGGCGCTTATGTCACCTACAAAGCCTTTGGATACGGTCTGGGTGACTTGTCGCGCCTTGGCGCAGGGGCGTTGCCCTTTGTGCTTGGAATTCTCATCGCTCTTTTGGGACTGCTGATAGCGATTATTAACCCAGACGGTGAAGAGGCGGCTCCAGTCATCAGGTGGCGGCCTGTTGTTCTGATCCTGAGCGCCCTCCTTGCATTCGCGCTGCTTGTCGAGTCGGCCGGACTCATCGTTGCAACAGGGGCGCTGGTCTTTATATCGGGCATGGCTGATCCAGAGCATACATGGCGCAGCCTTTTGGCAATCTTCGTTTTCCTGCTTGGCGTTGTATACGTTGTCTTTGTCCGGTTTCTGTCAATCCCATTTGATATGATTGGCGGTTAGGCGGATGGATACAATTTCAAACCTTGCGCTTGGCTTTCAAGTCTTGATGACAATTGAGACACTCGGTCTCTGCCTGTTTGGAGTGACCGTAGGAATGCTTATCGGGGTGCTGCCCGGTATCGGTTCCATGGCTGCTATATCTATGCTGATGCCGCTGACTTTCTATCTTGAGCCAAGTCAGGCGCTCATCATGTTGTCAGGCATTTATTATGGCGCCCAATATGGCAACTCCATTACGTCAATTCTTTTGAATGTTCCGGGAACGCCGTCTTCGGCTGTCACCGCGTTGGACGGCTATCCGCTTTGCAAGCAGGGGAAGGCGGGGCCTGCAATCTTCATCACAACCGCCGCATCTTTCTTTGGAAGCTGCTTCGCTATTCTTTGCCTTACACTCTTTACCCCTGTGATTGCCGAACTTGCTCTGAGCTTTGGCTCCATTGAGTATTTTTCGCTAATGGTTTTCGGGCTGATTACCGCCTCTGTTGTGTCCCCAGGATCCCAGCTCAAGGGAATTGCGATGGTGCTTTTGGGGCTTGTCTTAGGGCTGGTGGGGACAGATATCACGACTGCAACCTTCCGATTTACCTTCGGTTTCATTGAATTGACAGATGGTATTACGCTTGTCGCCGTTGCGATGGGTGTTTTCGGGGCAACCGAGGTCATCACCAATCTCAGTCGCCCAAAACATCTGCGTGCCAAAGCCCAGAATGTCGGCCTTCGCCAACTTCTGCCAACAGGCAATGATATGCGACAAGCGATAAAGCCCATGGTTCGCGCAGCCCCAATCGGAACGTTTCTGGGTGTCCTGCCTGGCGCAGGGGCTACGATATCTGCGTTTGTCGCCTATGGGGTTGAAAGGCGCATCGCAAGAGATCGTACCCGGTTTGGCAAGGGTGCGATCGAAGGGATTGCAGCACCTGAAACAGCAAACAACGCCGCTGCTCAAGGATCCTTCATTCCGACGTTGTCGCTTGGCATACCGGGAGATGGGGTCATGGCCCTGATGTTGGGCGCTCTTCTTATCCACGGAGTTAAGCCTGGGCCACAGCTCATCACTGAAAATCCCGAAATCTTCTGGGGTTTGCTGGCAAGTTTCTGGGTTGGAAACCTGATGCTGGTGATAATGAACATTCCGATGATTGGGGTCTGGGTTCGGATATTGAAGATTCCCTATCGCCACCTTTTCCCCTGCATCCTGATGTTGGTCAGCGTTGGTGTATACAGCGTCAACAATAGTGCGTTTGATCTGATGATCGTGTTTGTTTTCACGGTTCTGGGCTTTGCAATGTCACTGACGAAAATGTCCCCCGCGCCAATGTTGCTGGGGATCGTGCTTGGCGTGATGATGGAGGACAATCTAAAGCGGGCAATGCTCTTGTCGCGTGGCGACCCGATGATCTTTCTGGAACGCCCCATCAGTGCTGTCCTTCTTGGACTGACACTGGTTGTGCTTTTGCTGCCGCTGGTAAAGATGATCCGCGGACACGCAAAGACGGAATGAGTTGAATGCGGACGGTATTTGTAATCTTTGATTCGCTCAATCGGCTCGCGTTGGAATGTTACGGTGGCACGAACATCACACCCAATTTTGCCCGCCTGGCAAGTCGTGGTGTGACTTTTGATACCCACTATGTCGGCAGTTTGCCTTGTATGCCGGCGCGTCGTGAAATGCACACCGGCAGACACAATTTCCTGCATCGCTCCTGGGGTCCACTGGAACCATTCGATGTGTCCTTCGCCGAAGAGTTGCAGAAGAACGGAACCTACACCCATCTGATTTCTGACCACTATCACTACTGGAGTGATGGCGGGGCCACCTACCATAGCCGGTTTTCAAGCTGGGAGTTTCTGCGCGGACAGGCCTGGGATCCCTTTTCGGCGCTGGTTGAACCGCCTGCTGGCATGACTTCACGCTATCATCCGATGCAGCAGGAAAGACATCAGGGGATGGTCAATCGTGAATTCATCCATTCGGAGACCGATTATTCTCTTGTCGGTTGCTTTGACCGGGCATTCCGCTTCCTCGATGCCAACCGACAATCCGATAAATGGTTCATGCAACTCGAATGCTTCGACCCGCATGAACCATTTATGGCACCAGACAGGTTCAAATCGCTTTACCCCTCTGACTATGATGGTCCGATACTGGATTGGCCTCTTTACAAAAGGGTTGATGAAAGCCCTGAGGAAATCAACGAACTCAGGGCAAACTACGCAGCACTCCTGACCATGTGTGACTGGTACCTCGGCAAGTTGCTCGACTATTTCGACGAACACGATCTCTGGCAGGACACGAGCCTTGTTGTGACAACGGATCATGGCTTTCTGCTTGGCGAGCATGACTGGTGGGCCAAGAGCCGAATGCCGTTCTTTGAAGAAGTAAGCCACATTCCTCTGATTGTATATCACCCAGATTTTGCGGATCAGGCAGGTGAACGACGGAGCGCCCTAACCCAGACGATCGATCTGATGCCAACTTTTCTTGATATTCACGGCTGCGCAATACCTGAAACCGTTGAAGGTGTGTCTCTGCTACCGCTGCTTGGTGGCGACCAAAAGATACGCGACGCCGGGATTTTTGGACGGTTCGGCGCAGCGACAAATATCACTGACGGGCGATATACCTACTTCCGATATCCGGAGGACATGGAAAATCAGGATCTTTGGGAATACACACTGATGCCGACGCATCAGAAAGGGCTGTTTGCCGATGTCGAATTTGAGGGTGCCACGCTGGTCAAGCCTTTCACCTTCCTCGGCGACTTTCCGGTTATGCGCCTGCCAGCGGGGCGCGCGCTTGTCAAAGGTCAAGGCGCCCGTATCGAGGATGCTGTCACCGTTCTTTATGATCTGGAAAGTGACCCCAAACAGCTGAGTCCAATCAACGATCCCATCACCGAAGAGCGGCTGATAGCAGAAATGATTGCAATCATGCAGCGAACCGAGGCGCCGCCAGAAGCCTATGCGCGGCTTGGCTTTGACACACCTGGAGAAAGGCTTCGCAGATGACAGCTCACAATCTGCTGATAATTATGGTTGATGAAATGGCGGCTCAGGCGGTGGGTGCCTATGGAAACCGGATCGTGAAGACGCCAAACATTGACCGTCTTGCCGCCAGGGGTGTGCGTTTCACGAATGCCTATGCCAGTTCGCCAATCTGCGTGCCGGCGCGGGCCGCATTTGCCACGGGGCGATATCCGCATCAGACTGGATATTGGGACAACGTATTTGCCTATGATGGTAGGGTACGAGGCTGGGGGCATCGCCTGCAGGAAGAGGGGCACCGCTTCACAACAATCGGCAAGCTGCACTACAAGGACAGCGAGTCTGACACCGGTATCGACGAGCAAATCCTGCCGATGCACATCTATGGTGGAGGCGATGTCTTCGGTCTGGAGCGCGAACAACCTCCCGCGCGACCACAGAGCGCCTCAGTAGCGGCTGAAGTCATGGCGGGCGACAGCCAATATACACGTTATGACAAGAAAATATGTGCTCTGACAGAAGAGTGGTTCCGTTCAAGGGTTGCGGATCAGGGTGACAAGCCCTGGGTCTGTTTTACGTCCTTTATTGCCCCTCATTTTCCTTTCACTGTGCCGCAAGAATATATTGATCTCTACAATTTGGCCGAGGTCACGCTGGCTTCAAAGCCGCTCACAAACAAACCGTCGATAGCGCCCTGGTGGGAGTTGCTCAGGTTTGGGTATAATTTTGATGATTTTTTTGAGAACGACGAGCATCGTCGTCTCGCTCTCTTGCATTATTACGCTTTGTCGAGTTTTGCTGATGAAAATGTTGGGCGTGTGTTGATGGCCCTGGAGGCGAGCGGGCAAGCTGACGACACTGTTGTACTGTTTCTGTCAGATCACGGAGACAACATGGGCTCGCGGGGTCTTTGGGGCAAATCGACCATGTATGAGGAGTCGGTTCGAGTCCCCCTAATTCTTGCTGGGCCGCATATTGCACAAGGTGTGGAATGCGACACCCCGGTTGGTTTGATAGACGCATATCAGACTGTTCTCGATATTGTTGGCGTTGATTTCACTGATGAGGACAAAGCCTTGCCGGGTCGATCATTGCGTTCAATTGCCGGTGAACCTTACGATAGCGAGCGTCAGGTCTTCTCCGAATATCACGCTTCCTGCGCCAGAACTGGATTGATGATGCTTCGGCAGGGACGTTTCAAGTTCATTCACTACACAGGCTTCGGCTCTGAACTTTTCGATCTGGAAGCCGACCCTCAGGAACTAAATGATCTGGCTGATGATCCTGCATTTGCCGATATTCTTGCAAAGTTCGAACGAGATCTTCGCGCAATTGTTGATCCAGAGGAAACAGACAAACGGGCAAAGGCCGATCAGCGGCGCCGGCTTGAAGAGCTTGGAGGCATGGCTTCGATCGTCGCAGCAGGCGGGGTCACACATACGCCCCCCCCCGGCGAGGAAGGCCAGCGCATTTGAGACATTCAGTGACAAGCCCTATTGTGGGTTTGGTCCAACCGCACATGCAAGAATATGACATAGGGGAGAGCAAGGGACATGGATGACCGCCAGCCGAACATACTGCTCGTAATTGCCGATCAATGGTCGGCGAGTCGCCTTGGATGCGCTGGTCATCCTACCGTGCAAACGCCAACTCTGGATCAGATCGCCCGCAATGGTATCAGATTCACCCGAGCTTACAGTGAATGCCCGATATGTATACCGGCCCGCAGGACGCTGATGACCGGAACGACACCACGAACACACGGAGACCGCGTGTTTCGGAAATCACAGCCAATGCCAAGCCTTCCCACCTTGGCGGGGTGTTTTCGCGAAGCGGGCTATCAAGCCTTTTGTGTGGGAAAACTTCATGTATTCCCGGAACGTGACCGAATTGGTTTCGATGATGTGCTCTTGTCAGAAGAGGGACGACCACATCTGGCCATAGACGATTATTCGCTTTACCTTTCAGATCATGGGTTTACAGGCTCTGCCTTTGCGCACGGGCTGCCGAATAACAGCTATATTCATCGTCCTTGGCACCTGCCTGAACATTGCCATGTTACGAACTGGGCAACGCAGGCCATGTGCCGCGTAATCAAACGGCGTGACCCGACACGACCCGCCTTTTGGACCCTCTCATACGAAGCACCGCATCCACCGCTTGCGCCATTGGCTGCATATATGGAGCATTACCGACAATTCGACATGGAACCACCACTTGAGGCGCCGTGGAGTGATGATCGGAAAAGGCTGCCCCACGCACTTCAGGCACTCCTCAACTATTACCCGCGTTTCGATGGTCCTGCGCTTCAGGAAATAAAACGGGCCTACTATGCGCTTTGCACACATTTGGACCATCAACTGCGTGTCGTTCTTGGCACCCTTCGTGAGGAACGGGAACTCGACAACACGATCATCCTTTTCTGCAGTGACCATGGAGAGATGCTGGGAGATCTTGGGTTATTTGCAAAGCGCACCTTCTACGAGGGTTCGGCGGGTATCCCCATGATACTCATGGGACTGCCAGGTGATGGCCGCATCGAGCCCGGCACATGTGATGACCGGCTGGTAGGGTTGCAAGACGTTATGCCGACCCTGCTGGATCTTGCCGGCATTGATGTGCCGGAGAGCTGTGACGGTCTTTCCATGACCGGAGAAAGGCGTCGAGAGCTGCTTTATGGCGAGGTTCTGGAGAACAACAGCGCCTCCCGGATGATGCATGATGGCCGTTACAAGCTTATCTGGTATCCGGCAGGCAATTTCATACAGCTGTTTGACCTTGAGTTGGATCCGCAGGAGTCAAGAAATATTGCCGATCTTGCCGAAATGAAGCCGGTGAGAGATCGCTTGGAAAGAGCGCTCTTTGAGTCCTGCTATGGCAAGGATGTTGAAGAAGAATGGGTGAAGGATGATCGGCTCGCAGGATTTGATCCCGGTCCCTATAAACCGAAGACCGATCGCACTTTTTCGGCGCAGCGCGGGGTGCATTATCCGCAGCCACCGTCAGGGACTGTGCCCGACGAAGTTGGGTTTCCAGAGTAGACGGTCCCGGTCTGTTTAGCCTGCCGCTGCCTCTATCGCAGTGCCGAATTTTGGTGCGGCCGGTTTTGGTGCGCCATGTGCGGCCAAAAGAGTGTCTCGCACAAATGCAATATGAGCCGTTTCCTCGATAATTTCTGCCAGATATTGGGCCTTCATCAATGTTGACCCAACGCCAATCGTGCCGTGGTTCGCCAGAACGGCAGCTACAACACGCTTGTCGCGGAATACCGGGCTGATCTCAACCTCGGTCTGCGGCCCGCCCTTGCCAGAGAGTGGGATCAGAGGCATTCGACCGATCTTTTCGATTGTTTGCACTGTCAAACATGGAATTTCCAGGCCAGCGCTCGCATAGCCCGTTGCCCAGGGGCTGTGACAATGCACAACGGCGTTTATATCGTCGCGTATACGGTATAGATCGAGATGGAAGCCAAGATCCTTGGAGGGTTTGTAGTCCGATGCCTCGATCGTTCCATCAAGATGAACGATCTGCAGATTTTCATGGGTACATTCATTGAAGCCGACGCCCGAGGGTTTGATGACAATTGCCTCTGCGCTCGCAATCCGAACAGACAGATTGCCGCCAGCATTGGTTTGAAGGCCTTGCTGGAAACAGCGTCTGCCGATAGCTATCAAATCACTCTTTTTCTCGAAAATCTCATCCTGATCAATCATCGTGTGAAGTTCCTTCAAAGTGTCTCCAATAAAAGATGCACAGCCTTTTCAGCTGTCTCTGGCGCAAAGATATGGTCTGAAATTCTGACAACTTCGTATTTTTGCGCGCTGGCCTCGAAGGTCTCTGCTGCGACCGCACGAAGGTGGGCATCCTCGACAGCACCATTTGGTCGGTCCTCACTGGAAAAACCGCCCATTGGCATCAGAACACGTGTCGGCGCTTCACCCAAATTCAATGCGGCAGCCAAAGCGGTGGCCGCGTTGTGCATTTCTTCAGAACTCATTTTTACATGCGTGAAATGCGCGGAATGCCGATAATGGGGTCTGTCCAGAAAGTGAGATGCAATGCTGTCTATGCCACCAAGGCCAATGACATTCATGCCGCCGGGAAGAATGATGCGGGGAATCTGGCCGGTGGCACTGAATCTGTCTGGCATTTCGACGCAAGTGCCAGCAACGACCATTCTGGTGATCTCGTGGACTGTCATGTCGATTGCCGCAGCAAATGCACCTTCGCGAGCGTGTTTGGCAAAGGCGGCACCGCCGAATCCGTTTGCATGAAACGCGGTCACTTCATGGCCCGCGTCAATCAGCTTTTGGCTAATTTCAACCCCGGCCCTGCCTGTTATGCCGAGTGTTGTCAACCCGACCGATGGTTGTGGATTGGCAGATGGTGAGAGATTGGCCAAGCCTGAGACCAGACCTGCAGTCCTGTCAAAAACGCTCCGTAACGATGGGTTCAAACCTTCAATATCAACGACACTGGGAACAAGGATGATGGAATCTTCAGCCACCGCTGCGCGAGGGTCAAAAGGCAGGGTTGTCACCAGCACCTTCGACATCTTGCCGGGCAGAGCTTTCATCACCCGTACAATCATGTCGCTTCCCGTCCCGCCGCCAACACCCAGAACAATCGGCCCATCATCATCTGTACATTCACCAATCCGGGTGACCGCATCGGCAACAGATTGGTCCATGGCCGCCAGCTTGCGCTCGCCATCCCAGACTTCTCCGTTCGAACCAAGTGAGATATCGATTATGGTTACTGTCAGTTTGTGCGCCAACAGCGCATCCTTGATATAGGATACCGAGTCCTTCTTGGTTTCCATTGCGACAATCAACAGAACCGACCTACTCATATTGTCACCTTGCAGATTGTTGACTGGCTAACCGCATTTATGCATACAAAAAGACATAATTGAATGCAATTTAGAACTAAGGCTGTTCATACACCTAATTTAACAGAACGAGGATATCACAGGAAAATGGCTGATAATGTGCAGAACCAGAGTCTACCGCTTGCCCGAGCCATAGAGGCACAGCTTGTCGAAGATATTTCCATCGGGTTGCTTGAGCCAGGTCGCAGACTAGACGAAGCTGGTCTTGCCCAGAGGTTTGGAGCTTCACGCACGCCAGTTCGTGAGGCGCTCCTAAGGTTGGCTGCGCAAGGCATTCTGGTCGAGGGTGAAAGGCGTGGGATCCGTGTTGCTGAATATACGCGAGAGGAACTCAGTCAGATATTCGAGGCCATGCATGAGATTGAAATCGCCTGTGCCCGCATTGCAGCATCGCGCCTTACTCTGTTGTCGCGGCATGAAATAGAAGCGGCTCAGGCGGAATGCATAACGGCTGCCGAAGCCGGTGACCGAACAGGATTTCTGCGCGCCAACGAGGCTTTTCACCAGACGATTTACCGCGCGACCGGGAACCCTTTCATTGCTGAACTCGCCTCTGACTTTCGACGCCGAACTGGTCCGTTCCGGGCCAAGAAGTTCGTTGTGAAGCAGGACCTCCTCGCTGCCGCGGAATCTCATGAGCGCCTGATGCGAGATATTTTCAGCAAGGATTCGACGACGGCATCAAATGGCATGATGTCGTACATGACCGAGAGTCTCAGCAAAGCTCTCGCCGCGAACTGAGGTCGCAGGCAAAATTTGCTAGAAATGTATGCAAAAATATGATTTTGTATACTCAAAGTGGATTTATAAAGCAGATCAGTACTGGGAGAAGACAAGTGGGTGTCGCGGAAACTAAAATTTATCCCATTAACACAGGATGGCTGGAGGCAGATCTCGGCACATATATTTTCTGGAAAGGTCCGGCTGGGAAAAAATACTGGAATCCCGTCTACTGCCACTATGTCGATACAGGTGAACACAAGATACTGATTGATACCGGTCTATGTGATGAGGAAAGAGCAACACTCTATCATCACAGATGTGAGAAGCGTGGCTGTCTTGAGGTGCATAATCATCTCGAGCAGAAGCTTGGTGTCAGTTGTGACGAGATTGATGCCATCATCTTTACGCACCTGCACTGGGATCATGTGCAAAACATGAAGCGGTTCAAGAATGCGCGCTATATAGCCCCGAAGGCCGAGATCGAGATGGCCTACAATCCGTTGCCACTTTATTACCGCACCTATGAATGCGGCATTCTTGGAATAGAGCCTGCTTACGCCGGTTGTGTGTTTGAGGCTGTTGAAGATGAATGTGAAATCTTCCCCGGCATTACCATGTTCCATACTCCCGGCCATTCTGTTGGACATATGGCGGTCACGGTTGCTACGACGGCGGGCGATATCGTGATTGCCGGAGATGCGATATTTGTTGAACGCAATCTCGACCCCAACCCGGCCGAGCAATGGCGCTATTGGGTGCCGGCGCGTTTCGTCAACTCCTTTGAGGGTTGGAAATCGGTAGAGGAAATCGACAAGCGCGCCGACTATGTCCTGCCTTGCCACGACGAAGCTGCAAATGCACGCTCGCACGTCTTCCCATATGCGGGGATGCCACTTCGCAGGCGGCGACAATCGATACCAGGCTTCAAATTCTACTTTGGTGATATGCCCGCGAACATGGCCGACAAGATCGTCCCTGCCATGTCTGCCGAAGAGGCCGAGGTTTTCATGTCGAATCTTGTCGATCCCAAGGATATGGCCGAATACTGAAACCCGTGACACATCTTCTGGAAAGCCTGTTGGACATTGCCACCTCATATGATGGGCTTGTTTTTGATCAATGGGGCGTGCTGCACAACGGTGCAGAACCCTATCCTCATGCCGTCGATATCCTGACTGAACTGCGCCGACGTGGACATTTCATGGCTGTGCTTTCAAATTCAGGCAGGCGCGCGAGAGCCAACCAAGAGCTGATTGAACAAATTGGCTTTCCGCCGGGACTCTTTGGACGCGTGATGTCTTCGGGTGAAGCGCTTTGGCAGGACATATATACAGGGCGGATTGCCGAGCGAATTTTCTTCAAGGTTGAACGACGACCCTGCGATGCTGCCCACTTTGCCGAGGGCCTGAAAATCGAGTTTGCTTCCAAAATGCGCGAAGTCGAAGCGGTTCTTCTTCTCGGTGTTCCCGATGACAGCATCATTGAAGAATGGGAACATAGCCTGAATGAAGCCGCCGCGCTCAATCTGCCTGTCTACTGTGCCAATCCTGACCGGTTCTCTCCCCGACCCGATGGAAAACTGGCATTGCAGCCGGGCGCGCTGGCTTACGCCTACAAGGATAGGGGTGGATCGGTCACCTTTTATGGGAAGCCCCATTTGCCGGTGTTTTCCGGACTCGAGCGAGCGGTTGATATGGTCGGGGGTCGGCTTCTTATGATTGGAGATAGCCTTGAGCATGATATCGCCGGGGCGAACGTTGCCGGCTGGGACAGCGTTTTTGTTCTGGGTGGTCTTCACAAGACTGAAATTGACGAGAATGATATTGCGGGCAGTGTTAAAGACCTTGTGAATGCGCATGGAATCAAGCCGCCGACTTTTGCCATCAGGGAAGCCAAGTGACATATCACGATCTCCTTACAAATGACTTTTGTTCGCTCTCTGCCCAGCTGGGCCGGGATCCGTTGCAGGTTCAGGGGCCGGGTGGCAATACCTCGATCAAAGGTGACGGTGTCATGTGGATCAAGGCCTCTGGCAAAGAGTTGGCTGATTCGGAAACCAAGAAAATTTTTGTGGCGGTTGACCTTGAGGCAGCCCGTACCGAGGCCAACGGTCAGGGCGATGGCAATTGCAAGGCCGCTGTGATTGATCCTGAACAAAAGCTAAGGCCCTCCATTGAAACAACCTTCCATGCCGTACTTCAGTGGCCAGTGGTCATACACACTCATTCCGTAGCCACTATCGTCCACGCCATTTCCCCTCAAGGCCGGGTCGCGGCGGCCAAAAAGCTGTCGGGCCTGCCTTTTGCATTTGTACCCTATCGAAAGCCGGGGCTGCCTCTTACCAGAGAAATAGTTGCATCTATAAATTCAGACACCCAGATCGTTGTGCTTCAAAATCATGGGCTAATCTGTTGCGGACAAACGGTTCAGGAAGCTGCCGCCCTCATCGCGGCAGTCGAGAGCCGGCTCGCGCTTGCCGTCACAGACGTGGTAGCGGCACCGGGTGAGAGTCCGCCGGAGGGGACCAGATGGGCGGCTGATGTAACAAAGCTCGCAACAGATCCCCGTTTATTTGATCTGGCGCGTGCAGGATCCTATTACCCTGACCATGTTGTGTTTCTTGGCCCCGCGCTTCCTCAATTTGGGGAAGCACAGGACCGCCCTGCGATGCTGGTCAAGGGAAGGGGAGTGTTGATCAGAACTGACGCAACGCCAACTCAGGTTTCTATGTTGGACTGTCTTGCTGCGGTTTTGTCGCGGTTGCCTGAAGATTGGCAAGCCGAGCCGATAGGCCAGGAATCCGAAGCGGACCTTATGAACTGGGACGCTGAAAAATACCGCATGTCACTCGCGCGTCGCGGTTGAAAGATGCTGGCGCTGGGGATTGACATAGGAACCTCCGGCGTCAGGAGTGCCGTGCTGGACGAGAGTGGCACCCTCCTGTCCTCATCGCGCTCTCCACACCTTTTGCAGGTGGCAGGTGATGTTCAGGCCGAATATTGGTGGGCATCGGTCCGAAATTGTTTGGCCCATACCATAGATGCGCTTCATGAAGCAAAGTTGAACCCCCGCGACATCGGGGTTTTGGCAGTAGATGGAACTTCGGGCAGCATGGTGTTGGTGGACGCAACTATCTGTCCAGTGACACCGGCGCTGATGTATAATTCCTCGGGCTTTGACGCTGAAGCTGAGTTGATCAGACGCCATGGGCCGGCGAACCATATCACCCAGGGTTCAAACTCCGCTTTGGCCCGCCTCATTCGTCTGCAGTCCTATGACATGTCTGGTTCGGCCAACTTTCTCTGTCACCAAGCTGATTTTGTAATGGCGCACCTGACCGGAGTGGCCGGGTTTTCAGACCATAACAACGCACTCAAGACAGGGTATGACCCACAGCGTGAAAGTTGGCCTGACTGGCTGGAGGCTGCGGGTGTTCGGACGGACCTCTTGCCACGTGTTTTGCCTCCGGGGCGGGCGGTCCGACAGATTGATCCGAAGGTTGCGGATGAATTTGGCCTTGCACGTGATCTTGTCGTAAAGGCCGGCACGACAGACAGCATCGCCGCCTACCTGGCAACAGGCGCCTCTGAAATAGGCACCGCCGTTACCTCGCTTGGCACGACTCTGGCTGTCAAGATGCTGAGCCCTGCCAGGATCGAAGATCCGTCAATAGGGCTTTACAGTCATAAAGTTGGAGATGCCTGGATCGCGGGTGGCGCCTCGAACTCAGGTGGCGGGGTGCTTCTTAGATTCTTTGACGAGGCACAACTGCGGAACCTGAGTGAGCTTATAGACCCTTCGCGCGAAACCGACCTTGACTATTATCCACTCCTGCGCCCGGGGGAGAGGTTTCCGACAAACGATCCAGATATGCTTCCGCGCCTCACACCCCGACCGGAAGATGATGTTCATTTCCTGCATGGGTTGTTGCAGGGGATCGCGCGTATAGAGAGCCAGGGATATAGGGCGCTTGAAAGAATGGGCGGCGGAGCTGTTCAACGGGTTCTTACAGTTGGAGGAGGTGCAGGCAACGAAACCTGGCGGCTGATAAGAGAACGCGAGATAGGTGTGCCTGTTGAGGTTGCCACGCGGGATCAGGCCAGTATAGGCGTGGCGCTGCTTGCGCTTCGCGAAAATTGAAAATACTCGGTTTGCCGAATTGGTGACATAATCGATCCCGCATCCATTCATCTTGTGACAGCGTCACAAAATTCAGATGCAAATAACGGCGGTCGCGCGCCCGGCTGATCTCGACATAAAAGGTCTTCTCGTTCGTCAGCTCCTGATGGGTTGAATCCAGCACCGCGATCACCTGGTCGGCGATGCCGGCCCGGATGTCGGCAGCGCTTGCGGGCTATGTGCTTGCAAAACGCGACATCCCGGCGCCGGGCTCGCTGATGAGAGGGCAGTATCTGATCGTTCTGCCGCCGGTCGTCGCCGGGAAGCTCGCTCTCTATACGGCGATGCGCGAGACCGGCACCAGCAATGTCGCACTGGCGGCGCGCCTCAACCGGCTGCTGCGGGCCGGTCTGAAACTGGATGCCGAGTGATGCCGGGAATTGTGGTGTCAGGTTCAAGTGCGGAGTGAAGGGTGTCTAGTATGCAGCCTTAAGCAATCTCGGTGCCTGTTATCTAGAATATTGGGGGTTTGACGTTCAGGCCTCGCGCACATGCTTGTAGACAGTGTTGCGGGACACGCCCAGTCGTCGGGCGACAAGGCTGACATTCCCCCCTGTCTCTTTCCAGCTCCGCTTGATCATCACACAGGTTTCCTCGCGGACTGGCGAGCCGTTGCATTGCGGGCAGGGTGCCATGCCATCACGGGCAAAGGACTGCAGAACGTTCTGGATGTCCTGCCTGATCACCTTGCCGGTTGCCTGGGCGACGGCATGTTGAATGGTCTTGCGAAGCTGCTTCAGATTTCCTGGCCAGCTTTCCGCCTGAAGAATGCTGAGCGCGACAGGCGACAGGGAATGTTCCTGTGAGATGTCAGCGATCATGGCCGCGGCGACTTTCTGGAAATCGGATCGTTGTGACAGTGGTGGCGCTGTCACCGTCTTTCCATCGATGGCGTTCGAGAATGCCGGCGCGACATCAAATTCTGGGTCTCTCATCCATGAGGACGGTCCGACAAAAAGCCAGCCCTTGATGGCGGAAATATTGCCATCATGCCGACGTTCATCTTCGAATGCCATCACATCGGCGATGCGGGACTGGATCCTTGTGTCGAGAGTTTGAGGATTTCTGAACAATACCGATCCGCCACGGGCGAGAGACAGTTTTCCTTTTGAATTGGGGCCCGCCTCCGGATCGAAGAAGTCGATCATGCCAGCGTCGCCAAATAAATAGGTTTCGAAATTGTCCCCTGTCAGCAGACGGCAATCGATAACAGTCAGCGCGGCGTCCCCAAAGGCGTCTGCATGTATCTTGCGCGCCAGTTCCAGCTTGCCAGTTCCCGCTTCGCCCTCGATGATAATTGGAAGCCCGATGGTCAGTGCACGGGTCGCTGATTCGATCTCCTTTTTCAGCACCTCGTCGTCAAAGGCGCGTGTCGGTCGTTGTGGATTTTCCGGCTTGCTAGCAGTCGAGATCACCCCGTTGCCAATCATGTGATGCTGGTCGTTCTGGGTAATGAAGTCGCCCTCGACCTTTACAAAGCGGCGGGTGACAGGTGGCTGTGCCTTCATAAAGACAACCGAGCCCATCCGGTCACGGATTCGAACAATTTCGTGGGAGCGAAGCTGGTCGATGATGTCGGAAAACTTGACCTGAAATACCTCGCCAAAATGCTGCTTGCTGCTGAGGTTCAATCCGCTCAGCATCGATTTGGCGTTAACGTTCGCGCCCTCGATGAAGCCGTAATCATCTACTGCGATCATCGCCACGCTCGTCGTTGGCAGATACTCATGGCGCGCGTGGAACATCAGGATCAGCGAATCGCAAAATTGTTCGCTGAACAACCGGTTTTCAATGTTTCGTGAGGCCAGCTTGACCAATGCCAGCGTATGGTCGTTGCGGGCCTTTGCATTGGATGTCGCATCGATAACGCCGACAATATTGCTTTCATGATCGAAAATTGGCGCCGCAAAGCAGGACAGGTCGCCAAGCTTGTGAAAGAAATGGTCACGGCCGGTGACAATGGCCGGCCGACGGCTATGAATGGCAAGACCCAGCGCATTTGTCCCGCGGTGGCTTTCCATCCATACCGATCCTGGAATGACGGCTTTGCCACCTTCGCCAGCCTGAAAATCGTCATCCTGAATGGAATCAAGGACCACGCCGCAGCCGTCGGCATAGGCCACCATGAAATTGGTGCCGGCAATCTGATTATAAAGAAGTTCCAGTTCGGGCAGAACTAGATGCCTGACACTCTCGTTTTGTTCCATAACGATGCGGAACTTTTCCGAGCTGAGAACAGCCTCCACAGGTTTGCCGGAGGCGCGCAGTCCGAATTCCCGACACCGGGACCAACTGTCAGAGATCGCGGATAACACGCCGCCTCTTTGAAGGGCATCCCGTGCTTCGGGAAATTCGTATCCGTATTCGTCGCTCGCCATGTCCAATCCTCGCATCGACACATGTAGGCGGCACCGGTGTCGTATCCATGACGCTAGTAGCGTTGGGGACAGAGGCCAATATAGCAGACTGTTCAAAAACTGAACACAGGGTTGGCTGTTTTGCTCGGT
This sequence comes from Alphaproteobacteria bacterium LSUCC0719, assembly GCA_040839025.1. Taxonomy (NCBI): domain Bacteria; kingdom Pseudomonadati; phylum Pseudomonadota; class Alphaproteobacteria; species Alphaproteobacteria bacterium LSUCC0719. The sequence continues at coordinate 17,934 of JBFPJN010000005.1, forward strand.
TTTGAACACAAACCGTCATTGTTCCTTTGTTTTGAAGACGCCACCCTTGCGACTGACAAAGTCTCAAGAGGTGAGGAACATGAAAGCTCAAGTACTTTATGAGTACGATCCGGAGATGAAAAGCGATGTCTGGGTGAAAGGCGCCGAAATGCCTGACCCGGAGATCGAGAAATCATCCGATGTGATCGTCAAGATTGGTGCGGCGGGGGTGTGCCGGACGGACCTTCATATCATTGAAGGTGTCTGGCGCCATATCCAGGATCCTGACAACAAGCTTCTGCCCTGTGTCATGGGGCATGAAAATGCCGGCTGGATCGAAGAGGTCGGCAAGGACGTTACCGGATTCAAGAAAGGCGATGCTGTTATCCTGCACCCGCTGATTTCGGGGACTGACGGGACATGCCTGTCCTGTCGGCGTGGTCATGACATGCATGCCGAGGATGGCGCCTTTCCGGGTCTGAACATCAAGGAAGGTGGTTATGCCGAGTTGCTGAAGACAAGTGTCCGCAACCTTATCAAGCTGCCATCTATTCTGACCCCAAAGGACGTTGCTCCTTTCTCGGATGCCGGTCTGACTGCTTACCGGGTGGTGAAGAAGGCTACCCGCCATCTGCTGCCGGGCCAGTCCTGCGTCATCATCGGCGCTGGCGGCCTTGGTCACATTGCAATCCAGTGTCTGAAGGCGATGTGCGCCGCTGACATCATTGTTGTCGAGAAATCTGCCAACGCGCTGAAACACGCCATCGAACTTGGTGCTGACAAAGGCGTGCTGATCGACGGCAATGAGCATGAGTCGATCATGGAACTGACACATGGCAAAGGTGCTGAAGCTGTCATCGATTTCGTCGGTGAGCACGGTTCGACCACCATGGGTCTGAACATGACCGCCAACAGTGGCTTCTACTACATCGTTGGTTACGGCGAAGAAATTCAGGTGCTCGCTGTGGACATGATCATTTCCGAAAAGACCATTGTTGGCAATCTGGTCGGCACCTGGGCTGAGCTCTATGAGCTTATGGAGCTTGCCAATAAAGGCCTCGTGAAACTGTCGATGCAGGAATATCGGCTCGATGAGGCCAACAAGGCCCTGCATGACCTGAATAGCGGCGACGTCAAGGGTCGTGCCGTTCTCGTACCTTAAGCCAGAACCCTTTCAACCACATGAAAATCTACGGAGGAACCTATGAAATTCAGTGTGTTATCAACAAGCATTGTGGTCGGGGCATCAATGATTGCCACCGCTGCGCATGCCGACAAGTGGAGCGACCAGTTCCCGCATATCAAGAACACCGGGGATATCCCTGGCGAGTGCTCCTATGAGTCCATGTCGAAGAAGGACTATAGCGGCCGCAAGCTGACTATCAACACGCACGCCGTGCCTGTGATGGGTGAGCCGACCGCGCTTCATGCCGAGCAGTTTGCCAAGCTGACCGGTGCTGAAGTCGACGTGATCCACACGCCGGCGGGTGATCTCTACTCCAAAGCGATGATCCCGTTCCAGGCTGGCCAGGCGCCGTATGACATTGTCTTCGGCTTCTCGAACTTCATCCGTGACTGGATGATGTATCTCGAGCCGGTGCCGGATTACTATGTCAACATGCGCCAGATGCAGGACGTCACCAAGTCGCATATCGACGTGGCGTCCTGGGATGGCCAGATGATCCAGTTCCCGATCGATGGCGACCGTCACTATCTGAAATATCGCAAGGACGTGATCGACAATCCCGAGTATCAGGCCAAGTACAAGGCCGAGACTGGCCGGGAGCTGCGGGTTCCGCGCACCTGGAAGGAGTATGGCGAGATCGCGGCTTTCTTCAATGGCTGGGACTGGGACGGTGACGGCGAGCTGGAATATGGCTCTGCCGAGGTGATGAAGAAGGACGACCTGATGTATGCAGCGTTCTTCAGCCGTTCGGTCGCCTATTCGAAGAACCCACGCACTCCAGGCGGTTTCTTCTTCGATCTCGAGACCATGACTCCGCTGATCAATGGTCCGGGGTTTGTCGAAGCACTGACCGACTGGGTCGAAGCCACGAAATATGTGCCGCCGGGCGGTATCAATTTCGGCCTTGGCGACGAGATCAACTCCTTTGGTGGTGGACAGACGCTGTTCAGCTTCTCCTGGGATGATGCATTCGTTGCTGCGATGGAAGATGACAGTCCGATCAAGAACAAGGTTGGTGTCGCACCGCTTCCCGGTTCGGACCGTGTTTGGAACCGTACCAAGGGTGACTGGGACAACCAGTTCAACCAGGCGCCTTACATCGTCTGGGGCTGGGCCGCGGCTGTCGCCAAGAAGTCGAAGAACCACGACATGGCGTTCGACTATCTCTGTTTCTTCTCGAACGACGCCAACCATCAGGCTGACATCGCCATCGGACGCTTTGGGGTGAACCCGTTCAAGAAATCCGACTTTGTGCCGGATATCTATGTTGAGCGTCAGGGTTGGGATGAAGAGATCGCCAAGGAATACACCCAGACCCTTCTGGATATGGAAGAGAAGAGCACCAACCGCGTCTTCCCACTTCGTGTCCCGGGTGTCTTCCAGTTCACCAGCGCGGTGGCTACCGGCACATCCAAGGCGCTTGCCGGTCAGCTGAGCCCGCAAGAGGCTCTCGATGAGGTCGCTGCCGATTGGGAGAAGATCCTGAAGCGTGTTGGCAAGGATAATGTCCGTGAGGCCTACGCTGTTGGCGTTGCCCTCGAAGACAATCTCAACTAACCGCCAAATCACGGGTGACCGGACCCTCCTGCCGGTCACCCGCATTCATTTTTCGAATTGAACAGCCTTAATCGAGGGTTCGTCATGAACTTCAGGCATAAACATATTTTCCTGCTTCCGGGCCTTCTGGTGCTGATTGGGATTTTGATCTTTCCGATTCTGTTCACCATCAGGCTCAGCCTGTCGAGCTGGGATAGTTTTTACCCTGGCCTGGATTTCATCGGCCTTGAAAACTATGTCCGGTTGTTCACCGAGGATCAGCGTTTCTGGGAATCGTTTTTCCGGCTGAGCTTCCTGTCGCTGACCACCGTGTTTCTGCAGTATGTGCTCGGTTTCTCTCTGGCATTGATGGTGTGGCGCGATCTGGCCTTCAAGCGGTTTTTTCGGGTCCTGTTCCTGATCCCGATGATGACTACGCCCGTCATTATGACGGTGATCTGGAAGACGGTATTTCATGAGTCGCTTGGCCCGGTGAATGACTTCCTCAGCCTGTTCGAGATCACCCCGCTGTGGCTGAGTGACGAGACACTGGCGAAAGTCACAGTGATCATTGTCGAGACCTGGCAGTGGACGCCCTTCATGTTCCTGCTGCTTCTGGCCGGCCTGCTGTCACTGCCCGAGGAAGCTTTTCTTGCCGCATCCATCGACGGCGCGGGTCCGTTGCGCAAGTTTATCTATGTGACCTTCCCGCTAATGGCGCCCATATCGATCGGAGCGATCATCATAAGATTAATCGAGGCCTCGAAGATCATGGACACGATTTACGTCCTGACATCAGGTGGGCCGGGAACGGCAACGGAAACATCAAGTTTCTATATTTTCATCAAGGGGCTTCGCGAATTTCAAATGGGCTATTCGGCGGCGCTGTCCTTCACCTATCTCGTCATCATGATCGTCAGCCTGACCATTATCGCCAAGGTGCTGGTGCGGGTCATGATCAAACAGGATTGACCATGCGTAATCTCTACACATTCCTGAAATATGGCTTCATCTGCATCTGGTCGATGTTTGTCGTCGCCCCGTTCCTGTGGGCGCTGTCGACGTCCTTCAAGGATTTTCAGTCGGTGACCAGCGGGGCCACTTACATCCCGTGGTTGCAGTTCGAGCCGACGCTGGAAGGCTGGCGCGTGCTGTGGCGGACACCGGCGAGTGGTGGTGTCGATATCGTCGAGCCTTATTTCAACAGCATCATTGTGACCTGCTCGGCCAGCCTGATCAGCATCATGCTCGGCACGCTGTCGGCCTATGCGCTGTCACGCTTCACCTTCAAGGCTGGCTTCATCAAGAACAACGACATCACCTTCTTCTTCATCTCGCAGCGCATCATGCCGCCGGTGGTGCTGTCGATCCCGTTCTTTATCATGCTTGGCTATCTCGGGCTGCTGGATTCCCTTGTCGGCCTGATCATGGTCTATATCGTCCTGCTGATGCCGATCGCTGTCTGGATCATGGTGGATTTCTTTAACAAGGTGCCACGTGAAATCGACGAGACGGCGCTGATCGACGGGTGCAATCCCTATCAGGCATTCTTCAAGGTGGTGCTGCCGAACTCCATCCCGGGCATGATCGTTGCCGGCATGTTCTGCCTGATCTTTGGATGGACCGACTTCTTCTTTGCTTTCATCCTCACCTTCACCGAGGTGCAGCTGTTGCCGGTGCGCATTGTCGCCCTGAATTCCTCGATCACCCCATGGTGGAGCCTTTCAGCCTCGGCGCTGATCTCTGTCGCGCCACTGGTCGTGGTGGCCTTCATCGTCGAACGTTTCCTGTCGAAAGGGAACCTGTCCGGAGCCTTGAAATAAAATGGATCTGATCGCGAAAGGTCTGACCTACAGGCCAGATGACGAGTTTCACCTGAATGATGTGTCATTCGGCATGCAAAAGGGTGAACTCTACACCATTCTTGGCAGGACCCTGTCCGGCAAGACGACTCTCCTGAAAACGATCGCCGGGCTGGTCACGCCGGAAGGCGGCCGCATGATGTTCGATGACAAGGATCTCGGCAAGGTGCCGGTTTGGGAACGCAACATTGCGATGGTCTACCAGCAGTTCATCAACTATCCGCATCTGACAGTCTTCGACAATGTCGCCTTTCCGCTGCGCCAGCGAAAGATGGATGAAGGTGTGATCAGGGGCCGGGTTATGGATTCCCTGGAAAGCGTTGGTCTCACCGGCTTCGAGGGACGGAAGATTCAGGCCTTGTCAGGTGGGCAGCAGCAACGTGTGGCGCTTGCCCGTTCGTTGGCGAAACAGGCTGGAATCCTGTTGCTGGATGAACCGCTGGTCAATCTCGACTACAAGCTTCGTGAGCAGCTTCGTGAAGAATTCCGCAACATCTTTTCCGACCAGGTATCCTCAAACTCGATTCTGATCTATTCCAGCACCGACCCTCTGGAAGCCATGCAACTTGGCGGTGATATCATCGTTCTGGATGAGGGCAGGGTCTTGCAACAGGGGCCGGCGCACGAGATTTTTGAGAACCCGGCAACCACCCGTGTGGCCGAGATTTCGAATGATCCGGCGATGAATCTTCTCCCCGGTGCCATCGATGACGGCAAGATTGCCATCAGTGGTGACATCAAGCTGCCCATCCCGGCGCATTTCAAATCCCTGCCCCCTGGCACCTATATCTTCGGCATTCGGGCAAGTGACGTGTCGCTTGATGCAAAGGGTCTGCCCTTTACGGTTGAGCTTGCGGAGATCAGCGGCTCCGAGACATTCCTTCATGTGCAGAGCGGCGGGCATACCATCGTCGGTCTTCTGGACATGGTGCAGAATTTCGATGCAGGTGATTCCGTGAACCTGCAGCTGGATGGATCCCGGCTCTATGCCTTCGGCCAGGATGGTGCGTTGATTTCTTCACCTTTTCCAGGAGGCTTCTGATGGCACGTATCGACCTTCGCGGCATTGCCCACAGCTATGACCCGGATGCCGTTGACCCGATTTATGCGCTGGAAAAATGCAATCTGACCTGGCGCGATGGTGGGCGCTATGCGGTCCTCGGCCCGTCCGGTTGCGGCAAGACAACGATGCTCAATATCATGTCAGGGATCGTGACGCCTTCAGAAGGGCGCCTGACCTTCGACGACACCGATGTGACCGAAATAAAGACGGCGGAGCGCAACATCGCCCAGGTGTTTCAGTTCCCGGTGATCTACAACACCATGACAGTGGGACAGAATCTGGGCTTCCCACTGGTCTGTCGCGACGCGCCGAAGGAGGCAATTGCGAAGAAGGTGAAGGAGGTTGCCGAGATTCTTGGGCTGGAGGGACTTCTTGACCGCCGCGCGAAAAGCCTGACGGCCGACCAGAAACAGCTGATCTCGCTCGGGCGCGGCCTTGTCCGTGATGATGTCGCGGCCATCCTGATGGATGAGCCGCTGACCGTGATCGACCCTGACCTGAAATTCCGGCTACGTCGAAAGCTGAAGGAAATCAATGAATTCTATAAATCGACCCTGATCTATGTGACGCATGACCAGAATGAGGCAATGACCTTTGCCGAGGATATTGTGGTGATGGATCGCGGGCGTGTGGTGCAGATCGGCAAGCCAAAGGAGCTGTTTGAACGCCCAAGTACAACATTTGTCGGCTATTTCATCGGCGCGCCGGCGATGAACATGTTCGAAGCCCGGGTGACAGGGAAAAATATTGTGGCAGTCGGTGATGTGGAATTTGCCACCGAGACCGATCTCAGCAAGACTGGCACGGACAATATAAAGCTAGGGATACGCTCTGAATTTATCGAGCTGGCAACCAAGAAGACAAAAAACGCTATTCAGGTTGATATCCAGCGCGTTGATGATTTCGGAAACTACCAGTTGGTATCGGCGCATGCTGGCCAGAACGCCATCAAGGTGAAGGTAAAGCGTGAGGTGGCGGTGCCGGGTGACAAGGCATGGCTGAAATTCCCTGAGAACCGTTGCTGCGTCTATGCTGACGAGGCGCTGGTCTGATTGTGTTTCGCTGCCAAGTGCCGGGGATTGTCTGCGCTTTGCTCCAGAGCACTCGCTGACATGTGATTATGTAAGAGGACCAAACGCATTGGCATCATCCGGCGCGACAGGCTAAACATACGCCATGTCAAAAATCAAATTTCAGGATGTGTTGCGTGACGCCGTGCAGTCGCTGTTTGGCACAAACCCGGACGCGCAGGAAATTATCGATTCCTATCCCACAGCGCATCTGACTGGCACGCATGCCATCCAGACGGGCGGCGGGACCTTCTTTGATTTGTTCGCCAAGAAGCGGCGCAATGAATGGGATGAAGTTGAAAAGCTGATCTCCCATTTCAGGAATCTCGGCGTCCGGCAGTCGACCCTGATCCGCGGTGATTTCCTCTTCGGCTATGAACCGCAGCCCTATGACGTAATCCGGGCGCTGGTCTTCGAATATGCGGCCATGGGGATGAATGTCCTGCAGAATTTCCATGGGCTGAACGACGCGCGCTGTCTGGCCGGTGTGGCGAGGGCCGTTGCCGAGGCGCAGGCCGCCGGTCATGACATCATCGCGCAGGGAACCATCTGTATCGAGGACAACCCCAACGTCACCGTCGCCAGATGCCTTGCGTTCGCCGACGAGCTGGTGGTGCTTGGTCATTCGGGGTTCTATCTGAAATCGGCCAGCGGAAGGCTGAACCCCTATTTCGTCTATGAGCTTGTCTCCGCCCTCTATCGGCGTTTTCCGGATCAGGATGTGACCATCCACGCGCATTCGACCTATGGCGAGGCGCCCGCCTGCTATATGGCGGCGACGCTGGCCGCCATCGAGCAGGACAAGGACATCACCATGGATGTGCAGCATCCGGCGCTGGCCGGATCGACGGCGCAGCCAAGCATGAACAAGATGGTGGACCTTATCAGGAACTACCCGGATGAACGGATAAGCTCGCAAACGCCCAAACTGGACATCGACGCCATCAAGGCCAGCATGTTCTCGCTTTACGGGCTGCGCTTCCGCTATCGCGAGTTTGAATCCTCTTACAACACAGAGCTTGTCGACGCAATGTATGCGGCGCGCACCCCGGGCGGCGCATCGGCAACGCTGAAATCGATTCCAGGGCTGGTCGATAACCTTGGACGGCTTCTCGGGACGGCTGCCAGCCATGCCAACTGGGACCGGATCCAGATCGCGATCTACCGGATGCAGGCAGAGATTCTGAAGGATCTGGGACAGCCGACCCAGGTCACGCCCTATGCCGCCAATACCACTGGCCAGGCGGCCCTGTCGCTGTGGCATAGACTTGAAGGGCGTGACAAATATCACAGCCTCTATCCCGGCATCGCCGACTATCTGGTGGGTCGTCACGGCCGGGTGCCGGCAAGTGCCAATCCTATGCTTGTCCAAAAGGCACTGGATCAGCTTGGCCTTGAGAGGCAGGAAGACTATGTGGCGGCACCGGACAGGCCGGATGGGCTGCCGCAGGCGGAGGACCGGCTTGTTGCAGCAGGCATTGCCAACCCGACCACGCGCCAGAAAATCTCCGCCACCATGCTTCAGGATTCAGGCCCGTTTAGAGCGGTCCCGCATGTGGTCGCCTGTGACCAGACCCGTAATGTGCCGGCACCCCCGCCGGAGCAGCCATTCTACGCCCGGCCGCCGCAGCCGATGCCACGTACCGATGGCGCTGGCGTCAACCGCGATGTGCGGGATGCGGTGAACATCATTGGAGGCTATTCAAAGCTTCAGGAAATCGCCGAACGGGTCCTGCATATCAAGCAGCTAACGGATCACCGTTATATTTTTCCGGCAGGTGAGGAGGATCTTGAACAGGAATGGTTTGATTCCAATATCGCACGGCTGAAGCTGATCCTGAAAGACATCCCGGTAAAACTGGCAGCGGCGAATTTCTCGGAAGGTCAGAAAATGGTGATGCTGGATCGCCAGCACCCTAACAGCATTCATCTGGCCATCAAGGACGCCGTGGATCAGAAGGGCGCCGGGCTCTATGACTTCATGATAGGGCTGACAGGGTCTGATTGAACCTGCACCGACGGCACAAGGGACGTGAGGAGGGTCTTGTATCCGCCACGCCGCACTCACGCGCCGTGCGATGGCTTCCACCGCATGGCCGGATGGCAGATATCGCCGCGCTGGATCAACAGCGAACATGTGCCTGATGGTCCGGCAGTCGCCGCCAAATTCAGTACACCTAACGCAGCAGGCTGCCCGTCCGACTGTCCGACGGCGTCGGACGAGATACTTGTTTCATTAAAATCAGAAAGTTAACCAAACATACACTGTCGGACGGGAGCAGACGGCGACATTCTGTGAATCTGAGGTCCGGCGACGACAATTCTGCCTAGCAGAATGAGGAGATAGCCAGTGACCGAAACCCATCAAAAACTGACTTTCAGATGCACCGATGAAGAGATGAAATTGATCGAGGAAGCAGCATCCAATGCCGGCAAGCCGAAGTCACATTTCGTTCTCGATGCCGTGCTTTCCGTTATCAGGGAAGATGCGTTGGCACAGCCGGTACCGACGGTGGTGCTGACAGAGGAAACACAGATTCGAATGGCGGAAGGCGTTTTCCTTCTGTGCGCGCTCGCAAAACGCGAACACTCAACAGACGACACCGATAGTTCACTGTTCGAAGCAGCTGATGCGCGTGCGGTCGAAATCTGTCGGGAAACGCAGGGCGGGGGTGCCGATCGTGATGATCGTCGCGGAACGGACCGCGAGGGTTTGTCTTGAATATTGATGACAGGCGCACCATCCTCCTCTGCGTTCCGAAGGAAAGCGCCGGGATTGTACGCGAAGCCGGCGCAAGGTGGAACGCGGAGCTTGGCGTCTGGACATGCACCATTGAGGGTCTGCGTACGGAACAATACGATCTTCTTCACCCCTTTGTGCCACGGCGCTTTAGACCGGATCTCGAGGGCCCTGTCATACGCCCCTGGATGGTCCCGCAGTCGCTTTGGGGCAAGAATCTGCGCGCAGTGCTCCGCAAACAGGATTGGGATGTCGTGCGAAAGACCGCCTATCAACAGGCTGGTCACCGCTGCTGCGTATGTGGTGGCAGGGGTCCCAGATGGCCAGTCGAGGCCGATAAGGCCTGAGACTATGACGATGAACGATACCACAGCACCCTGAAGGGTGTGATTGCGCGCTCTGCCCGGCCTGCCATGCCATCCGACATTGGGGCCGTACCAGTATCAAAGGCAGGGAGACGGAAGACAGGGTGCTGGTCTGGATGATGGAACTCAACAGGTGGTCGCATCGGCAGGCGAGGGAGGTCGTCGATGTGGCTATGGCGCAGTGCCGCCGCCAGGATCGAAGCTGTATTGCCGGCCGTCCATGTCGGCGAGGATCACCTGCCCGTCCTCGCAGCCCACCACGCTGTAACGCTCTCCCGCCTCGATGCCGGCGGCGCGCAGGCTGTGCATCTTCTTGCAGTCCTGCCCCTGTCATCGTTTGTGATCATCTGTCATCAGTGGTTTGCATCCGGCGGCGGGTGTCTCTAGGCTTGGCCGATACAGCAGTCCACCGGAGACGTTGCCATGCGTGATGCCGTTATTGTGTCTACCGCCCGGTCCCCGATCGGCAAGGCCTATCGCGGGGCCTTCAATAATACCCAGGCCCAGACGCTGGCCGCGCACGCCATTTCGCATGCCATCGAGCGCGCCGGCGTGGCGACGGCTGAAATTGAGGATGTTGTCCTTGGCGCGGCTCTGCAGCAGGGATCAACACATATGAATGTCGCGCGGCAGGCCCTGATCAGGGCCGGGCTGCCAACCTCGGTTCCCGGTATGACTGTGGACAGGCAATGTTCATCCGGGTTGATGGCGCTGTCGATCATTGCCAATCAGGTGCGGCATCGCGAGATCGAGATAGGGGTTGCCGGCGGGGTGGAATCGATCTCGCTGGTGCAGACGCCAAAGATGAACATCGACCGGCTTGTCGATCCCTGGATCGATGCCAACCGTCCGGACATCTATATGACCATGCTTGAAACCGCCGAGATCGTCGCCGCACGGTATGGTGTCTCGCGTCAGCTGCAGGATGAATATGCCGTTGAATCGCATCGCCGCACTGCCGCCGCGCAGGCAGAAGGACGCTTTGACGCCGAAATCGTGCCTCTCGCCACGGTGATGAAGGTCAAGGACCGCGAGACCGGGGAGATCAGCGACCAGCAGGTGACGCTGGATGCTGATGAAGGTGTCAGGCCATCGACAACATTTGACGGTTTGCAGGCGCTGCAGCCGGTGTTCAAGGATGGCCAGCAGATTGCCGCCGGGCAATTCATCACCGCCGGCAACGCATCCCAGTTGTCGGACGGCGCATCAGCCATGGTGGTCATGGGCGCGGACGAGGCGCAGCGGCGCGGCCTGAGGCCGCTTGGCGCGCTGCGCGGTGTTGCCGTGGCGGGGTGCGATCCCGAAGAGATGGGGATTGGTCCTGTCTTTGCCGTGCCGAAGCTTCTTGCCGCGCACGGGCTTGCTGTTGACGATATTCATCTGTGGGAACTGAACGAGGCCTTTGCCTCGCAGGTACTCTATTGCCGGGACAGGCTTGGCATTGATCCGCAGAAATACAATGTCTCCGGCGGGGCGATCGCGGTTGGCCACCCTTACGGCATGACAGGTGCCAGACTTGCCGGGCATCTTCTGATCGAGGGGCATCGGCGCGGTGCGAAGCTGGGTGTCGTGTCGATGTGCATTGGCGGCGGCATGGGGGCTGCCGGATTGTTCGAGATATACTGACGCCAAGGAAGCTGTCATAGTGTGCCCGGTCCACAGTCCGGACGAGGCCAATTATGCCGCGTAACCTGCTTATTGCCATTGGTGTCATCATGTTCGGCATCCTGGCCTTTGAAATGATGGGCATTATTGTCCGGATGCTTGGCGGCAGCTATCCGGTCATGCAGATTTCCGCGCTTCGTAATTTCTTTGGTGTCATTCCAGCCTTGATCCTGCTGTGGCATGGCCGGCAATTTGCGGCGTTGCCATTGCTCAACAGGCCGCGACTCCATCTGATCAATCTGATGCGGTCCTCGTCGGTGGTGATGGCCCAGCTTTGCTTTTACACGGCGCTGACGAAAATCGAATTTGCCACCGCCAGCGCGCTTGGCTTCAGCGGGCCGATGTTCATTACCGCGCTGTCGGTGCCGCTTCTTGGTCATTATATCGGGATCTGGCGCTGGGGTGCGGTGATGCTGGGATTTGCCGGTGTTGTCACCATTCTGCAACCCTTTCAGGACGGCTTTTCCCCTTACATGCTGCTGCCGGTCCTCGCCGGTTTCTGTTACGCCACCTCGAGCGTTCTTGTCAGGTTCTATCCACCGGAAATTCCCTCGGCGGCAATCCAGTTCGGACAGCAGACAGCCACATGCGCGCTGGCAACGCTGGTGGTGATCCTGTTTGTCGATCCGGTGCCCATAGGTAATCTTGGCGATGCCGGCCTGTTCGTGATCATGGGGGTTCTTGGCGGCACAGGCGTTCTCAGCCTGGCCATTGCCTACCGGCTTGTGGATCCGAGCAGCGTCTCGCCGTTTGAATATTTCGGCATTCCGGTATCCTTTGTTCTTGGCTGGCTGTTTTTTGCCGAGGCCCCGTTCGACGATCTGTTCCCGGGTATTCTGTTTATTGTTGCGGCTGGTATCATCATCATGCTTCGCGAACGCCACCAAGCGCGTCTTCAAAGAACAATTTGAGGCAGAACGACTTGAGGAGGTCTGTCATGTTTGAACCAACACTCAGCGATGATGGGCGCTGTCTGACCCTGACCGACCAGGGTACCGGCAACCATGCCAGGTTCCATGCTGTCTGGCTTCGCGACAATGCGTGGGACGAGGCGACGCGCTCGCCGGGCAATGGCCAGCGGCTGATCACCCTGTCCGATATTCCGGGTGATATCGTGATCACCGCCGCAACCGTCACCGGGACGGGGCTGGAGGTGACGTTTTCCTCCGACCCGGCACCAATCACCTATGATCCGAACTGGTTGATGGAACATCGCTATGACCGACCCGGCCCGGCGCCGGAACGGGGCTGGCTGCCGGATGGGGTGGCGTGCTGGGATGCCGGGCTTGGCGCGGCACTGCCGACAGCACGTCTCGCAGATGTCCAACAGGATGACGCGGCGCTTCGGGACTGGCTCGGCGATCTGGTGACATACGGGTTTGCGCATCTGTCGGGTGGTCCGGTCGAAGATGGCGCGCTGATGAAAATCGTCGATCTGTTCGGCTATGTGAGGGAAACCAATTACGGGCGGCAGTTTGAAGTTCGTACCGAAATCAACCCGACCAATCTTGCCTATACCGGACTGGGGCTGCAGGCACACACCGACAATCCCTATCGTGACCCGGTGCCAACAATCCAGATCCTCTATTGCCTCGAAAGCTCGGCTGCCGGCGGTGACAATATGGTTGTCGACGGCTTTGCCGCAGCGCGGCGTCTTCGGGATGAAAATATTGCCTGGTTCAATGTCCTTGCCGACCATTGTGCCCGGTTTGAATATGCCGGCGGCACCGATACCAGACTGACCGCACGGCGGCCGATGATCGAACTGGCACCGGATGGTGAACTGATTGGCATTCGGTTCAACAATCGTTCAGCAGCCGCGTTGACGGACATCCCCTTTGACGCCATGCAGACCTATTATGACGCCTACAGGCGGCTTGGCGAAATCATCGACGATCCGGCCATGGAAGTCAGTTTCCGGCTTGAGCCGGGTGAATGTTTCGTCGTTGACAACACCCGTGTGCTGCATGCCCGCAAGGCCTATGGGGGGACCGGCCATCGCTGGCTGCAGGGATGCTATGCCGATCGGGATTCGCTGATCTCGCGCCATCGCGTGCTGTGCGAAGCGGCGGGACGGCAATGAAGATGGATTCCGGCCATGCCCTATGACACCACGCTTGACGAGCTTCGCGATCTTCTCGGCACGCGTTTGACAACGGGTGACTCGACGAGAACAGCGCATTCGCGTGACGAAGCCTACACCGCGCCAGCGCTGCCCGATGCGGTGGTGTTTCCCCAGGATGTGGACGAGGTGGCCGCCATCATCACCGCCTGCGCACGGACCGGGTGCCCGGTGGTGCCCTTTGGCATCGGCACCTCGCTGGAAGGTCATGTCGTGCCGCTGCATGGCGGTGTCAGTGTCGATCTTGGACAGATGAACAGGATCATCGAGATTGACGAGCGCAATCTTCTGGCTGTTGTCGAGCCGGGGGTGACCCGCAATCAGCTGAATGCCGCCTTGCGGGATACCGGCCTGATGTTCACGGTTGATCCGGGCGCGGATGCCACAATCGGCGGTATGGCCGCGACCCGTGCCTCGGGCACCAATGCGGTACGCTATGGAACCATGCGCGAGACCGTGATGGCGCTTCAGGTCGTGCTGCCTGACGGGCAGATCATCGAGACAGGTACAAGAGCGCGTAAATCCGCTGCTGGATATGATCTGACCCATCTGTTTGTCGGCTCTGAAGGTACGCTTGGGATCATCACCCGGCTGACTGTGCGGCTGTTTGGCCAGCCGGAATCGATCCGGGCTGCGACCTGCGCCTTTGACAATGTCGAGGGTGCTGTTGAAGCGGTGATGGATGCCATGCAGGCAGGGTTGCCAATGGCGCGGATCGAGCTGTTGGACGAGGTTCAGATGCGCGGCATGAACCTCTACAATCCGGATATGAACATGCCCGAAACACCGCATCTGTTTCTGGAATTCCACGGCAGCACTCAGGGTACCGCCGAGCAGGTCGAGACCTTTGCCGCCATCGCGGCCGAACATGGGGGCGCGGAACTGGTCTGGGCAACCCATACCGAAGACCGCAACAGATTGTGGAAGGCGCGTCACGAAGCCTATTACGCCGCCAAGGCGCTGGTCCCCGGAGCAGAAGGATTCGTGACCGATTGCTGTGTGCCGGTCTCGAGGCTTGCCGAGGCCATCCGCCGGGCCCGGCAGGAGATCGACAGATCGGGGCTGGTGGCACCGATCCTCGGCCATGTCGGGGATGGAAACTTCCATCTTGTGATCCTGATTCGGCCTGATCAGCCGACCGATCTGGCGCGCGCGCATGATCTTGCCGAAACACTGAACCTGATGTCGATCGAGCTTGGAGGAACAATGACCGGCGAGCATGGCGTCGGCCTCGGCAAGAAAAAATACATGCAGGCCGAACATGGCGACGCCTATGCGCTGATGGGTGTTATCAAAAGGGCCATCGACCCTGCCAATATCATGAATCCCGGCAAGATGGTGGCCATAGACTAGAGACTATTGGCGACCAGAGACCATTGACCGGGGTGCCGGTCCCCCTTTGGCCCCTGTGGAGGCGAACCATGCTGCGCATTGTCATTTTCGGCCTTCTGGCGATTGCGGTGGCGGTGCTTGTCATAAGGCTGTCACCACGGCTTCGCACGCGGGTGGCCGGCATCATGCAGAACCCCTTTATTCGCCAGATTCTGGTTGGTGTTGTGCTTCGCATCATCCGGCTTCTGATCTTCAGAAGGTGAGCCGACAGTGCCGACGCAAACCCTGCATCAATTGTCGTGTCTGGGCCATTTGCAGGGTCTGTTCAGCCGCAAGCTTGGACCTGTCGGGCGGCACAGGAAGGGATAGCGGAAGATGCGGACGCATGCGCAGGCGGTGGTTATCGGGGGCGGTCTTGTCGGCTGTTCCATCCTCTATCACCTTGCCAAGCTCGGATGGCGGGATGTTGTGCTGCTGGAACGTGACGAGCTGACGAGCGGGTCGACCTGGCATGCGGCGGCGAACATTCACGGTCTGCACGACAACAACAACATCACCCGTATCCAGCATTACACGATGAATCTGTACAAGCAGCTGGAAGCCGAGACCGGTCAGGGATGCGGTGTCTTTCAGCCCGGATCGCTCTATCTCGCCCAGACCGAGGCGCGCGAGCATCAGCTGCGCCTGCAGGAGGCAAAGGCCAAATTCTATGGCCTTGGCTTTTATGAAATCAGCCGCGAAAGGGCGCTGGAACTTCACCCGCTGGCGCAGTTCGATGATGTGCGCTGCATCATGTTTGAACCGGATGGCGGCAATGTCGACCCGTCCGGGGTGACACATGCCTATGCGGCCGGCGCGCGTATGCTCGGTGCCGAGATCAACCGGTTCTGCCCTGTGATCGGAACCGAGGCACAGCCGGATGGCAGTTGGATCGTCCGCACCGAAAAGGGGGATATCCATACCGGCTGGGTTGTCAACGCCGCCGGTCTGTGGGGCCGCGAGGTGGCGGCGATGGCTGGCCTGACCCTGCCGTTGCAGCCGACCGAACATCAGTATTTCGTCACCGAGGCCATTCCGGAGGTCGAGGCGCTTGGACGTCGCCTGCCGTCAATCGCCGACCGTGACGGGGAATATTATTTCCGGCAGGAAGGCAACGGGCTTTTGATCGGCGCCTATGAGGAAAAGATGAAGTTCTGGGCCGAGACCGGCACGCCGCTCGATTTCGGCCATGAGCTGTTCGATGACGATCTCGACCGCATCATGGACAATGTGATGCGGGCCATCGACCGTGTTCCGGCCGCTGCCGAGGCCGGGGTCAAGCGGGTCATCAACGGACCGATGATCTGGAGTCCGGATTCAAACGCGCTGTTCGGGCCGGTGCCTGAATTGCGGAACTATTTCTGCTGTAACGGCATCATCCCCGGTTTCAGCCAGTCCGGCGGCCTCGGTCTGCTGGCGGCGCAATGGATGATCGAGGGCGAACCGGAATGGGACATGTTCGCCTGGGATCTGGCCCGCTTTGGCGATTGGGCCGATGCCGCCTTCACCAAGGCCCGCGTGCGCGACCAGTATATCCATCGATTCAAGATCCATTTCCCGAACGAGGAGCGGAGCGCCGGCCGCCCTGCCAGGACCCGCCCGGTCTACGACATACAGCGCGCAAGGGGCGCGGTATTCGGTCTGAATGCGGGATGGGAACATCCGCTGTGGTTTGCCGACGCACCGGACACCGAAGAGACAACCGGTTTTACCCGCCAGAACTGGTTCGCACCGGTCGGCCGCGAGGCGGCGATGCTGCGCGATCATGTCGGGGTGATCGATATCTCGAATTTTGGTAACTACATCATCAGCGGTCCTGACGCCCGGCATTGGCTTGACGCGCTTGTCGCCAATCATGTTCCGGACCGGGTCGGGCGGTCCTGCCTGACACCGCTGATCGGCATGCGCGGCGGCATTGCCGGTGATTTCACCATCACCAAGACCGGCGAGGACAGCTATATGATGATCGGGTCCGGCATGGCCGAACGCTATCACCGCCGGTTCTTCGATATGGTGCCGATGCCCGAGGGAACCAGCCTCGAGGTGGCGACGTCACATATCGCCGGCTTCAATGTCGCCGGTCCGGAATCGCGGGCGATGCTGTCGGCGCTGACAGATGCCGATTTGTCGGCTGAAGGGTGGCGGTTCATGCACTCGCGCACGATCTCGGTTGCCGGTGTCGAATGTCTTGCCATCCGTGTGAGCTTTACCGGCGATCTGGGGTGGGAACTCCACTGCGCCGTTGCCGACCAGGTGGTGCTGTATGAAGCGCTTTTGGAAGCGGCAGCCGCGCATGGCGGCGGTCCTGTCGGGGGGCGGGCGCTCGGCGCGCTGCGGATCGAAAAGGGGTATGGGTCGTGGGGGCGTGAATATTCGCCGGAATACTGGCCGCAGGAGGCCGGCCTTCACGGGCTGATCAAGCTCGACAAGGAGTTCCTGAACAAGGATGCCTATCTGCGGATCAGCAACATGCCGCCGCGCGAGACGCTGACCATGTTCGAGGTCGATGTGACCAATGACGCCGATGCCAATGGTGGCGAGCCGATCTTCCTTGCCGACGGCACGCCGGTGGGCCGCGTCACCTCCGGTGCCTATGGCTATACGGTCGGCAAGTCGCTTGCCATCGGCTATGCGCGTGAGGGTATTGTGGCAGCCGGCGACCGGGTCGATATCTATATCCTTGGCAAGCCGCACGCCGCCACGGTGCTGGCCGAACCGCCCTTTGACGCGGCGGGGGCGCGGCTTCGGGCCTGATGATATTTCGGGCCTGATGACATTTCAGGCCTGATGACATGGCGCGCAGCCAGATACGACCGGATGCGGGCATGAGCCGCCTGGAGAGCGTAGAGTGGAGAGCGTTGAGTGGAGAGAGGGCGATGAACACAAATCTGTCACAGGGCACCGGTCCCGGGCTGCCATCCTATACAACGCTGCTTGCCGAACGCGCGGCGCCGGGGGTGCTGCTGGTGACCCTGAACAGGCCCGATGTCGCCAACGCCTTCAACACCGCAATGGCCGAGGAGCTGACCGCACTCTTCGAGGCGCTCAACCTTGATTCCGGTGACGTGCGGGTTGTGGTGCTGACAGGTGCCGGCGACAGGGCTTTCTGTGCCGGTGGGGATCTGAAGGAACGCCACGGCATGAGTGATGCCGCCTGGTTTGCCCAGCACCGGATCTATGAACGTATGGCGCGGGCGATCATCGGCATGCCGCTGCCATTGATTGCGGCGGTCAATGGTGCCGCCTATGGCGGCGGGTGCGAGCTGGCCTCGGCATGCGATTTCATTTACGCGGCCGACGGTGCCCGTTTTGCCCAGACAGAGGTGCGTCTCGGCATCATTCCCGGTGCCGGCGGGACCCAGCTGCTTGGCCGCGCGGTCGGCGAACGCCGGGCCAAGGAGCTGATCATGTCAGGTACAGCATTTTCGGCGGACGAGGCAGCCGAATGGGGACTCGTCAACAAGGTGGTGCCGGCTGACGACCTGTTGTCGGTCGTGCTGGAAGTGGCCACCGTGATTGCCGGCAACGCGCCGGTGGCGGTCGGGCAGGCGAAACAGGCCATCCGCACAGGAATGGATATGGGGCTTGCCGCCGGGCTGGCCTTTGAAATCGAGGCCTATAACCGCACCGTGACCACCGCCGACCGGCGCGAGGGTGTCGCCGCTTTCAACGAGAAGCGCGAACCTGATTTCAAGGGCAGTTAGGATGCCTCGACAATTTCGTCTTTATCATCGCGGCGTCGCGGGGTGACAAGCGCCAGACCAAGCATCATCATGACCACCGACCCCCAGACCCAGGGCGAATGCGTTTCCCCGAACAGCACGATCCCCCAGATGACCCCGGCAAGTGTCACGACATAGCCTGTCTGGCTGGCAAATACCGACCCGGCAAGCCCGATCACCATGATGAAGGTGGTGTAGGCGACAACATTGATCAGGCCAAGCCCGATCACGGCCCATTCCACGGTGCCGAACGGAAAGGTCGGCAGGAACATCTGGTCGGTCAGCAGGGCCACCGGCAGCATGATCATGGCGGCGAACAGGTTCATCCCGCAGGCGGTTCTGACCGGCCCGATATCCTGAAGCGATGGCCGTGCCAGATAGATGTTTTCCAGCGCGTAGCAGACCGCGCTGACACAGGCCAGCAGGACCCACGGCATCGCGGCACGGTCCGGAAGGCTGCTTTCCGGTGCCACCAGCATGATAATGGCGACCGCCCCGCAGACAACGCCGGTCGCGCGGATGGCGGACAATGTCTCTGACCCGATGGCCATTGCCACCGCATAGGTGATGATCGGGATCAGGGTGACGGTGATCGACAGCACGCCGGCCTGGACATAGGGGGCGGCGAAATAGAACAGGCTGTTTGGCACCGAGGCACCAAGCAACGCAACAATCAGATAGATCCCGAAATGCCGACGGCTCAACGGCAATGGCCGCCGTCGTGCCAGTGTGAAGACCAGCAGCAACCCGCCACAGACAATCGACTGCCAGAAGGTGATGCCAAAGGGCGTGCCCCCGGCGGCGACAACGATGCGCGCCAGCGAGAAGGACAGGCCCCAGGCGGCCCCCATCACCAGCAGCGCCAGCCACGGCAGCAGTTTTGTCAGTCCGGGACTCTGCATGACATTCACCTTCGGCCCCTTACTGCGACCATTATATATATGCGACCCGTCCGGCAAGGGCAGGTTCGTCTCCCCGGAATATGCCGTGACCTTGCGCCGGTGACCGGCATGACGTCAAGCGGGCGGATGTGTGGGCCATGCCTTTGTGTCGTCACGGGCCTTGGTGTGACGGGGCCTTGGTATCACGGAAATGTGAAGCCTGGTCCGGAATAATTTTACCGGACACGAACGACTCTTGTCCGTTATGGACAGGAAATCACATCAGAGCCGTGCAACTGGCACGCAGCGTCGGACAGGGTTGGCGATGGCGATCCTGCCGGCGGTCATGGCAATCACCCTTACCGCCTGCGGTGGCGGGGGAGGTGGTGGCGCGGAAACAAGTGGCGCACAGCTCCAGCAATACAAGCAGGGGCCGCAAATCCCCTCATATGCTGTTGGTCTTGTAAATGCGGATTCATCGGGAGGATCGGGTGGTTTCAAGGGACAGGGTGTCACAGTCGCAATTATTGATGGCGAGTTCGATGTGGATCACCCGGATATCTCACAAGCGTTTCGACGTGACGCGAACGGCCATGTGATCGGCCACAACGTCAGAGATGGTCACGGTGACGTTAGGCCTGTCAAAGAGCGGATTGCCAAACCTCGCAAAGACATCACCGAATCTTATTCCCTTGAAGACAAGCGAAATTTGGAGCGGGATTACGAGGTGGATTTTTCGCGCGATATTTCCCACGCGACACATGTGACCGGGATCATTGCGGCAAGAAACAACGATTTTGGAACAGTGGGAATCGCGCCGGAAGCAACGGTGCTGCCAATCGTATTATTTCGTGATTACTATGTGCCGAGAAAATATCAGGCTTGGGGTTCATCAGACCCAAGGCTCCCAGGCTGGGCTGCCAGCAATCGCCGCGTTGCCGAAGCCGTCACGAAGGCGCAGAACGGCAATGCCTTCGTGATCAACAACAGCTGGAGTCGGAACCGCGCTCCCAAACAAGTCACATTCTTCAACAGCCAGCGTAGATATCTGCTTCCAAATTATTTTTTGCGTGATGATCCGTATAGCCATGCTGACGTTTTTCACGCCAATTCACGTCAGGCTTGGGAAGCGGCGGCAGGGTCGGACAAAGTGATTGTGTTCTCGGCTGGCAACAACGGTTGGAACAGCGAGACAGGACAGGTTCCGATCTACAACAAGGCAATCGATTTCGACAATAAGGCTGCGAACAACCCCATTGCTTACCGGAAAACCAAGGGCCTCTTTGTGCGGGACAAATTGGGACAAGATGAAGAGATACCTGAGAATATTCCTTCACTTGAGAGCAGCTATTTTCTGACAAGCAGCGTCCTCCGCGGACGATGGTTATCGGTGGTGAATGTGACAAAGCAGAAGGTAATTGCAAAATGGAGCAATGGTTGCGGGATCGCCAAGGATTATTGCCTTGCGGCGCCGGGAACAGATGTGAACTCGACCTTTGCACGGGGAGAGCTGGAAGATGACGGCGATGAAACCGGTCTGAATGTCGATGGCGATGTCGATAACAAGGCGCGGGATGGCTACGGGACGTTTTCCGGCACATCCATGGCTGCGCCGATCGTGTCAGGCGCGCTCGCGGTTCTGAAGTCGAAGGATCCGCAACTTACCGCCCGCAAGGCGGTGAAAGCGTTGCTGTGCACGGCCACGGAACTCAGGGAAAGAGGTCGCTCCGGCAATGTTAAACCGACCAGTGATGCGGCCATCGCCGCCTGTGTTTCGACTGAGGATACGGGTGCGGGCCTGACCTACACCAACGGCTGGACGCCAAGCGAGGTCTATGGTCATGGTCTTGTCAATCTGGCGCGGGCGCTGCAGCCCATCGGCCCGACCCGTGCCGCCTCGGCCGACACGCTCGGCATCGCCCCGACGGCCGATACGCGGGTCGCCTTTTCCGCCGCCTTCGGCGATTCCGCGCCTTCGGCGGAGCATCATTTTGGTGCTTTTGATTCGCTGGGGCGGGTCTATCGTTTCCGCGCGCCGCTTCTGGACCGGGTGATGCCGGGGCCGCGTCTGGCTGGCATGCTGGCCGCCGCCACACCGCCGGATGTGATGACGCTTGATCGGTCCGGCGAGGTGACGACGCGTCTCCGCCGCTCGCATTCAGCCGACAGCGAGATCGGCGACGGCCAGAAGATCAGCTTTCAGTCGGCGCGGCACCGCACCGACCTGTCCTTCATCTCGGCACGCCGGGGCAGCGCCCTGTCGCCGGCTGCACTGTTGCGGCGGGATCGCGCGCCACGTGTCTGGGACGGGCTGGGCCCGCAGGTGCGCGATGTGATTGCCAGCCGGTCGGACTGGCGGCTGACCGACGGTCTGCGGGCTGGAATCTTCTTCGCCCGTGCGAAAATTCAGGCCGCGACCCGCCGCGGCGGGGCCTACAGCATCCGCGACTACGGCCTGTCGGGCCGTATCGGTGGTGAAGGCGACAGCATCGAGGCGCGGTTCGGCAGGTTCAGCGAAAGCGGGCGCTTCCTCGGCAGCAAGCCGGAGGGTGGATATGCGCTGGCACGGTCGACGGAATCGACCTATCTGCATCTTGCAGCGTCGCGTCGCCTGACAACGCGGCTGTCCATCGGCGCCGATGTTGCGCGGCTGCGGTCCAGAGTGGATTTTCGGCATGACGCCTTTGTACGTGACACGGTGCTGCGCGCCGGGTCGTCGAGCGTCCATCTCGCGCTTCGCGATGCCGCGGTGGCTGGTGACAGGCTGGTGTTGCAGCATGGCAGACCGCTGGCGGTCACCGGCGGGGCGATACACCAGACTTCGGTGACAGGCTATGACGCCGCCGGTGCCTACAGGGTGACCGGTCGCGATCTGGACCTTGCGGCACGTGACCGGCACCGCATGACACAGCTGGTCTATCAGCGGCCGCTCGGCGGGCGTCTTTCGGGGTTTGCGGCGGCGGCGCATCACCGGAACTGGAGCCACCGGCGCGGGCTGTCCAACAATCTGGTCATGCTCGGCCTCAGCCTTCGTCATTAGGAGGCGTGCCGAAATGACGGCTTTGCTGTGACGGTGAAAAGCGGTATCAGAACCGCAATTGCCATTGTGGATGCCGCCAATGCCCGTCGAACCAGACCGCGCCGATTCCAGATCGGTCGATATCCCTTTCATGACCGCGATCCGGCGTGGCCTTGCGCGGCGCTGTCCGCACTGTGGCAAGGGTGCCACCTTGACAGGCTATCTGACACGGGTGCCAGCCTGCACCGAATGCGGCACCGATTTTTCCGAAATCCGTGCTGATGACGGGCCGGCATGGGCAACGCTGATTGTCGTCGGGCATGTGCTGGCCCCGTTGATGGTGATGCTTGGCCGCGATGACAGCATACCGGTCTGGGCGGCCATTGCACTGCTGTCGGCGGCAATGCTTGCCGGCGTTGCCTGGACATTGCCGCGCGCAAAAGGATTGTTCATTGCCCTGATCTGGCGTACGGGCGCGACCGGCGAGGACAGTTTCGCGCATCCGGCCACGTTGGACGATGAAGCGGACAAGACACCCCGCGGCTGAGCGCCGTCGCATGTGTCCGCTTTGCAGATCCCTTCCTGCTGAAAAGCTGGAAATGAAAAAATGTTTGATTTTTTCATTCAATGCACGCAACGATTTCAGCGTGGGGATAAAGCATGCTTGTTCAATTTGATAAAACGACAGTCGGTCGCGCGCCGTTACGTTCGACCGGGTCTATAGGTGCCGATATCCGGGCGCTTCGCCGGTCGCGCAACTGGACGTTGAGCGACCTTGCCGCGCGGCTTGACCGGTCTGTCGGCTGGCTGTCACAGGTCGAGCGGGGGCAATCCGAACCGGCGTTGGTCGATATTCGCGGCGTGGCGGCGCTGTTCGATCTTCCTGTCAGTTTCTTCTTCAGCCAGAGCCCGGACACGCCCGAGGCGGCCTATGTGGTGCGGGCTGACAGCCGCCGGACAATGAGCGACGAGGGCAAGGGGCTGGTCGAAAGCCTGTTGTCCCCCGACCTTGGCGGTGCCTTTGAAATTGTACATTCGGTGTTTGCCGCCGGCGCGCGCTGCCCGGAGCCGTTCGTGCGACCGACCGAGGAAGCCGGCTATGTCATTGAGGGGTCGCTGACGCTGATCATCGATGGTGAAGCCATAAAACTTGAGAAGGGTGACAGTTTCCGCTTTGCCGGCGAGACCGTGTCCTGGGTCAATGAGGGCGATGTGCCTGCGGTGTTGATCTGGGTGATCGCACCGCCGGTATATTGAATGGCGGTTTATTGGATGGCCAGTTTATTGAATGGATTGGATGAAATGGATGATGCGGGGTGCCAGACCGCCCCGTCAGCAAGAAAGCGAGACGCATGATGGACGAGCTATCTGTGAATGAACAGGCACACAAGGCCACCGGCAAGCTGCCAAGCACCGCACGGGTGGTGGTGATTGGCGGCGGGGCGGTTGGTGCCTCGGTTCTCTATCATCTTGCCGAGCGCGGATGGAACGATGTCGTGCTGCTGGAGAAGAACGAGCTGACCTCGGGGTCGACCTGGCATGCCGCCGGCAATTGCCCGAATTATGTCGGGTCATGGACGATGATGAAAATCCAGTCCTATTCGACCAGCCTGTATCGAAAGCTTGGTGATCTTGTCGATTATCCGATGAATTATCATGTCACCGGTGCCATCCGTCTGGCGCATTCCCGCCAGCGCATGGAGGAGTTCCGCCATGTCGAGCGTATGGGTCGCCAGATGGGTGTCGAATTCCAGGAACTGTCGCCGTCTGAAATGAAGGACCTCTATCCGTTTCTGGAGACGCATGATCTTCATGGCGGCCAGTGGGACCAGCTTGACGGCGATATCGACCCGGCGCAGCTGACCCAGGCACTTGCCAAGGGTGCCCGCGACAAGGGCGCGACGGTGATCAGGTTCTGTCCGGTCACGGGGGCACGGCGCGAGAATGATGAATGGGTGCTGACAACCCCGCAGGGCGAGATCCGCTGTGAATATGTGGTCAATGCCGCCGGCTATCGCGCCAACGAGGTTGGCCGGATGTTTGGCCGTGATGTGCCCTGCATTTCGCTGGCGCACCAGTATCTGGTGACCGAGGGCATATCCGAGCTTGCCGAGCGCGACACCAAACTGCCACTGCTTCGTGACCCGGACAGCTCATATTATCTTCGTCAGGAAAAGGACGGTCTTCTTCTCGGTCCCTACGAGAAGGGATGCCGCGCGCACTGGACCGATGCCTCCGACCCGATGCCCGAGGATTTCTCATTCCAGCTCTATTCCGACGATCTGGAACGGCTCGAATGGTATATCGAGGATGCCTGCGCCCGCGTGCCGCTTCTTGGCACCGCCGGGATCACCCGTGTAGTCAATGGTCCGATCCCCTATGCGCCGGACGGGTTGCCGCTGATCGGTCAGATGCCGGGCGTGCCGAATGCGTTCGAGGCCTGTGTCTTTACCTTCGGCATCGTTCAGGCCGGTGGGGCCGGCAAGCTGCTGTCCGATATCATCATCGAGGGTGAAGCCGAGACCGACAGCTGGGCAGTCGACCCGCGCCGGTTCACCGATCACGTTACGCATGACTATGCCAAGGCCAAGGCGATCGAGACATACAGCCATGAATATGCGATGCATTTCCCGCAGATTCAGTGGCCGGCCGGCCGCAAGGCAAAGACCTCTCCGCTCTATGACACGCTGGCCGCTGCGGGTGCCGCCTTCGGATCCTATGGGGGCTGGGAGCGCGCCGACTGGTTCCCCCGCGACGGTGAAGAGGACCATATGGCGGACAGCTATGACCGCCAGCACTGGTTTGACGCTGTTGGTGCCGAATGCCGCCATGTTGCCGAACATGTCGGGGTTTTGGAACTGACCGGCTTTTCACGATTTATGGTCAAGGGGCCCGGTGCGGCTGACTGGCTGCGTGGTCTTGTCACCGGCGGGTTGCCGAAGGTTGGCCGGATCGGGCTGGTCTATTTCGCATCGGAGAAAGGCAAGATCCTGACCGAGATGACAGCGACGCGCCTTGGCGAGGACGAATTCCTGATGATGACCGGTGCCGGTGCCTACTGGCATGACCGCGACCTGCTGAATTTCCAGCTGCCTGCAGATGGGTCGATCAGCATCAGCGATGTTACCGCGCAGATGGCGACGCTTCTGGTGACCGGGCCAAAGGCACCGGTATTGATGGCCGACCTGACGGGCGAGGCGACGGGCCATGATGATTTCCCGTGGCTGACATACCGGCGGGTGACCATTGCCGGCATCGGGGTGACGGCCATTCGGGTATCCTTTGCCGGCGAGGCCGGTTGGGAACTGCATTGCGACATGGCCGATATCAAGCCGCTCTATGACGCTGTATGGGGTGCCGGCGCCGCGCATGAAATCGGCAATTTCGGCATGCTGGCGCTTGATTCCATGCGGCTTGAAAAGGGGTATCGGTCCTGGAAGTCGGACCTGACATCGGACTACACGATGTTCGAGAGCGGTCTTGGCCGCTGGGTCAATCTCGGCAAGGACAGTTTTGTTGGCAAGGCCGCCCTTCAGGCCCAGCATCAGGCTGGCGCAAAACAGGGCTTTGTCACCCTGACGCTGGAGGACCCCGGTGATGGCGAACCGTTTGGCGAGGCGGTCTATCTCAGTACCGTGCTGATCGACGGCAATGCCGCCGGCCTTGTCGTGTCAGCCGGTTATGGACATCGTGTCGGCAAATCCATCGCGATGGCGGTGGTTGACTCCGCCATGCTGGCTGCCGGTGGTGCGATCAGCGTCGATGTTCTTGGGCGCGAGCGAAAGGCGATGCTTGTCAAAGGCGATGTTCTTTATGATCCCGACAATTCACGGATGAAGGTGTAGATTCATGGATGTACCGGCAAAGGCCCGTGCCGTCATTATCGGGGGTGGGGTGATCGGCTGTTCGATTGCCTACCATCTTGGCAAGCTTGGCTGGCGCGATGTTGTGCTTCTCGAGCGCAAGCAGTTGACCTGTGGCACGACATGGCATGCCGCCGGGCTGATTGCCCAGCTTCGCGCCACTCAGAACATGACCCGACTGGCGAAATATTCGCAGGAGCTGTATTTCGGGCTGGAAGCCGAAACAGGCGTTTCAACAGGTTTCAAGCGCAACGGGTCGATGACGGTGGCCCTGACCGACGAGCGGATGGAAGAACTGCGCCGGTCGGCGGCAATGGCGCGGGCCTTCGGTGTCGAGGTTGACGAGATCACCCCGTCCGACATCGCCGGTCGCTATCCGGGGCTGAAGGTCGATGATGCCGTTGGCGGGGTGTGGCTGCCAAAGGACGGTCAGGCCGATCCGGTGAATATCACCCAGGCACTTGCCAAGGGCGCACGCGGCTTCGGGGTCAAGATCATTCAGGGCGTCAAGGTCACCGACATCCACAAGGCCGATGGCCGGGTTACCGGTGTGATGACCGACCAGGGGCCGATCGAGGCGGAATATGTGGTCAATGCCGGCGGCATGTGGGCGCGTGAGATCGGTGAAAAGGCCGGTGTCGCGGTGCCGCTTCACGCTTGTGAACATTTCTATATCGTGACCGAGGGGATCGAGGGGCTCACCTCGAACCTGCCGGTATTGCGGGTGCCGGATGAATGCGCCTATTACAAGGAGGATGCCGGCAAGATCCTTCTTGGAGCCTTCGAGCCGAATTCCAAACCATGGGGTATGGACGGCATTCCCGAAGATTTCGAGTTTGACTCGCTGCCCGAGGATTTCGACCATTTCGAACCCATCCTCGAACGCGCGGTGGATCGTCTGCCGGTGCTGGCGACAGCCGGCATCCAGACCTTCTTCAATGGTCCGGAAAGCTTTACCCCCGATGATCGCTACATTCTCGGCGAAGCGCCTGAACTGAAGAATTTCTTTGTTGCCGCCGGGTTCAATTCGGTTGGCATCCAGTCTGCCGGTGGTGCCGGCATGGTGCTGGCCGAATGGATGGATGGCGGCAACGCGCCGATGGATCTGTGGGATGTGGATATCCGCCGGATGCAGCCATTCCAGGCCAACCGCACCTATCTTCGCACCCGGGTTTCGGAAACGCTTGGCCTTCTCTATGCCGATCATTTCCCCTATCGCCAGGTCGCGACGGCGCGGGATGTCAGACAGTCTCCCATCCATGACCGGCTGAAGGTGAACGGCGCCTGTTTCGGCGAGGTCAGCGGGTGGGAGCGTGCCAACTGGTTCCTGCCACAGGCCGAACGCGATGCCGGCAAGCAGGCGGAATATGAATATAGCTGGAAACGCCAGAACTGGTTCGACTACAGCGCTGATGAACACCGCGCGGTCAGATCGCATGTCGGTATGTTTGATCTGTCGAGTTTCGGCAAGATCAGGGTTGTCGGCCGTGACGCCGAGGCGGTGCTGCAACGGCTGTGCGGAAATGATGTTGCGGTGCCGGTTGGCAAGATTGTCTACACCCAGTTCCTGAACGAGGACGGCCATATCGAGGCTGACATCACTGTAACCCGCCTTTCATCGGACGAATTCCTGATTGTCACGCCGGCGGCGACTGTGCGTCGCGATCTGCATTGGATCAGGGGACACATTGCCGATGATGCGCACTGCTTTGCAATGGATGTTACTGTGTCGGAATCGGTGATGGCCGTGATGGGACCGGAGTCTCGCGAGTTTCTGCAACCGCTGATCCCGCAAAGCCTGCTGAATGAGGATTTCCCGTTCGGTACCGTCCAGGATATCGAGATTGGACATGGCGTGGCGCGGGCGCATCGTGTCACCTATGTCGGTGAACTCGGGTGGGAGCTGTATGTGTCAACGGACATGGCAAACCATGTCTTTGATACCTTGATGCGGCGCGCCGAGGATCACGCGCTGCGGCTGTGCGGGCTTCACGCGCTTGACAGTTGCCGGATTGAAAAGGCCTTTCGCCATTTCGGGCATGATATCTCGAACGAGGATCATGTTCTCGAGGCCGGGCTGGGCTTTGCCGTCAAGGAAGACAAGCCCGCCACAAGATTTGGCCCGATGATCGGCGCCGATGCGGTGAAGGCAAAACGCAATGATGGATTGTCGCAACGTCTGATGCAGTTCCGGCTGCTGGATCCGGTGCCACTGCTCTATCACAATGAACCTATCCTTCGCGATGGCGAGATTGTCGGTCATCTGACCAGCGGCAATTACGGTCACCATCTCGGTGGTGCGATTGGTCTTGGCTACGTCAAATGCGCCAGCAATGGCGAATCCGCCGATGCCCAGCTTCAGTCCGAATACACGATTGATGTTGCCGGCACCATAGTCCCGGCAGAGGTCAGCTTCCGCCCCCTATATGACCCCAAGGCGGCTCAGGTCAGGCTCTAGGGCCGCCCCGCCAGATCCAAAAAGGAGAGAGCCAGATGAACAGACGCCTCTTCACGTCAATTCCAGCGTCGTCACGGCGGGCCGGTGGCCGTGCCGCCAGGCGGATGGAACGTGCCGCACCGCTGGCAGATGAATTGCGGCCCATCCGGCCGGGCATGACAGGTGGCCAGTATCGGCCGCTCGATGACCAGGCGGTCCGTGCCATCGACCAGGCGGTCTATCAGATTCTTGAAGAAATCGGGCTCAGCCAGGCGCCTGACAGCGGGGTTGCCTATATGACCGCGGCTGGTGCAATCGCCGGTGATGACGGGCGGGTCCGGTTTCCGCGCGCACTTGTCGACGACATGCTTGCCAAAGCGGCCCGCGACATAACCCTGTTCGGACAGGACCCGCGGCACGACATGCTGCTGTCCGGTTCACGGGTGCATTTCGGCACTGCCGGCGCGGCGGTTCATGTTGTCGATGTCGAGGCAAACAACTATCGCGAATCCTACCTTGCCGATATCTATGACGCAGCGCGGATTGTCGAGAATATGGACAACATCCATTTCTTTCAGAGACCGATGGTGGCGCGTGATGTGACTGATCCGGCAGCGCTGGACCTGAACACCGTCTATGCGGCTGTCAAGGGCACGACCAAACATGTTGGCACCAGCTTTACCGAAGCGCCCTTTGTCGCGCCGGTGATCTCGATGCTGCATGACATCGCCGGTGGCGAGGACAGGTGGCGGGCCAGACCCTTTGTGTCGAACAGCAATTGTTTCGTGGTGCCGCCGCTGCGGTTTGCCACCGAATCCTGTCTGGTGATGGAAGAGGCGGTTCATGCCGGGATGCCGGTGCTGCTGCTGTCTGCCGGTCAGGCCGGTGCCACGGCGCCGGCCGCCATTGCCGGGGCGGTCGCGCAGGCACTTGCCGAGGTCATTGCCGGCCTGATCTATGTCAATTCAATGGCGCCGGGTCATCCATGTATTGTCGGCACCTGGCCCTTTGTTTCGGACCTTCGCACAGGTGCCATGTCGGGCGGGTCGGGCGAGCAGGGGCTGTTGACGGCGGCCTGTTCGCAGATGCTGCAGCATTATCGTCTTCCCGGCGGGGCTGCCGCCGGCATGGCCGATTCCAAGATGCCGGATGCGCAGTCAGGGTATGAAAAGGGCAGCACCCTTGTCATGGCGGGGCTGTCCGGCCTGAACATGGTTTACGAGGCTGCCGGCATGCACGCCTCGCTGCTTGGTTTCTGCCTTGAATCACTGATCATCGACAATGACATGCTTGGTCAGTGCATGCGGTGTGTCCGTGGTATCGAGGTCAATGAACAGACCATTGGCATCGATGTGATGAAGGATGTCTGTATCAGCGGGCCTGGCCATTATCTTGGCCATGACCAGACGATTGGGCTGATGCAGACGGAATATGTCTATCCCGCGCTTGGCGACCGTTCCAGTCCCAAGGAATGGGAGGAGCTTGGCAAACCAAATCTTGTCGCCGAGGCGGTCAAGCGTAAAAAGCAGATCCTTGCCGACTTCGTTCCCCAGCATTTGTCGCCGGAACTTGACGCCAGACTGCGCGCAAGCTACCAGATTTTGCTCGACTGACAGCTGGCGTGCTAGCCTGTCGGTGAATCAGGAATGGTGGCCGCAAGGCCGGCTGGGTGCGGGAGGTGGCAGTGACTGAAACGGTTCGCAATGTATTGTGGATCATGGCCGACCAGCTGCGCTATGACTATCTGTCCTGTGCCGGCCATCCGCATCTTCACACCCCGCATATCGATGCGCTGGCGGCACGTGGCGTGCGGTTTGACCGCGCCTATGTCCAGTCGACGACCTGCGGGTCATCGCGGATGAGCTATTACACCAGCCGATATGTCCGTTCGCATGGCGTGACATGGAACGCGGTGCCGCTTCGCGTTGATGAACTGACGCTTGGCGACTACCTCAAGGATCTAGATATCCGCACGGCCCTGGTTGGCAAGACGCATATGGCCGCCCACAGGCCGGCGATGAAACGCCTCGGTATCGAGGCGGATTCGGCAGTTGGTGTGCATGTATCGCAATGCGGGTTTGAACCATATGAACGTGATGACGGGTTGAACCCCACAGAACGGCTTCCACAAGGGGGGCTCGCCTATAACCGCTATATGCAGGACAAGGGCTATGACGGTGAAAATCCCTGGCATGACTGGGCGAACGCCGCCGAGGATGACGAGGGGAATATCCTGTCTGGCTGGCTGCTTGCCCATGCCGACAAACCGGTTCGCGCTGCCGAGGAGGATACCGAGACCCCCTACATGACACGCCGCGCCATGCAGTTCATCGACGAGGCCGAGGACAAGGGTCAGCGATGGTGCTGCCATCTGTCATATATCAAGCCGCACTGGCCCTATGTTGCACCGGCACCCTATCACGACATGTATGGAGCCGATGATCTGATCCCGGCGGTCAGGTCCGAAATCGAACGTCAGAACCCGCATCCGGTCTATGATGCCTTCATGCAGATGCGCGCCGCCGAGGTTTTTTCGCGCGAGGGTGTGCGCGAACATGTGCTGCCTGCCTATATGGGGCTGATCAAGCAGATTGACGACCAGATTGGACATCTGATGGCGTTTCTTGAGGAGCGCGGCCTTCTGGACAATACGATGATCGTGTTCTGCTCTGATCATGGTGATTATCTTGGTGATCACTGGATGGGGGAAAAGGACATGTTCCATGAACAATCCGTCCGGGTTCCCATGATCATCTATGATCCGAGACGCGCGGCCGACGCCACCCGGGGCACTGTCGACACCCGGCTTGTCGAGGGCGTTGATTTGCTGCCGACCTTTGTCGAGGCATGTGGCGGCGAGGTTGCCAGCCATATCGTCGAGGGCCGGTCGCTTACGCCATTGCTGACCGGCGAGGCGGTGCCGGACTGGCGACAGGTTGTGTTCTCGGAATATGATTACGGTCATCAGCGCATGCGTGTGCTGCTTGATCGCCAGCCCGACGAATGCCGGATGATCATGGTCTTCGACGGACGCTACAAGATGGTCTATTTCCAGGGATACAGACCGCTTCTGCATGACCTTGAAACCGATCCGGAGGAATATTTCGACCTTGGCGAGGATCCGGAATATGCCCCGGTGATTGAACGGCTGACGGCGCATCTCCATGACTGGGCGTTGACCGCGAAATATCGTGTGACAAGAAGCGACAGTGATGTTGCCGCCTATGCAGAGAATAATAGCCAGCTTCGTACCGGCATCATTCTGGGGTTCTGGGACGAGGATGAATTGCTGGCCGCCCGCAAGAAGGCCGGCCTTGTCAAAGATGACGAGTAGGAGCGCAGGGGCGGCGCGGCCAGGCGCAAACAGGGTTTAGGCCAAAACGGGATCTAGGCCAAAACGGGATCTAGGCCAAAACGGGATCTAGGCAAGAACGGGATCTAGGCATGTATCAGGCACCGGTGGATGACATGAAATTCGTGCTGCGGCACCTTGTCGGTCTGGACGGGGTGGCGGCGCTGGACGGCATGGAGATGGTGTCGGACGACCTTGTGGAGGCGGTTCTTGATGAGGCTGGCAAGCTTGCCGGCGAGGTGATCGCGCCGCTCAACCATGCCGGCGATGTTGCCGGCTCGGTGCGCCATGATGATGGCCGGGTGTCGACACCGCCCGGGTTTGCCGATGCGTGGAAGGCAATGTCCGAGGGTGGCTGGATAGGCCTGAATGCGTCGCCTGATCATGGAGGGCAGGGGCTGCCGCAATGTGTCAGCGCCGCCGTCAATGAAATGTGGAATGGCGCCAATATGGGCTTTGCGCTGTGCCAGCTGTTGACGCAGGGCGCCATCCATGCGCTTGAAATCGTTGGCAGTGACGAGCAGAAGGCAACCTATCTGCCGCGCCTGAATGCCGGTGAGTGGTCGGGAACCATGAACCTGACCGAACCGCAGGCCGGAACCGATCTTGCCGCAATCCGTACAACCGCGACGCCGCAGGATGATCACTATCTGATCCGCGGCCAGAAGATCTATATCACCTATGGTGAACATGATATGAGCGAGAACATCGTTCATCTCGTGCTGGCACGCCTTCCCGATGCACCGGCCGGTGTGAAAGGGATCTCGCTGTTCCTGGTGCCGAAATATCTGGTCAATGAGGATGGCAGCCTTGGCGCGCGCAATGATGTCCACTGCCTGTCGATCGAAAAGAAGCTGGGGATCAAATCATCACCGACAGCCGTTCTGCAATATGGCCAGGACGGCGGCGCGGTCGGCTATCTTCTTGGCGAGGCAAACCGCGGCCTCGACTGCATGTTCCTGATGATGAACAGCGCCCGCTTTGATGTCGGTCTTCAGGGGCTGGCCATTTCAGAGCGAGCCTATCAGCAGGCGGTGTCCTATGCCCGTGACCGGGTCCAGGGAACGCCGCTGGAACGCGCCGGTGGCGATGCCATTGTTCATCACCCCGATGTGCTGCGTCTTCTGACAGGTATGCGGGCCGAAATCGAGGCGATGCGGGCGCTGCTGCTGGTTGGTGGGGCATGCCTCGACCGCGCGAATCTGATGGCTGGCGAAGACTCCGTGTTCTGGCAGACCCGCGCCAACCTGCTGATCCCGGTAATCAAGGGCTGGATGACCGAACGGTCGCTTCAACTGACCTCTGATGCGGTGCAGGTTCATGGCGGGATGGGATTCATCGAGGAAACAGGTGCCGCGCAGCATCTCCGTGATGCCAGGATCCTGCCGATCTATGAAGGCACGACGGCGATCCAGGCAAATGACCTGATATTCCGCAAGACGCTTCGCGACAATGGGGATGCCGTTCGGGCCCTGCTGGCCGAAATCCGCGATGACATGGATCAGATTGCCGGCGGCGGCAATGGGGTGGCCGGGATTGCCGGGTCGGTCGGTGCCGCCTGCGATACCGCCGAGGGTGTTCTTGATACCGTCCTGGCCCGCGCCAACGCACCGCGC
Source organism: Alphaproteobacteria bacterium LSUCC0719 (assembly GCA_040839025.1). Taxonomy (NCBI): domain Bacteria; kingdom Pseudomonadati; phylum Pseudomonadota; class Alphaproteobacteria; species Alphaproteobacteria bacterium LSUCC0719. The sequence continues at coordinate 51,783 of JBFPJN010000005.1, forward strand.
GACGCCGCAGCGTCGGGAACCGACTTTCTGATGATGCTTGGTTATCTGGCCGGTGGCTGGCAATTGGCGCGTGGTGCCGCCGCCGCCGCCAGGGCCAAGGCCAACGGCGAGGGTGACCCTGCCTTCATGACGGCAAAGCTGGCAACGGCCAGCGCCTATATGGCGTACAGTCTGCCGGACGTGGCCAGGATGGCGTCACGTATCACCGCCGGCCCTGCCGCGCTTGCAGAGATGGATCCCGACTGGCTCTAGTTTCTGATGGCCGCGCCGTCATCCAGCATGCTGGTGATCCGTTCATAGGTCTGTGGGGTTTTCGCCAGCCGGATGAAAGCGGCACGTTCGCGGGCATAGAGTTCCTGTTCATCGGCGGTCTCGCGATCCCCGTCACCACGAAGCATGACGCTGGCAATCGCCATTGCCACCGTCTTGTCATGCGGCATGAAATCGCCGCGATCGATACCGTCCTGCATGAAGGTTTCCATCTTTGACGCCAGCGCGCCGTCGGCAAGCTGTGCCACCGGCGGCCGGGGCGCGCGGTAGCCATCCTGCATGGCTGTCACCATTTCGATGGCTCGCGGCAACAGCCGGTCGCGGTTCATCACCGTGTCATCACGCGATTCCAGAAAATACATCATTCTGGCCGACAGCTGGGGGGATGAACCGGTGGCTCCATAACCGATATTCATCCAGGTCTGCCAGGCGGCATCATCCCAGCTTTGCTTGGCGTCAAACCAGCGGAAATAGGTGTCCTTGATGCCGCCGCCGCCCGGAACAACGCCGACACCGGCCTCGACAAGGCCCATCACCGAATTGGTATGGACAACCAGCCTGTCGCAATGTGCCAGCACTTCATATCCGCCACCTGCCGCCAGTCCCGATGGCGCGCCGACAACCGGCACAGGCGTGTATTTCAGCTTGCACACCGCCTGCTGGAAGCGGGCAAGGAAGCCGTCAATGCCATCCCAGTCGCCAGCTTCGATATAGGCGCGGAACGCATTCAGATCGACGCCTGCGGAAAAATGCTGTGCGTCATTATGGATGATGATGCCGGCACCATGATCCTCGGCTGCAGCGGCGACAATCTGCATGGATTCGTCGGTCAGCGCGTTGGCCTTGGAATGAAATTCGACCAGCCGCAGATCGCCATCCAGGGCGAACAGACTTGCCGCGTTGTTACTGACAATCGACGTCAGGGTCTGGCGTGTCATATGGAAGCGCATCACCCCGGCTGGCAGGCTGACAGGGCGATAGGCACCGTCGGCATGCCTTACGGTCAGGATGCTGTTATCGGTGCGATAGACAGGGTTGGTGTCAGCCAGTGATGGTGGCGCGCTCAGCCCAATTTCGGCGAACAGGGCCGCCATCTTTTCCGGGCCTATGGCATCGATTATCTCGAACGGGCCGCGCTGCCAGTTGAAACCCAGCTTCATCGCATCGTCGATATCCTGCGGTGACTCCGTGACATCAGGGACAAGGCTCGCCGCATAGGCAAGGATCCGCCCCAGAACACGGCGGCAGAAGCGGGCGCATTGATCATTGCCATCAATGATCTCGTGAAGTGGTTCGCCGCGCGTGGCGCTGGCCTCGGCCGCGCGCATCGCCGCATCAGGCAAAGATTTGTCGCGCGCGCGTGGCGTGGCAAGTGGTGTGCCGGCACCTGTCAGCGGGCGCGCCAGTTCAGCGCCCTCATCGCCGGCCAGATAGAAGCCGCCGCGCCCCTTGTCGCCGGTGAAGCCGTCCGCAATCATCGCCGTGATCATGTCATTCTGTCCCGCGACCGCGTGGAAGGCGTCCCCTTCGGGCAGAATGTTGCGAAGCGAGGCGACAACATCGACCATCAGATCAATGCCGATCAGATCATAGAGTCCGAAGACGCCCGTTTTCGGTATTCCCATTGGCCGCCCCATCAGGGCATCCGCCTGTTCGATATCGAGACCGCATCGCCTCGCCTCGTCAATGCCAACCTGAAGCGCGAAAACACCGACCCTGTTGCCAAGGAACCCGGGTGTATCGGCGCAGCGCACCACGCCCTTGCCAAGCACGCGATCATTGAAATCGGCAAGCCTGTCGATCACGTCACCGCGGGTATCTGTGCCCCGCACAAGTTCCAGAAGCCGCATATAGCGCACAGGATTGAAATAATGCGTAATGGCGAAACGCTCGCGGAACGAGGGCGGCATGCCCTCGACAAGAAGACGGATCGGAATGGTCGATGTGTTTGAGCTGACGATACAGTCCGGGCCGATGGTGGCGTCAAGCCGCCTGTAGAGATCCCGCTTGATGTCCAGACGTTCAACCACCGCTTCGATGATCCAGTCGCATTCGGCAAGGCTGGCAAAATCATCGGTGATCGTGCCGGTGATGATCCGGGATGCGTTGCGCTTGTGCATCAGCTGTGGCGGGTCCGAGGCAAGAAGACGTTCGATGGCACGTTCAGCCGGTGCCGGGTCGCCATCCTGTTTCGCCGGCAGGTCGAAAAGCATCACTTCATGGCCGGCATTGGCGATCTGGGCGGCAATGCCGCTTCCCATCGTGCCCGCGCCGATCACGGCGATCTTGGTGAAAGTCGTGTCCAGGGAAGTCATGGTTGTCACCTCTGGCCGAAACGTGGCCCTGAAAAACGGCTGTGAATCAGCGCGCCAGAAAGTCGGCAAGCGCCGCGTTCACCTCAAGCGGGAATTCTGCCGGCAGAAAATGTCCGGCACGATCAAACTCGCAACTTGTGGCGCCGGGGATGGTCGCCGCCATCTTGTGACCGAATTTCGCCGGGGTCATCCTGTCCCGACCGGCGATCAGGCACAGGCTTGGTTGCGTCACGGCAGCGGCAGCGGCAGGGCCGGATACATAGCTGTTACAGGCCACCAGATCGGCGTGAAGGGCGGCGGCATCACTCTGCGCCATCACCCGCCTGCCATAGCCAAGAAAGGAATGGCCGGGCTGGGTATTGTCAAATTTATGCGCGCCGGGACCATGGCCCCAGCTGGTCATCATGGCAAAGGCCTTTTCCGGCCGGTCCTGCGCCATCTCGATCAGCACGTCATTGACCGGGATCGCCATCGCACCGGCAATCAGCGCCAGCGCCGACACATGGCGTGGATGCCGGGCGGCGGCGTCCAGCGCGACAAGAACGCCCTGTGAATGTGCGACATATGTCGCGCCGGTGACCTGCAGACTGTCAAGCAGCGCCACGCTCCAGTCCGCCATTTCCTCGATGCTGGCAAGCGGCGTGCCACCCGACAGCCCGTGTCCAGGCAGATCGGGCGCCAGCACTGAAAAGCCACGATGCGCAAAATAGCGGCTCTGCAGCACCCATGTCAGGTGGCTCTGTCCACTGCCATGAAGAAACAGCAGAACAGGCTTGCTGTTGTCGAAATCCAGCCCGCCGGTGGCAATATGGATCATCTCACCATGCAATTCATGCTTCATGATACGCCTCCTGCCGGTCGTTACTCTGCCGCCTTGGCGGCGACGCGGGCGGCGGCCCGGAAGCCGAGTTCGAAATCGGTTTTGATATCATCGATATCTTCAAGCCCGACAGACAGCCGGATCATGTCATCCGACAGACCGCCTTCAACCATCGCCTCGGCCGAGATGTGGGAATGGGTCGTGCTGGCAGGGTGGATGACAAGCGTCTTGGCGTCACCGACATTGGCAAGATGCGATGCCAGTTCGACTGCCTCGATAAAGGCTTTGCCGGCAGCGCGCCCGCCTTTCAGGCCAAAGACGATGATCGACCCGGCACCGCGTGGCAGCATCCGCTGGACCAGCTCATGGCTGGGATGGTCGGGCAATGTCGGATGCTTCACCCACGCCACCGCATCATGGCCGGTCAGAAAATCCAGCATCGCGGCGGTGTTGTCCATGTGACGCTGCATGCGAAGCGGCAATGTTTCCAGTCCCTGAAGGATGTGGAACGCATTGGTCGGCGACATTGACGGACCGAAATTATACATGCCCTCGGCACGGAATTTCGCGGTAAAGGCGGCAGGACCGAATTCCTCGTGGAAATTGATCTCGTTCATCGCGTAATGCGGTCCGGCAATGGTTGGAAACCGGTCATCGCGTCCCCAGTCGAAATTGCCGCCATCGACAACCGCGCCGCCAATGGCGATGCCATGCCCGCCCATCCATTTTGTCAGTGAATGGATGATGATATTGGCACCAAGTTTGATCGGCTTCAGAAGCCAGGGCGTATTGAAGGTGCAGTCAAGCATCAGCGGCACATGCGCCTTGCCGGCAACTTCGGCAACGGCGGCAACATCCATGACATCAAGGCCGGGATTGCCGATAACCTCGCCAAAGATGATCTTCGTGTTCGGCTGGATGGCGGCGGCAATGGCGGCCGGATCGTCAGGCGCTACAAAGGTTGTGGTGATGCCGAAACGCGGCAGCGTATTTTCCAGAAGATTGATGTTCGCGCCATACATGCGCGATGATGCAACGATATGGTCGCCCGACGAGCAGATGGTCATCACCGCAGTGGTCAGCGCCGCCATGCCGGATGCCGTGGCCGTGGCCGCCACCCCGCCGTCAAGCGCCGCTACACGTTGTTCGAGAACGGCGACGGTCGGGTTCGAGATGCGGGTATAGAGATGACCGCCAAGCTCCATGTTGTACAGCGCCGCCGCATGTTCGGTGTCGCGAAACACATAGGAGGTTGTCTGATGGATCGGCACCGCGCGCGAACCGTGCTGCGGGTCGGGGACATGGCCTGCATGAAGGCTCAGGGTATCGAATTTATAGTCGTCGCTCATCGCTGCGCCTCCCTTGCGTCAGTCGCGTTCGGTTGTGCCGGACTGGCCGGGGGCTGTCAATCGTGGCAAGCGCCGCATCCCGCACGCCATTGATGCCTAGACTGGTGTGAAGCTGGCAATACCGCTGGTTATTTCGCGCCTCATCTCGCCTCGCGTTACCAGATGATTGAGATGCGCACGCGCCTCACAGCTGGCGAAATAGACTTCATGGTCCGTCAGCTCCATTGGAAACAGCGTTCTGATGGCATCGGCTGTCGTCTGCGCCGCCGCGCTGGCGCGAAGCTGGTCGAGGCGGCGATCATGATGGGCGATCAGCTGCCGCGCCCGCCGTGCCCCGTCAAAATAATGCCAGTCATGTCCGCAGAAAATCTTCCAGTCTGGTGTCAGCCAATCCAGATCGTCCAGATAGTCATAATAGCCGGCCAGAACATCGCCATCCGGGTTGCGAAGGCTGACCGAAATATTGGGCGAAATCCGGCCAAGGAGAAAATCGATGGCAAGGTAAAGCCGACGTTCATGGTCGATCAGGCCAAGATGTCCTGGCGAATGACCGGCATCAAATCTTGGCGACCATTCGCCGGCAATGGTGGGAAGACGCCATGTGGACTCGATGATCGTCACGTCGGGAAGCGGCGCGACAAGCTGGCGATAGTAATTTCCAATCTGCCGGTTGCGCTCGATCACATCGTCGTCGAACCCGAAATTTGCATAGGCCCGGGCCGTCATGTCGCCATATTCGGCGTCGCTCATCGCCAGCGCCGCCTGCGCCATGTCGAATTCAGCCCGCCCCATCAGGATCGGTGCGCCGGTGCGCGCCGCCAGGGGGCCGGCATGACCGATATGATCGCCATGGTGATGGGTGACGATAATACCGGCAATCGGTCGCTGCGCTGTCAACTGTGGCAGGATCGCATCCCATTGCGCGCTGGTGTCATCGGTGTTGATCCCGCAATCAACCAGCATCCATCCGGCGTCTGTTTCCAGGGCAAACAGATTGATGTGGTTCAGGCGGAATGGCATCCGGAAGCGATACCAGACCAGATCGTCGGCAAGCCGCACGATCTTGCCATCGGCTGGTGGCGCGATGTCGTTCTGGCGGAGGTCGGATGGGCCGCCGATGGACGGATCAAGGGATGTCATGGGTCAGGAAAACTCGTTGCGGGCGGTGGGGTCGACCATACCGTCAAAGCCGCATTGGCGCCATGCCTCATAGATGACGACCGATACTGCATTGGCGAGATTGAGGCTGCGATTGCCACCGCTCATCGGCAGCCCGATTTTGGCATCATCGGCAAGGCCGGTATGGATCGCGTCCGGAAGACCGGTTGTCTCGGCACCGAACAGGAAGGCATCACCGGGTGAATAGCGCGGTCCGTCATAACGCTGGGCGGCGAATTTTGTTACCGCGAACAGCCGCCCCGGCTGCAATGTTGCAAGGCAGTCGTCAAGACTGTCATGCTGAACCACGCTGGCAAGGTCATGGTAGTCAAGGCCGGCCCGGCGACATGATTTTGCGTCAAGCGTGAAGCCAAGCGGGTGGATCAGATGAAGACTGGCCCCGGTATTCGCGCACAGCCTGATGATATTTCCGGTATTGGGCGGAATCTGGGGATTGAAGAGGATGACATGAAACATTGTCGAACTCGCGCGCCGGCAGCTCAGCCGTCCGACGGCTTGACCGTCTCCGGCGCGGCAGCGCGAAAGGCGGGCAGGGCCATACAGGCAGCGTCGATGGCGGCAAGGCGCGGCATGGCGGCAAGATCAACCCCCCAGCGGCGGGCGTTGTAGATCTGCGGAACCAGGACACAATCGGCAAGGCCCGGCAGATCGCCATGCAGAAACCGCCCCGTCCGGGGATGGTCGGCAAGTGCCTCGACGGCGCGAAGCCCCCTGTCGATGAAATGGCGCATCCAGTCAGCCTTGTCATCGGCATCGCCGTCAAAGGCGGCTGCGTGATGCGTGACGACATTTGGGTTGCAGATCGGGTGGATGTCCATTGCGATGGCATGCGCGATGGCCCGCAAACGTGCCGCCTCGCCGGGGTCGGACGGTACCAGAGCCGGATCAGGCCAGCGCGCGTCCAGATATTCGATAATGGCAAGCGACTGCGTCATCATTATCCCGTCGATGGCAAGCGCCGGAACGAACCCCTGCGGGTTGCGGGCCAGATGGGTTTGCGCGCGGTGGCTGCCGTCAAGCAGATTGACGGTGACAGAGGTAAACTCGATGGCCTTCAGATGCAGCGCGATGCGTACGCGAAAACTTGCCGATGAACGCCAGTAGTCATAGAGAACGACATCTGTCATGTCCGTGCCTTTGCTGTCGGTCTGCCGGTTTTATCCCGGCGCGAGGATGTCACGGGGTCAGGCGTCAAGCGCGGCCCGCGCCCGCGCCACCGCGTCACGGATGGTATCGGGCTCGCCGATATGGTTCATCAGGATCAGGATCAGACCTGCATTCAGCTGTTCGGATTGCTCACGGCTCAACCCCGTATGGGCCTGCAGCAATTCATTGAACAGGGCGTCGCTTTGCGTGCCAAGGTTGAAATCGGTATTCAGGGTCATCTCGTTCTTCCTCACACGGCGACTGCGGCGTGACAGCGGGCCAGCGCGGCGGCGATGTCGTCCGGTCCTGCCGTGGTCCACCGTGCGGTGACATGCTGGTCCGGGCGCACCAGATAGACACCGCTGCCATAGCGTTCCTGCACGCGGTTCTCGGCATCTCCGAAACCGCCATCACCGACCCGCACAAGATCAACCCCGTCGGGAAGGCCGGACGGTGCCTCGGCGTCGCCGGTCACCAGACATACAAAGCGTCCGCCAAGCTGCTTCATCAACCAGGTGGAGCCTCCATCATGGTCGTGAAGCGGCGCATCAAGCGCCACCATGCCAACCTTCTGCGGTACATCAAAGCTGGCATCATCATGGCCATTCAACGGGCTGTCCACCAGCTGGCAGGGGACTGACAGCCGTCCGGCATTCACAATGCGGCGGGCAAAGTCAGTATCGACGGCAAGGCTCAGGGCGGCATTGCGAAAGGCCATCTCGACCCCCGGCTCCGGCGACATGAACCGTGATGTCCAGCTGGAATTCCTGATATTTTCGTCCGCCCCGTGACCGCGTTCCTGATTATAGCTTTCCAGCAGCTCGGCACCCGCCGCGCCGCCGATGATTCTGGCCAGCTTCCAGCACAGATTGTCGACATCATGCATACCGCCATTGCCGCCACGCGCGCCGAAGGGTGAAACGACATGTGCCGAATCACCGACAAAGATCACCCGGCCATGCACAAAACGGTCGATGCGGCGACAATTGAAGGAATAGACAGACACCCAGTCCAGTGTGAAGGGCCGCCCCCCGACAACCTTTTCAATGCGCGGGATGACATTTTCCGGTTTCTTTTCCTCTTCCGGGTCGGCGTCCGGGCCCAGCTGCAGATCAATGCGGTAGATATTGTCGGGCTGTTTGTGAAGAAGCGCCGACTGGCCGGGATGAAAGCTTGGTGTAAACCAGAACCAGCGTTCAGACGGGAAATCGGCATCCATCTCGACATCGGCGATCAGGAACCGTTCCTCGAAATGCCGGCCCTCGAAATCCAGTCCGAATTGCCGGCGGATGCGGCTGTTGGCGCCGTCACAGGCCAGAAGATAGTCACCGCGAAGCGTGTAGGGGCCGTCCGGTGTGTCGATTTCGGCAGCGATGCCGGTTTCATCCTGCGCCACCGACATCACACGGTTCCTGAACCGCAAATCGATCAGGTCCGGGAAGTCGGCGCACCGCTCGACCAGAAACTGTTCAACGTAATATTGCTGCAGATTGATGAAGGCCGGGAATTTGTGGCCGTCTTCGGGAAGAAGGTCGAAATTATAGACTTCCCGGTCGCCGCGATAGACCCGGCCAAGCTTCCAGGTGACGCCCTTCTCCAGCATCCGTTCACCGATGCCAAGCCGGTCGAAAATCTCCAGGCTCCGCTTGGCCCAGCAGATGGCGCGGCTGCCGACCGAAACGACATTGTTGTCGTCAACAACGATGCTGGCGACGCCATGCGTGGCAAGATCGATGGCGGCGGCCAGACCAATGGGCCCCGCGCCGACGATGATCACGGGCGCGGCCGCGCTGCTCTGTCCCGACAATTCGGGAGGTGTTACATACTCAAAAGGCGCAAACTGATATCTTGCCATGATACGCAATCCTCCTCGCGCTAGCCATTCTGCAGCGCGTTCCACATCTCCATGTCACGCTGGGCTGTCCAGATCCGCGGCGTATCGATACCCTTTGCCTCGTCAAAGGCCCGCGCCACATTGAAGGGAAGACAATGTTCATAGATGGCATAGTCGGCAAATTTCGGGTCACATTCGGCGCGGACCGCGTCCCAGGCATCTTTCAGCGTGCCGCCACGCGCCGCCACCATTGCCGCTGGCCGATAGGTGCTGGCGACGAAATCACGGGTGCTTTCGATTGCGGCTGTCACCATTTCATCACCGACAAGCGCATCACCACGCCCCGGTGCGATGGCGGCCGGCTGAAAATCGGCGATCCTGTCAAGGGTCGCGCCCCAGTCATTGAAATGCCCGTCACCGCAATAGCAGGCCGAGTGATATTCGACGATGTCACCGGTGAACATCACCTGTTCGTCCGGCACAAAGGCCACGATATCGCCGGCGGTGTGCGCCCGTCCAAGAAACATCAGCTCGACCCGGCGTCGGCCCAGATTGACCGTCATTCTGTTGCTGAAGGTCATTGTCGGCCAGGTCAGACCGGGAATGCTTTCATGGCCCTCGAAAAGGCGGGGAAAGCGGGCAAACTCGCTGTCCCAGTCTTCCTGCCCGCGTTCGTGGATCATCGACTGGCAGGTCTGCGAGGCGATGATTTCCGACGCGTCATAGGCCGAGGCCCCGAGAACGCGGACAGCATGATAATGCGACAGCACCACATGTTTGATCGGCTTGTCGGTCACGCTGCGGATTTTCTCGACCACCTTGTTGGCAAGCCGCGGCGTTGCCTGGGCGTCGATGATCATCACGCTGTCATCACCGATGATGACACCGGTATTCGGATCCCCTTCGGCGGTAAAAGCCCACAGATCACGTCCGATCTCGGTGAAACTGATGGTCTTTTCGCCCAGGTCGCCCTGTGAAGCAAAACTCTTAGCCATGATATTCTTCCACTATCTGGTCGATACAGCCAAAAATGCTGGCACCGTCCGAATCATGCATGTCAATTGTCACACGATCACCAAACTTCATGAACGGTGTCACGGGTTTGCCATCGCGGATCGTCTCCACCATACGGATTTCAGCAAGGCAGGAATAGCCCCTGCCGCCATCCGCTACCGGCCGACCGGGACCGCCATCCGCATCACGGTTCGACACAGTGCCGGACCCGATGATGGCGCCAGCGCGAAGATTGCGGGATTTCGCGGCATGTGCCACCAGTCTGGCGAGGCTGAATGTGGCATCGGTGCCGGCGTCGGCACGGCCAAGCGGCACGCCGTTCAGATCGACTTCCATGGTCCGATGAAGAACGCAATCGCGCCAGGCATCGCCAAGCTCGTCAGGTGTCACCGCGACCGGTGAAAAGGCGGTCGAGGGCTTTGACTGGAAAAATCCGAACCCCTTGCCAAGCTCGGCCGGGATCAGATTGCGAAGAGACACATCATTGACCAGCATCACCAGCTTGATATGCCCTGCCGCCTCCGCTTCGGACACCCCCATCGGCACATCGTCGGTGATCACGGCCACCTCGGCCTCCATGTCGATTCCCCAGGCTTCGTCGGGGATCGGGATGGGCGCGTGCGGTGGCAGGAAATCGTCCGATCCGCCCTGATACATCAGCGGGTCGCTCCAGAAACTCTCCGGCATTTCGGCGCCGCGCGCCTGCCTGACAAGTGCCACATGATTGACATAGGCCGACCCGTCGGCCCACTGATAGGCGCGTGGCAGCGGGGAATGCGCCGCTTTCTGATCAAACGGCATACCACTCCCGCGCCCGGCCTCGAGGTCGGCTGCCAGTGCCGCCAGCTGCGGCGCCGTCATCGCCCAATCATCCAGCGCCGCCTGCAGGGTCGGCGCGATGTGCGGTGCCGCCATACAGCGCGTCAGATCGCGGGTGACGACAACCAGCTGTCCGTCACGGCTGCCATCATCGAGGGTCGCAAGTTTCATCGGGGAGTCCTTCCTGTCAAATAACCTTCCGGCTTGGCGGCGTCAGCTGCCGGCGCCCGGTGTGCCGTCGAACTGTTTCTTCAGCCCGCCCCAGCAGTCGATATAATCGTCTTGCAGCCTGTCTGTCGTCGCGGCGAACCGGCTGACCTTCTGCGGAAAGCGTGTTTCGAACATGAACGCCATCGTATCCGTCAGCTTTACCGGTTTCAGCTCGGCGTTTGAAGCCTTCTCGAACGCGTCAAGGTCGGGGCCGTGCGGCAGCATCATATTGTGAAGGCTGGCCCCGCCGGGAACAAAGCCTTCTTCCTTGGCGTCGTACTGGCCGGTCACCAGCCCCATGAATTCCGACATGATGTTGCGGTGATACCAGGGGGGACGGAACGTATTTTCAGCCACCAGCCAGCGTGGCGGAAAGATCACAAAATCGATATTGGCGGTGCCGGCTGTCTCGGACGGCGCTGTCAGAACGGTGAAAATCGACGGGTCGGGGTGGTCAAAGGCAATCGCGCCAACAGGTGAAAAGGTCGACAGGTCATAGCAGCAGGGAACGTAATTGCCATGCCAGGCAACAACATCCAGAGGCGAATGGCCAAGTTCGGTAACATGAAAGCCGCCGCACCATTTGATCACCAGCTGGTGGGCGGACTGGCTGTCCTCGAACGCGGCAACGGGTGTCTTGAAATCACGTGGGTTGGCAAGGCAGTTGGCACCGATCGGTCCGCGGTCGGGAAGTGTGAATTTGGCCCCGTAATTCTCGCACAGATAGCCCCGCGCCGCACCGTCCAGAAGGTGGTATTTCGCCATCATGCCGCGCGGCACAATGGCGATTTGTCCCGGGCCGATCTGCATCCGCCCCATTTCGGTGAAGATCTCGATCTCGCCCTGCTGGGGGACGATCAGCATTTCGGCGTCGGCATTGATCAGAACGCGGTCGGTCATGCTGCTGGTCATGGTGTAGATGCCGGCGGTCATGCCGACATGCTGGCGGGCATCACCGGTACTGGTCATCGTGCGCACGCCGTCGATGAAATCGACGTCGCCTGTCGGCAGGGGCAGGGGATTCCAGCGATATTGGCCAAGTGGCAGATCATCCGGATCGCCATCCGGCGCGGTCTTCCACAGCGGCACATCCGTTCTGGCAAACCGCCCGCTATGACGAACCGAGGGCCGGATTCGATACAGCCATGATCTTTCATTCGTCGCCCGCGGCGCGGTGAAGGGCGATCCGCTCAGCTGCTCGGCATACAGGCCATAGGCGCATTTCTGGGGCGAATTGCGGCCCTGTGGCAGCGCCCCTTCCAACGCCTCTGTCTCAAAGTCATTGCCGAATCCCGGCATCATCGCCAGTGTCATGTCAGCCTCCATCTTGACGTCCTTCCAACAATCATTTCAAATGAAATGATTGTCAATGGCAATAGGTACCGGCAGGCATGGCATGCGTTTGAATATCCGGCGCGTGAAGTCCTGCCGGTGATGCGACCGGGAAAGATGGATTGAAATGGACGACACCGCCACCCCCCTGCGACTTGACGGTTTTCTGCCCTACCGGGCGGCCCGCCTGGCTACAGCGCTCAGTCGCGGTCTGGCGGCACAATATGAGGCGCGGTACCGGATCAGTGTTGCGGAATGGCGGGTGCTTGTTCACCTGACGCAGGAAAGCGAAATTTCGGTGCGCGATATCTTTACCCGCGTCGATATGGACCGGGCCCGCGTGACACGTGCCGTACAGCGCCTCGAATCCCGTGATCTGGTGTCAAAACTCGTCAATGAATCGGACCGTCGTCTGGTCAGACTTGCGTTGACGCCTGCCGGGCGCGATCTGGCCGCCAGCCTGTCACATCTTGCAAAGTCGTTCGAGGCGCAGCTCCTCGCCACATTGCCTGCCGGCAGCGCCGCCACCCTGCTGTCACTGTTTGACGCTGTCGAGGCGGGGCTTGCTGACAGCGTGATGGCGAATCCGACTGCGGCCGGGGGCGAGCCACCAGCGAGCCCGGAATTGATTTCAAGCAATTGACGGTCTGTTAATTTTTCTCTCGCAATCGCGAAACTCCAACGCCCAAAGACGGCATTTATACATTTGATCTTTACGAAAAATTAGGTTGGCAGGGCCTATTCTCGCTGACGTGGCCTGACCGGTAACCTTTGCGAGTTTCGTAAATGATTTTATGCCTTCGAACGACAGGTGCGCTTCGCGCGCACATTCCTGGCAGTTTCAAGCTTGTTTCCACCATAAAGCCCCTGCGGATCCCCCCGTCGGCGGCGCTGTGGCGGTCCGTCCTGTGCCGGCAAGGGCGTCTTGCCGGCGCTTTTATGGCGGCAGGTCTGATGATGCTGACAGTCACTGCCCATGCCGCGCCGGATGTCGAGCCGGATCAAGGGGCGGATAACACGGTTGTTCTGAACCGGCATGTGTCACCCCTGTCGCCACGGCTTCGTCAGGCGGTGTTGCTTGACCCGAAAGTTGCCGAGGCGGCTGCACGGGCCTGCCAGATGGCACACCGGCTGGGGCTGGCGCGGGCCGAGGGCCGACCAAAGATCAATGCCAGCATCACCGGCAGCCGGCAGCTGGTCGGGCGGATCAAGAAAAACAGGTATGGCAGCGTTCCAGATCGGTGGCTGACACCCTCACAAAGAGAAATCAAAAATACAGGCGCGCACAAGCGCGAATTCGACCATCGCGAGAAGAACAACATCTATGACGGCAAGATTTCCGTCCGTCATACCTTTGTCGACTGGGGGCAGCGAAGCAACCGGACCGAGGCGCGCACGCTGGGCCTGCAGGCGGCACGGATCGACACGCTTGGCGTGATGCGCGAGCGGACCCATGAACTGGTTCGTCTGGCGTTGCTGTTGCGCCGCACCGGCGATGTGATTGCCGTCAGGCAGGAAAACCTGGCCGCAATTCAGGAGGAGGTTGCTTCGGTGCGGGCCCGCGTCGAGGCGGGTGTCGGGCGGATGACCGATCTGCGCGAGGCCCAGCTGATCACCCTTGATGAGGAGATCATCATCAACAGGGCGCAGGCCGAACAGGATCAGATCCGCGAGCGGCTGACAACCGAATTCGGCCTCAATGAAAATGACGCCCGTGATCTTGTGCAGACATTTCTGTCCCGCCGTCCGTCCGGACTTCCGGTGTTGCAGGCCGACCGTTCGGACAAGGCGCATGCCATTCGTCTTCGCACCCGCGAGGTGACCCATCAGGCAGCCGAGATTCGCGGCTCGCGGTTTCCAAAGCTTGACGGTGTTGTCGAAGGAACGATTTTCGACATGACGGATTATGAAGATGAATATGAAGTTGTCGGAAAGATCGAGATCACGATGCCGCTCTATGATGGCGGCACCGCGCGGGCGCGCCTTCGCGAGACCGCCTGGCGCGAGAATGAATTGAAATCCAGCCTTGACGCGCTGACCCGTGACCATAATCGCGAGATGGAAGGACTGGCGCAACGCTTCCAGCAGCAGTTTCGCGAGGAAAGCGAGGCACTGGCGCGGCGTGACGAATTGATGGCGCAGTTCCGCTCATTGCAGCAACGCCAGGGAAAGACGGTCAGCTCGCCACTGGCTCTGGCGCGATTGCGGTCCCAGATCGGTTCCGCTGAAACCCAAATTGTTGAAATCCGCAGTGATCAGGAACTCGTCCGCGCGCGCACCCTGATGATCACCGAACAAATCGATGGGACGCTTGGTCTCTCGTTGGAGGACTCATCATGCTGAAACCAGTCGCCACAAACCAGGACCACTGGTTCTTTGGTCCCGTCCTTGGCTGCAAGGCCATCTATCTCCAGGTCATGTGGGCCTCGGTCCTGATCAATGTGTTCGCATTGGCGTCGTCGGTCTACATCATGACTGTCTATGACCGCGTGGTGCCAAATAACGCCATTGAGTCATTGTGGGCGCTGACGGCGATGATCGCCTGTGTGATTGTCTTCGACCTGATCATGAAGATTCTGCGGGGGATCTTTGTCGACCGTGCCGGCGCGCGTGTTGACCAGCGGGTCTCGGCGGTTCTGTTCGAGAGGATCGCCCGGCATGATGCGTCCCTGACGAACACGGCAACGGGGTCGCTTGCCGGTACGGTGCGCAATTTTGATATTCTGAAAGACGCCATCGGTTCGGCAAGCTTTACCGTTCTTGTCGATCTGCCTTTCATCTTCCTGTTCATCTATGTGCTGTATCTGATCGGCGGGCCGCTAGCCTTTGTACCGGCGGTCATCGTGCCGACGGTGATCATCTTTGCGTTGACGCTGCAGCCGATCATCAAGCGGATGACCGAACTCAGCCAGTCGCAGGGGAAATCGAAACAGGCTGTGATTGTCGAAATGATCGCCGCACTGGAAACGGTCAAGACGGTGCGTGGCATTTCAATGCTGCGCAATCGCTGGATGAATTCGGTGCTTCATCAGGCGAAATCCAGCATGAAGACAAAGGTCACCAGCCAGCTGGCGGCCCAGTTCACGCAGTTTGGCCAGCAGGTCAGCCAGGTTGTAATGGTTGTCTATGGGGTGTTTCTGATTGCCGATGGCAGCCTGACGATGGGTCAGTTGATTGCCTGTGTGATCCTGTCGGGGCGGGTCATGGCGCCATTGGCGCAGCTGACGGGACTGTTGGGGCGGATGAATTCCGCGCTGTCGGCCTATCGGGCGCTGGATGAAATTCTGGCGGGCGTGTCGGAGGAAGAGGCCCGTACAGATCAGGTCGAGAGGCCAAGCATGGAAGGCAGCGTCGAATTCCGCAATGTGACCTTTACCTATGAAGGTCAGCCGGAACCGGTGCTGTCCGACATCAATTTCCGGATCGAGCCCGGTGAAAGGCTGGCCATTGTGGGCCGTATCGGATCGGGCAAGACAACGCTGCTTCGCCTGATGTGTGGCCTGAACCCGCCGGATCGGGGCGCGGTGCTGATCGATACAGCGGATATCCGCCAGATCAGGCCGGATGATGTGCGCCGCAACATCGGTGTGGTGATGCAGAACCCGATCCTGTTTTCAGGCTCGATCCGGGACAACATCATGATGGGCAATCCCGATGCCAGTGATGCGGACCTTCTTGAAGCCGCCAGGCAGTCGGGCGTCGAGGCGTTTGTCGCGGCATTACCCGGTGGTTTTGATTTTCCGCTGTCGGAGCGTGGCCGCGAACTGTCCGTTGGTATGCGCCAGTCGGTTGCCATCGCACGGGCGTTGATCGGCAAGCCCAATATCCTGCTGATGGACGAGCCGACGGCGCCGCTCGATGCCCAGGCCGAGGCAGCGATGGTCGCCAGTCTGGATACCGCCACCAAGGGGCTGACCACGATCTTCATCACGCATCGCGGCGCCATGCTTCAGATGGCGGACAAGGTGCTGGCTGTCGAGAATGGTCGCATCGCCGCCTTTGGGCCGCGCGACGAGGTGATGAAGCCGGCACCGGTCGATGTTGCCCAGACCCGCGCCTGAGATTGTTTAGGAAACCATGCTGAAAGGAGCCACAAGTGAAGGTTCTTCTGTCCATTATCCTGTTCCCCTTCCGTCTTGTATGGTGGCTGATCGGCCTGATCCTGACGCCCTTCAAATGGGTGTTCAACAAGCTGTTCGGGGCACCGCCCCCGATGATGATTGGCGGTGCGCCGATCGATCATTCGACGCCGGAATTGCTGCCCGACAAGGCAGGTATAAAGGGGCAGGTGCTGTATGTTCTGATTTCCGTATTTTTCATTGTTGCCGTTGTCTGGGCGACCAATGCCGAAATTGACGAGCAGGTCCGGGCCGAGGGCATGATCTTTACCCCGTCCGAGGTCCAGCATGTACAGAGCCGTCTTCCGGGCTCGGTTGTCATCATCAATGCCGAATTGGGCCGGGAAGTCGAAAAGGGCGAGGTGCTTTACCGGCTTGAGGATGAGGATGTGACGGCAAATTTCGCCGATAACGAGATTGCCTTGAATGCGGCGCGGACGGCTGAATTGCGTCTCACAGCCGAGGCGGCCGGGTCATCCCGGCTTGTGTTCCCGGCAGAGCTGGTCGCGGTCGCCCCGGACATGGTTGAAAAGGAAGCATCGTTGTTCCGGACCCGCGCCGAGGCGCTGGAAAGGCGGCTGTCGGTGCTTCGCGACAATATAGCGACCTTGCAGAAAACCATCATCGAGAAGGAAGCCGAGGAACGGATCTCGCTTCAGAAGGCCGCCCTTGTCGCCGAGGAAATCGCCCTTCTGTCGCCGCTGGTCGAGGCTGGTCACGAACCCCGCGCTGTATTGTTGTCGGCGCGCGCGCGTCACCAGCAGGAAACCGGTGCCGCCGAACTGGCCCAGCTTGCCGCTGACGCCCGGCGGGCTGACATGACCAGCAAACAGAGCGAGATCGAATCCACCATTGCCAATTTCCGGGCGGGGGCCGCCGAGGCGCTTGTCGAGGAACAGACCAAGGCCGCCCAGCTGCTGGCGCGCCAGGATGCGCTCCGTGGAAAGGTCCGCCATGCCGATGTTCGCGCGCCGCTTCACGGAACCGTGTCGGCCGTGCATGTGAAAACGGTGGGGGCCGTTGTCCAGGCTGGCACCATGCTTGCCGAGATCGTGCCGTCCGAAGCCCAGTATCTGGTCCGGGCCCAGGTGCTGCCGCAGAATGTCAAGGATGTCCAGCCGGGCCAGATCGCGCGGATTTCGCTGGCCGCCTATGACCCGTCACGCTATGGCGTCATCATGGGGGTTGTGCGCAAGGTTGCCGGCAATACCACCCAGCCGGAAAATGCGATGCCGTTCTATGAAACGATCATCGCCATTCCCGAGGTGGCTTTCACGAAATCACCGGAAACACCTGTCATCACAGCCGGGATGCCGCTTCAGGTCGATATCCTAGGTGGCAAGCGCACCATCATGAATTACATCATGACCCCGATCCAGAAATCACTGGCAACGGCGTTCCGGGAAAAATAGGGTGAGGCGGACGGGGCTATTCCATCCAGAACAGCCAGCCATAGGCCAGGATGATGGCCGGCACGGCGGAATAGAGGGTCGCGACAATCGCCACTTTCGGCGCGATGGCGATGGCGGGGAACAGCGCATCACCATCATTGCTGAGAGCATTGCCGATCTGTGCCGACAGCGGAATGATGCCGGACAGATACATCGTCGTGACAAGCACCTGCGGCCCGCATCCGGGCAGGAAACCCAGAAGAATGGCGATCATCGGCGTCAACAGCGGCCAGCCGTCAAACACCGTCTTCAGATCAAGGCCAAGGAAATAGACCGACAGTTCGAAAACCAGATAGGCAAAGATCACCCAGACGGTGACAAAATTGGTGTCTGAAATGGTCCGGCGGACAAGGCCGGCGCTGGCGGAAAAGGCGGCATCACCCCGGATTCCAAAGCGGGGGGCAAGGCGCATGCTCATCGCCAGCGTGCCGCCAACCACGCCAAGAAGCGTTGCCGGCCGGTCGAATGACTCGGTGGCGAACATCGCATCGACATCGACCTGAAAGGCGACAAGTGCCGCCAGCACCATGCCGGGAACCAGGATCACCATCCACAATTTGTCGAGAAGCCGGGTTGACGCATCATCATGTTCAGCCTCGATCCTGGCGTCGGGCGTTACCTTGCTGCTGCGAAGGAAGTCGCCGCCATGAATGGCGTTTATAATCCAGCCGCTGAGCGTGCCGACAGTGAATCCGAGGACAATCATCGACAGGCCGGTAATCGGCTCGCGTGCGATCAACAGAAAGGCGGCGTCACCCATGGTGGCTGTCAGGGCGGCGACAACACCGCCAAAGGACAGGCGTCCGGTGACATATTGCGTCACCACGATGATCGCCCCGCCACATCCCGGCAGCGCGCCAAGCCCGGCCGCCACAGGCACCTGCCAGATGGAGTCACGCTTCAGCATCGCCGTCGCGTCGATTTTCAGCGCGCGTTCCAGCCCGTAGATAATCAGGAAGGTCGCGGCAACAAATGTACTGACCTGGAGATAGGCTTCGGCAATCGCCGTGAAGATGATGTCGAGAAGATCGCTTTCTGCGTTCAGCATCAGCATGGCCGCAAACAGAGCCGGGGCCAGGATAAGAGCAAGGCTCTTCCTGTTGGTGTGGGACTGTGCTGACAGCCCGGATCGGTTGGCTGCGCCTGATGTCACTTCTTGATCCATCACCTTTATTTAGCCACACCTAACTTTAGTCACAAGCCCTAAGTCGTGTGAAATTGAAATTAGTCTAAACAGATGACGGCGCCGTTTCTGTGAAAGACCAGGCCTTTGCGGTCCGGTTGGCATGCCGCCTATTGCGTACAGGCACGGAATTCGGCAGATATGAGCCATGATTGTGCCTGACCAGACATTCACCCATGCAACGCCGGTCATCCTTGTCGGTGCCGCGCCGGTGCCGATCGACGATTTGTTCACGGCATTGCCGTCACACTGGCCGTTGATTGCAGCAGATGGCGGGGTGCAGACCATTCTGGCGTCCGGTCGGCGTCCGGATCTGGTGATTGGTGATATGGATTCACAGCAGGATCTGCTGCCCGACATTCCCCAACTGCATCTGCACGGTCAGGATGATACGGATTTTGAGAAATGCCTGAAACGTATCCACGCGCCATTGATTGTCGGGTTCGGCTTTCTGGAAGGCAGGCTGGATCATACGCTTGCCGCCATTCACGCGCTGGCGGCGGTGCCGCATGACAGGCCGATCATGCTGGTTGGCGCGCATGACATGCTGGTCAGGCTGCGCGGCGATCTTGCCTTTCCCGCTTCTGCCGGTGAAAGGGTGTCCGTGTGGCCACTGGGACCACAGCGCTTCACCCGGTCAAGCGGTCTGCGCTGGCCGCTTGACGGGCTGGAGATGGCACCCGGCCAGCTTGTCGGTACGTCCAACATCGCGACAGGCGGCTTGGTCGAAATCATCGCAGGTTCCGGTGCCGGCTATGCGGTGATCCGCCCGGTGACAGCCGCGGCATCGCTTCTGTCAGCGATCATCTCTGCCGATTAGCCGCCGATCATCGGTGTCGCCAGCCACAGCATACCAAAGATGGTAATGACCCAGGTGCCTGCATTCACCTGCTGACCCCGGCCCGCCAGAAGACAGATGGCGACATGGGCGATAAACCCGACCGCAATACCCGCGGCAATGGAAAAGGTCAGCGGCATCAGAACTGCCATCAGCATCACCGGAACGGCGGTCACCAGATCATCCCAGTCGAGCTGTCCAAGCGGCGCCAGAAATCCAGCCGCAACAAAAACCAGCGCCGGTGCGGTGGCAAAGGCGGGTATCGAGGCGAAGAGCGGCTCAAAGAACAGGCACAGCAGAAACAGCGCGGCGACGGTCAATGCTGTCAGGCCGGTACGCCCGCCAACCCGCAGACCTGTGGCGCTTTCCAGATAGGTTGTCATGCTGGAAGTGCCGAGAAGACTGCCGACCATCGATGCGCCGGTATCGGCTAGCACGGCCCGATCCAGATTCTCGATGCTGCCGTCGGGCCGGCGCTTGCCAGCCAGGTCGGCAATACCTGTCAGAGTGCCGGTCGTGTCGAAGAAATCCAGAAAGAACAGCACAAACACCACCGTCAGAAAGCCAAAGCTGGTGATCTGCGAGAAATCGAGCGACAGTGCCGCGCTTGCCACTGGTGGCGTTGAGGCAATGCCGCCAAATTCGGCAAGGCCACTTGCCCAGCCGATGATGCTGAGACCAAGGATCGTGATCAGGATGCCGCCATGAATGCCGCGGGCGGCGAGACCTGCCATCATCAGAAGGCCGACAAGCGCCAGCAGCAATTCAGGCGCGGCAACGCTGCCAAGCTTCAGCAATGTATCCGGATCGTCGACGACAAGCCCCATCCCCTGCAGACCGATCATCGCCAGAAACAGGCCAATGCCAGCGGTGATACCGGCACGAAGCGATGCTGGAATGGCGCCGATCAGCCATCCACGGATCCGTGACAGCGAAAACAGGAAGAACACCACCGAGGCGACAAATACCGCTGTCAGCGCCTGCTGCCAGGTGAATCCCTGGCCAAGCACGAGACCATAGGCGAAATAGGCGTTCAGCCCCATGCCCGGCGCCACGGCCACCGGCCATTTGGCCCACAGCGCCATGATCGTGGTGCCAATCGCGGTTGCCAGCACCGTGGCCACAAATCCGGCCGCAAAGGGAATGCCGGCATCCGCCAGAAACATCGGATTGACGGCGACGATGAAGGACATCGTCAAAAAGGTGCTGAGACCGGCCAGAAGCTCACGCGGGATGGTCGTGTTGGCCTCATCGAGTCCAAAGAAGCGGTTCATACAGGGTCTCCATCATGCGACGCTGCACGGCGGTTTCAACCGGCGCGTCGGCGGGTAATAGGCGAACTCCGAGGGTGTTAGCATCAATTACCGCACGCTGACAGACCCGAAAAATATTTCTTTCAGATCACATGCCGTGATGTTGACGGCAATGGTGGACAGCAAGGACAGCGTGCCCGCCGGCAACGGTGTCGGTCTGGTCCAAATATAAGGTCAGGGCGCAGGTGGCGCACGCTTGTCTTTGCCTTCCGGCCAGCTATGATGCAGACAGCAGGGTCGATGGCCGTGCGTCACCTTATCTTGCGGTGGCTCGCTGGATCTTGCGGTAGCTCTCTGGCACCGCAATGTCCAGCAGGCTCCGTAATCCAGCAGGCTCCGTAATCCAATAGACTCCCTAAAGATGAAAGTGAGACCAAGTGATGAATGCCCCGTCATCAAACACACGCCAGCTTGAAACCCTTGCCGACAGCATGTTGGCCCGTTACGTGACGAATGACCGTGGCCTGGCTTTGACGGCACAGCTTGTTCTGGTTCTTGCCGGCAGTCTGCTTCTTGCCCTGTCGGCGCAGTTTGCCTTTCGAATCCCGATATCGCCTGTTCCCGTCACCGGCCAGACGCTTGCTGTTCTGCTGATCGGCATGGCCTACGGGTCACGCCTCGGCAGCGCCACGGTGCTGGCATATCTTGTCGAAGGCGGCATGGGGCTTCCGGTCTTTGCCAATGGCACGGCTGGCTGGGTGGTAATAATGGGGCCAACCGGTGGCTATCTCATCGGCTTCGTTGCGGCCGCCTTCGCTCTGGGCTGGCTTGCCGAGCGCGGCATGGGCCGCGGGCCGATCTCGACTGCGGTGGCAATGGCCATTGGCACTGTCATCATCTATGCGGCGGGCGTGTCATGGCTTGGCCAGTTCATCGGCTTTGACAAAGCCATTGCCGGCGGCGTGATGCCGTTCCTCTATGGCGATGCGCTCAAGCTGATTGTTGCCGCAGGTCTTATGCCACTTGCCTGGAGGGCTGTTCGCGCGCTCAGCCGGGATGGTGATGACGGTGCCGACGCAGATGCACAATAGGATGACATCCTGATGCTTTCGGCGATCGCCGCGACGCTGGCGATTGTCGCCCTTGGTTACGGTCTGAAGCAGCGGAATTTCCTGCCCGAGGCGGCGTGGCAGACCCTGTCGCCATTGTGCTACTGGGTGCTGTTTCCCGGATTGCTGTTCAATCTGATGTCGCAGGCCGATCTCAACGCCGTGTCGCTGGTGCCGTTTCTGGCCACGATTGCCGGTGGCAGTTTCATCATTGTCGGCTACGCATTTCTGGCCGGACGCGCCATCGCCATGCCGGGCCCGTCCCTGAGTTCGCTGGTGCAGGGTGCGCTGCGGCATAATGGATTTCTGGTGCTGTCGATCCTGCAGGGCACCTTTGGTGTCGCGGCATTGCAGCTTGGCGCCATCGCGATTGCCTTTCTGGTGCCGATCTCCAATATCGTTTCGGTTGTGGCGATCATGCTTCTGGGTCGCCCGCCCGGCAAAACGGACATGAAACGTGCCATTTTCGCCGAAATTGCCCGTAATCCGCTTCTTGGCTCGATGCTTATCGGTGTTCTGGTCAACCTGCTGCAGATCCCAGTGCCTGAATTCATCTCGCAGGCGGCTTCCTTTCTTGGTGCCGGCGCGCTGCCACTGCTTCTTCTCAGCATTGGTGCCTCGCTGAAATTTTCGGCCATCGGCGGCAATATCGCGCCGCTGGGTCTGGCGTTGCTTGCCAAATTTCTGGTGTTCCCGCTGGCGATGGTGGGGATCGGTCTGGCGCTGGGTCTTGATCCTCTGGCGCTGGCGGTTCTTGCGGCGGTCGGCGCGGCCCCGACCGCCAGTTCCACCTACACATTGGCAACCGAATTGGGTGGCGATGCCCAACTGATGGCCGAGATTGTGTCAATCCAGACGCTGGCAGCGGCCATTTCGCTGCCATTGTGGATCTGGCTCGCCGGCAAGATTGCGGCGGCCTAGAGGCTGCAAGCGGCAGCCTGCGGTTAGATGACTGTCAGTGTGGCGTTGTCATTGACAGGGTTTGTCACAAGTTCGGGATAGGCCGCCTCATACGCTCCAAGAGCGTCCTCGGCATCCAGAATCTCAACCTCGCCACTCTGTTCAAGAATGGCCAGAAGCCGGTCTTCAGGTGACTCGGTTGATGAATGCAGCACCGTTACGGCAATCACGGCGGCGATGCTTGTTGTTGTCGCCACCTCCGGTTCGGTGTGAGGGCGGTTGAACGGAATGACATCACATTCCGGCCGATGATCTCGGTCGGTCAGTCGCATTGGCATGCTCCATTGACAGGGTCGGTAGAGGAGGTTGTCAGTACGAAAAGATGGAAGACACGCCGCCTTGCCCAGACCGTACGCTTTGTCAGAGAAATGAAGGACAAAAAGCCCCTGAGGGCGCCATGACGCGGAAAATCTACACTTAGGTGCAAGTCCGTGCGTTCCATACAAGATACAGTGTGAACGCAAAGATAATTGCTGCAAAGCAAAAAATGAATCGATGCCGAAAATATCGTGCAAACACAAACGCGCAAACACAAAGAGGCCTCTCAAGGCCTCTTTGACAGTTACCGTACCGCTATGCTGGCCGGCGCCTTTGTGTGCGAGGGGCTACCTAGCCACCGACACGGCGAACGAAGATCGTGCCAGCCGGCTTGTTGTTGACGTTGCGGACGGTGTTGGTGGCCTGGCTGAAGATCACCGTTTCCACGCCAAAGCTGTCAACAACGGCAACGCGGGCCCGGATCTGCTTGTTCACCAGAGCCTGCGACAGCGACAGCTGGGTTGCGCCGCCGGTTTCGATGGCGCGCCAGTTCCGACCATCGGTCGAGGCTTCCCAGCCGATGGAGATGCTGGCGATCCCATCCTCGTCGGATACGCCGGTGGTGCTGACCTGAATGACTTCGCCTTCAGTCGCTTCACCGGTGACCAGAACTTCACCCTGAACCGGATCATCGACATTCTGTACCGTTTCCGATGGGCTGGTTACCAGAAGTTCCTTGGTTCCGTGGCCGTCCTCATAGGACACAACCGCCCGATAGGAATAGCCGACATGCCTTTGCCCAAGCTGCAGCACTTCACCATTCGTTTCCGGGAAGGCCTGCCACTCGGTCTTGGTGCTTGACCGCTGCCAGATAATCGAGAAATTACCCAGCCCGTCATCATCGGAGATCATGCTTGTGTCCACCACAAGCGCATCTTCCTCACGCGCCGCGCCCACCAGCTGTGGGGCGCCGTTCGGCTTGTCATTGACGTTCTGAACCGGGCTGGAAGGGGGACTGAGGATTGTCTCCAGATTGCCCTGCCCATCGACATAGGACAGCTGGACCCGCAGCAGCCTGCCGACATGGCGCTCACGCGGGGTAAAGGATTGGCGGATTTCGCCGGACAGGTTTGACCAGGCAGTGCCGTCGGCGGAAATCTGCCATTGCACCTGCATGCTGCCAACACCGTCACCGTCAACGATCGACGAGGCGTCAATGATCAACGGGTCGTCTTCAATGGCGATGAAGGATCCCGTCTGGACTTCACCCGAATCAACGCCGCCGCTGGCGGTTTGTGTGGCTGTGCCAGAGGCGGCCGTTCCGCCAGTGCCGGATTGGCCAGAGGCAGGCTGGCTGGCACCACCGCCTGCCGAACCTGTGGCAGACACGGTGGTTTCGACACTGGTTGTTGCCGGCGCCGTAGTGGTCTGTTCTGCTGCCCCCGCAGACGCGGTTGATGCGGCACCGGATTCAGGAAGACCGCCGGCAAAAGCGGTCCCGCCGGCAGACAGAGCTGTCCCGGCGATCAATGAAATCCACAGTTGGCGCATACTCATGACCCCCTAACAATCACAAGCGTTTCCGTCCACAATGCAAGTCACCCTAAACGCATCCTGAAATGTTCCAAGACATCAATACGGTACTTGCAGCGTTCTAACCAAGTGAAAATCGCCCAAAATAGGACCCATGTCCAGTTTTTAGTCGCTTTTCCCCGGATGAAACTGTCCGGAATTGGATGAAACTGTCCGGAATTCGGGTGGCCCCGCTTTCGGTTTCAGAGATCGCCGTGTTTCAGCCGTCCAATTCGTCAAGCACCTTGCGGGCCGAACGGAAGCATTCGATGCCCTGCGGAACGCCGCAATAGATCGCAATGACATGGATGATGGCGCGCAGTTCTTCGCGGGTGACGCCATTTCCGATGGCCCCACGGCAATGCAGTTCCCATTCATGCATTTTGCCAAGCGCACCAATCATCGTCAGGTTCATCATTGACCGCGTCTTGGCATCAATGGCGTCATCACCCCAACCAAAACCCCAGCACCAGGCTGTCATGGCTTCCTGAAACGGCCGGTTGAAATCGTCGGCACTTTCGAAAACGCCGTCGACATACGCATCGCCAAGTGTAGCCTTGCGCTGCGCCAGGCCTGTTTCAAACATATCGTCCATCTTCCTCTACCTTTTCATACCTGTTGGTGTTCATAGCTGTTCGGGTTCATACCTGTTCGGGTGGGTTACGGGCCGGGCCCGATCCGGGCGATATGCCCGTATTGTGATCGCCTGACTGACGACGGATCAAACTATAGCCGGAGTGGCGCGCCTTGGCTTGTGGAAATCATCAAAGAGTGAATCAACAATCTGAAATAATGAGAATTTCAGGGAGTTTGAACAAAAAGGTTAACGTGGTAATACATGTCTTACTATTATGTTTTGCTAATAAAGTTAATCTATCAGGGCATGCCACATCATGACGATGGTCGAGGTAACTTCCAACGATTCGGTCCCCGGTGAAGCGGAATTGCTGGCCTATGCGGCGAACTACATGGCCTTGCGTCTGTTCACGGCCCGTCAGCGCAAGCGCCTGAACGTCCTGATAGATGTGACAAGACATCCGCTGCGCGTTCTGGTGACCCGCGCGATGCTGGCGCGGCAGAAGGCCGGCTTTGGCACAAGGGCCCCGACATGTTTTGAAATGACCGTGTCGACAGCCGCCGGCATTCGTGATGCTGCCGAAACCGTCGCCCATGAAATGCTTCACATTTCGCAGGCGGTGAATGAGCGGCTTCTGATTTCGTCAAAGAAAACAAGGGTCGCCGGCCAGAAGACCAGGGTGGACGTGGCGCGCTGGATGGGTGGCAAGCCAATCATCATCGACAATCTTGCCTGGCACCTGCGCCCGTGGGAAGTCGAGGCCTGTCATTGGCAGACGCTTCTTGTCGATGAATTTCTCGGCATCTATACCGGTAAGGCTGTGGACCAGCCCGTGCAGGCAACAAAACATCGACAGCTCGGGCTGTATCCGGTCCGCATGCCATCGCCGGCTTTCGTGCCAACCACGCCGGAACCGGCCTTTGATGGCGTATCAGCCGCGCCGACGCCGTCACAGAACCAGCAGCCCGTTGCGGTGGAAATATCCGAACCCCAGCCGGCCAAAGGCAGGATATTGCAGGCGGCAATGCCCGACAGGCCGGTCTATCCGCGGCCGGTGATCGAGGTAACAGTGCCGGGGCTCGATGCGCCGCGGGCGCTGGAACGCGAGGCGATGATGAAAAAGCTTGGCGAATTGAGGGAACGCGGCCTTGCCGCGGCAGATGACGCCGAGTGAACGCCGGTTGGGCTGGTCGGTGATGGCGTGCCGGTCCAGTCAAAGAACACCGCGACACGCATTTCTGGGTGATTTTTTCCGGCGTAGCGCATAGGTTGTTGCGATGCTGAAGCCTGTCTGAACCGGAAATCCGTCGATGAATATCTACAAGGCGATAACCACCGAGGTCCTGGTGCCGATCCACCCGGCAGGGTGGCCCTTTATCTTTATCTTTGTCGTGGCCAGCCTATTGATCACGGTATTCTGGTCGCCCTTTGCGCTGCCGGGAACGCTGCTCAGCCTCTGGTGCGTCTACTTCTTTCGCAATCCTGTCCGTACAACACCTGTCACCGACAATCTGATTGTGGCACCGGCCGATGGCCGCGTGCTG
The DNA here is from genome assembly GCA_040839025.1 of Alphaproteobacteria bacterium LSUCC0719. Taxonomy (NCBI): domain Bacteria; kingdom Pseudomonadati; phylum Pseudomonadota; class Alphaproteobacteria; species Alphaproteobacteria bacterium LSUCC0719. The sequence goes on from JBFPJN010000005.1 coordinate 78,934, forward strand.
TCAACCGGCGTCGCGCCGGCGCCTGCCGATCTGGGCTTGCCTGACGGTGAATGGCGCCGCATCGCCATTTTCATGAATGTGTTCGATGTGCATGTGAACCGCGCGCCTGTTGCCGGGCGGGTGACGGCGACAAGCTACCACGCCGGCAAATTCTTCAATGCCAGTCTGGACAAGGCTGCCGAGGCCAATGAACGGCAGAATATCATCATGGAAACAGACGCTGGACAGGCTATCGGCATCGTGCAGATTGCCGGTCTGGTTGCCAGACGGATCCTTCTGGAGGCCGATATCGGTGATCAGCTTGCGATTGGCCAGCAATTCGGGATCATCCGGTTTGGCAGCCGTGTCGATGTCTGGATCCCGGCCACCACACCGGTGCTGGTGATGGCAGGACAACGCACGGTGGCTGGCGAGACGGTGCTTGCCGACATGTCCGGCAACTTGCAGGAACCCGATGAATCGAGGCAGGCATAATGACACCCGCACCGCGTCAGCCGCGTCCTTTCAGAACGGTTTCGATTTTCTGGCTTTTGCCAAATGTGTTGACCGTGGCCGGGTTGATTTCCGGCCTGACAGCGTTGCGATTTGCGCTTGATGGGCGTTGGGCGGCGGTGATTGGACTGATTGCGCTGGCGTCTGTGTTTGATGCGCTTGATGGGCGCACCGCCCGCCGTTTCAAGACAAGTTCGGCCTTCGGGGCGGCGCTCGACAGTCTCAGCGACCTGGTGGTTTTTGGCGTTGTGCCGGCGCTGTGCCTGTATCTCTGGGCATTGAAGGATTCCGGAAATCTTGCCTGGTGGGCGACCATGTTCTATGCGGTGTCGATCGCCCTGCGACTGGCGCGCTTCGACTCCGAACTCCGCAGTCCGCCGGAACAATCGAAAGACTATTTCACCGGTGTGCCAGCGCCCGCGGCGGCGTTTCTGGTTCTTGTGCCGATTGCCGTTGATCTGGAATTCGGAATCGCCTGGGCGCGCGAGGCCGCCTATGTCAGTGGCTGGCTGGTTCTGATCGGGGGGCTGGCGGTATCTGCGTTGCCGACCTTCGCTGGCAAGCGGGTCAAGCTGCCGGTTGGCACCGTATTGCCGGTCATGGCTGTCGGGTCAATCCTGATTGCCGGGATCTTCATGCAACCCTGGATCACCTATATGGCGCTGGCGGCCGCCTATGCGGCCTCGATCCCGGTCTCGGCACTGCATTACCACCGCCAGCAACCTGGTGGCTGACGGCTAGTCTCCGGCGGCCTGTCGGCGCGCGGCTATGTTTTCACGATGAAACAGGTACAGACCGCTGGCGATGATGATGCCAACACCAAGAATGGTGCTGTTGGCGGGAATGTCGCCAAAGACAAGATAGCCAAGTGTCGTCGCGCCAATGATCTCGACATATTGAAAGGGGGCCAGCAGACTGGCCGGGGCCTTGCCGGCGGCCAGCACAATGAACGCATGACCCAGCGTGGCGGCAATTCCCATGCCGATCACCCAGCCCGTTTCCTGCCAGGTCAGCATCGTCATGCTGGCACCGGGAATTGACAACAGGCTGCCGACCAGCACCACGGCGCCAAGCACAATCATCGCCGCCACACTGCCAAGAAACTGCATCTGATACGGATCGACGTCATCCGCCAGATGCCGGGTCAGCACCATGTAAAGGGCCATCGATACCGCCGAGCCAAGCGGCAATATCGCGGCCCAGCCAAAAATCAGGACGCTTGGCTGAACGATGATGATCGTACCTGCGAGTCCGACAAGAATGGCGCTGATCCGCCGCGCGCGCAGCCGTTCGCCAAGCAACACCACCGACAGCAATGTCAGGATAATCGGCTGGGCAAAGAAAATGGCAATCGCCTCGGCCATTGGCAGATGTTGAAGGGCGGAGAAGAAAAACACCGTTGCCATTGCCAGCAGCAGCCCCCGCACCGCCTGCGGAATCAACGTTCCTGCAGGGACATCCCACAGTCGCAAAACCAGGACAAAGGGCAGCATCAGCACAGTCTGCATGAAAAACCGCCAGAAGGTGATCTCGAACGGCCCGTGCGTAACCCCCAGCAGTTTGGCAAATACGTCAAGAAACGGGATGATCAGCATGCCGGCGCAAATCTGCAGGGCGCCAAGGGCATGGTTCTGTTGCTTTACTCTGACGATTTCCATGTCGGCATCCTGCATGGCAAGTGAAAGCAAGGTCAATCAAACTCGTGTCCCGCCGGACAGGGGCCATATCCGGTTGCAGGGCTGCGGCGGCACACAGATGCCGGCACAAGGTTCAAGGTTGCAGGCACAAGGTTGCAGTTTGTCCGGTTAACGGGCAAAATACCGGCCTCGCATAACCCTGCTCGGCAATATCCTTGCCAGCCACGACGGAACAGCCATGTCTCTTGGTCTTCTGGAAAAATGCCTCAGCCGCGGCATTCGCATGACAAGCCAACGTCAGGTTATTGTCGGCGTGATCGGCGATTCTGAAGATCATCCCGATGTTGACGAGCTGTATCGCCGGGCTGTCGACGAAGACAGTACGATTTCCATTGCAACCGTCTATCGCACCGTCAAGCTTCTTGAAGAGGCCGGTGTCATTGACCGGCTGGAGTTTGGTGATGGTCGGGCACGATACGAGGAATCCGGAGAACATCACGAGCATCTTGTCGATGTGGAAACCGGTGAAGTGATTGAATTCTACCATGCAGAGCTTGAAGCGCTAAAGGAGCAGATTGCCCGTGAAATGGGCTATGAACTTGTTGATCACCGGCTCGAATTGTTTGGCCGCAAACTGCCATCCGGCAAAGCCTGAACGGTATCGTTTCTTGACAACTGATCCTATTTCAATCGCCGCAGCAACCGCGCTGGTCTGCGGCTGGCCGTCCCGCTGATGGACAGTACAACGCAGCGCCGCAACGTCATCAGGCTTGCCATCGCGCAGGCGCTGTCGATGACGTCGATGAATGTCAACATCATCAATACGGCTCTTGTGGGGGTGTTGCTGGCACCTGTCGCCTGGCTGGCGACGCTGCCATTGTCGCTGCAATTCATCACATCAATGATGGTCACCCTTCCGGCGTCGCTTCTGATGGCACGGTTTGGTCGGCGCCCTGTGATGATTGCCGGGGTGCTGATCAGCTGTATGTCGACAACCTGCCTTGGCGTGGCTGTCGTAACCGGCAATTTCCTGCTGTTCTGTGCCGGCAGCATGGGGCTTGGCGTGGCGATGGGCATTGCCAGCTATTACCGTTATGCCGCGGCAGATGGTGTGGCGACGAATCTGCGGCCAAAGGCGATTGCCTATGTTCTGGCAGGGGGGCTGGCGGCGGCCGTTCTCGGGCCTGAAATTGCCAGACGGACGGTCGATCTGGTGCCGGACATCCTGTATGCGGGATGCTTCTTCACCGTTGCCATCGTTCAATTGACATCAATCATCGCGCTGTCCGGCCTGCGGATCGAAGTGCCCAAGCGGAGTGCCAGCGGAGGAAGGCCCCTTGGTGCTTTCCTTCGCATGCCCGTTTTTGTGGTCGGCGTTATCTGCAGCGCGCTTGGCTATGCGCTGATGAGCTATCTCATGACGGCCACACCGCTGCAGGTTGTCAATGTGGCCGGGCTTGGCAATTCGGCCAATGCCACGATCATTCAATGGCATGTCGTGGCCATGTTCCTGCCCTCCTTCTTCACCGGGTCGATCATCGCTAGAATCGGAGCGCTGCGCGTGCTGTGGGCAGGTGTTCTGCTGTATGGTGTGACGATATATCTTGCCGTCGGCGCTGTTGGTTTCTGGCCCTACTGGATGGCGCTGGCAACGCTCGGGCTCGGCTGGAACTTCCTGTATGTTGGCGGCACCTCGCTTGTTGCGGCGGTTGCCGAACCGGAAGAACGCGGACGTGTTCAGGGATTTGCCGATCTTGCCACGACCACGACCGTGGCTGTTGCCTCGCTGTCGGCCGGGGCCATTCACAGCCAGCTTGGATGGGATGCCGTCAGCCTGGCGGCTCTTGTTCCGGTCACCGTGCTGTCGCTGGCGCTGGTCTGGCTGGGATTGGCGCAGCGACGACAGGCTGCATCAGTCGTCTGATCCTGTTCCGATTGAAAATCGCCAAACAGGATTCGCCCCGCCTGAATTCGCCCCACCTGAATTAGCCCCGCCGGGGTCAGCCACCCGTCACATTCATATGGCGGCTGACCGCCGGGTCGCTGTGACGTCTGTCGATGATGAAATCATGGCCCTTGGGTTTGCGCCCGATGGCCTCGGCGATCGAGTCATCAAGCGCCGCCTCACCGCCATCGCGAAGGGCACGCCGCAGATCCGCATTGTCATCCTGCCCGAGGCACATATAGAGCTGTCCTGTGCAGGTCACCCGCACCCGATTGCAGCTTTCGCAGAAATTATGTGTCAGCGGGGTGATGAATCCAAGCTTGCGCCCGGTTTCCTCGACTTTGACATAGCGGGCCGGGCCACTGGTACGGAAGGGGATATCTGTCAGGGTGAAGCGTTTCGACAGGTCGGCGCGCACACGTGACAGCGGCAGATATTGATCAAGCCTGTTCTCGGTGCCGATGTCACCCATCGGCATGACCTCGATAATCGTCATGTCGAAGCCTTCATCACCGCACCAGGCCAGCATGTCGCCAAGCTCGGCATCATTGCCGCCCTTCAGCGCGACGGCATTGATCTTGACGGCAAGCCCGGCCGACTGTGCGGCGCGCAGTCCGGCCAGAACCTTGTCGAGATCACCCCACCGCGTGATCTGCCGAAATTTGTCCGGATCCAGAGTGTCGAGCGAGATATTGACGCGCCGCACCCCGGCATCGAACAGATCGTCTGCCATTTTCACCAGCTGGCTGCCATTGGTGGTGATTGTCAGCTCGTCCAGCTGGCCGGCCTTGACCTCGGCACCGAGGGCGCGGATCAGCTGCATGATGTTGCGTCTGACCAGCGGCTCGCCCCCGGTCAGCCGGATTTTGCGAACACCTGCGGCCATGAACCGCCGGCACATGATCTCCAGCTCTTCAAGTGTCAGAAGGTCTGCCTTTGGCAAAAAGGTCATTTCCTCTGCCATGCAGTAAACACAGCGAAAATCACAGCGATCCGTCACCGAGACGCGGAGATATTCAACGGTGCGGCCGTACGGGTCGATCAATTGACCTGTCGAGCTGGCTGGCGCGGCGTCTGTGAGCGGCATAATGGCGTCTCTCCATGAATTTCACACATGCTACGCCGGTGGCTTCGGGGTTGGCAAGGAACGACACGTCGCACCCCGACACGGCACCCTGAACACCATCAGATTGCCGTGTTACAGATTGTCGTCTTGCGCTTGTCGTCTTGCGCAAAAAAAAGGCCGTGAGATATCTCACGGCCGAGTTTAGGGAGGAAACGCACAGCATCTCGCCGTGCAGGGCGTATATGCGCTTGCAGCATGGCTCCGTCAACCCCGGCTTGACGGCATTTCGGCAAAAAAATCACCGGCGCAACTATTTGTAAAAAACAATGTAAAAACATTCAGTTGAATTTCAAAAATCGACTGCAAAATGTAATGGAACTGTTACATCCGGAAGAGATGCGACAATATCTTCAGCCCGATGACCCGCGTCACGCAGCTGCTGGATACTCTGCGCGTCATGGCGCTTGGCAAGGCGGCTTCCGGCTTCATCCCGCACAAGCCGGTGATGGAAATAGTCCGGAGAGGGCAGGTCCAGAAGCGCCTGCAGCAACCGATGCACATGGGTGCTTTCCAAAAGGTCGGCGCCGCGTGTGACAAGCGTGACGCCATCCAGCGAATCATCCACCACAACCGACAGGTGATAGGAGGTGCCGATATCTCGTCGGGCAACAACCACATCGCCGTGGCTGGACATGTCAACGGGACGGCGCTGGCCGGTGGCAAGATCATTCCAGGTGATATCTCCGACAAGGTCGAGCGCATGGCCGGTCCGCAGTCGCCAGGCGGGCGACATCCCCTGTTCCGATCGCCGTTCCGCCTCGCTCGTCGAAAGGACGCTGTCCGTTGCCAGCGGCGCTTCCTGCGGTGCGGACAGTACGTCGGCAAGTTCCGCCCGCGTCAGATAGCAGGGATAAACAAGGTCGCGCGCCTGCAGACTGGCCAGCGCATCATCATAGAGAGCGAGCCGGCGGCTCTGGAATACGGGGTCTCCCCGCCAGGGGAGGCCAAGGAATTCAAGGTCGCGATAGATCCGGTCGATGAATTCCGGACGACACCGCGTATGGTCTATGTCATCGATCCGCAGGATATAGCCATTGCCGAGCCGCGAGGCGACAAGCGCGGAATAGGCATGGCCAAGATGCAAAAGGCCGGTCGGGCTTGGCGCAAACCGCGTGACGGGGGTCTGTGGTGACGAAGAAACGGTCACGGGGTTCCTGTTCGTGGCTGTGGCGGGCGTCGTCGTCTGCCCATATGCCCGCGAATATAGACCAGATAGGGCGGTCGGGTGTAGCCTCTTGCCAGCGTGGTGGTAAGTGAACCGTGACGTTGTATGAACCGTGGCGGGGTGTAAGGGGGACCGGATGATGATGAAGAGCTTTGGCGGGCTGAACGGCCATTTCAATGAACCGGCGCGCGGCGGCATGCCGTCGAGCCTGATCATCATCATGCATGGCTGGGGGGCCGATGCCAGTGACCTTGCGGACCTTGCCTATCCGATGTCGCTTCGCTTTCCGGGTGCGGCCTTTTTCATTCCCAATGCACCCGATCCATGCTCGATGAACCCGATGGGCAGACAATGGTTTGACCTTGCCGATACAACCGATGGTCCGGCCGCCGCGGCAGCGGTGATCGAAGGCGCGGTGGCAGCCGCGATCGCTGAGCTGAAGCTTGATATGACGGCTGTGGCGCTGACTGGATTTTCACAGGGCGGGATGATGAGCCTGCATTGCGGGCTGCATATGGCCGACCGGCCACAGGCTGTTGTCAGCTTCTCGGGCGCGCTTCTCGGCGTTGGCGATATAGCGGATATTGAGGGCCGGCCAGCGGTGATGCTGGTTCATGGCACCGATGACCAGGTGGTACCCTTTGCCATGATGGGATCCGCGTCGGAGATTCTGGCAACGCATGGCATCGAGGCTGCCTGCGTGACACGTCCGGGGTTGGGACATGGCATCGATCCGGATGCGCTGACACAGGCAATCGATTTCCTGGCCATACATCTGCCCGACTGACGATCTGGTCGCGGCAGCTGCCGGCCGACCCGTCAGTCTTCCGCAATATTTAGCGGCCACTGTGTCGCGGTGCGCAATATATAGTGGAAGACTTGTCTTTCTGGCGCTGACATGTTTTGCTGGTGGTTGGTGAGGGTTGAACCACACGGGGGACATGATGAACGCAGGCAGTTTCGCACCGGCTCTTGTCCTGAATGCAGATTTCCGCCCGCTCAATTACTTTCCATTGTCACTCTGGTCCTGGCAGGACGCGGTCAAGGCGGTGTGTCTCGACCGGGTGACGATCGTCAGCGAGTATGACTTTTCGATCAGCTCGCCTTCAATGGAAATGAAGCTGCCGTCGGTGATCGCGCTGAAGGAATATGTGCCGCAGATGCGCAACCCGGCCTTCACCCGCTTCAACGTGTTTCTGCGTGACAAATTTACATGCCAGTATTGTGGCACCGGCCATGCCGCCGCCGACCTGACTTTTGACCACGTCGTACCGCGGTCACGCGGCGGGCGCACGACCTGGACAAATGTTGTGGCGGCCTGCAGCCCGTGCAATCTTCGCAAGGCCAATCTGCTGCCGGAACAATGCGGGATGATGCCGCTGGAACGCCCGGCGGCACCCAATATCTGGCAGTTGCAGGAAAATGGCCGCGGCTTTCCCCCGAACTATCTCCATGAGTCCTGGCGGGACTATCTGTACTGGGATTCCGAACTTCAGCAGAGCTGAGCGGCGGCGTGATCCGCGGGGCCGCCGGCCTTTCGATCAGACCCGTTCGGCGATCTTGATGGCGGTGCGGCACCCTTGCTGTATCACCGCTTTCAGTGCTGCATAGAACATGGCCTCGCGTCCGCGATGATCGACCGCGATGTCACGATGCTCCAGCTCATCATCGCGAAACTTTGAAATGGTGCTGCGAAGCTCTGCTTCCTCGTCGCCAAGCTGGTCCGCCTGTTTGGCGTAATGCTCGCCAATGACCTCCTCAACGGCAATCGTGCAGGCCATGGCGGCCTTTGGCCCCATCGCCGCTGTTACCGCGCCGAGCGCAAAGCCCGCCGCGCCCCAGACAGGGTCGAAAAGTGATGGTCGCACCCGGCGTTCATTCAGCAGGGATTCAAACGCCTCGAGATGTTCGACTTCCTGTTCCATCATATGCTGGATCTGTGGGCCGGTGGCGTGGTTGCGCAGCACCGCAAGCTGACCGCGGTAGATCTGTTGTGCGGCCCGCTCGCCGGCATGATCAACCCGCAGGAACCGTTCGATATCGCGCCGCCCGGCGACGGGTCTGGAAAATTCCGTCATGTCTGTCTCGCTATGCGTCCACCAAAGATGTAAGCCAGTATCGCCACAGCGGTGATATCGAGGCTGAACAACGCATTCCACCCTGCCATCGAGAGTCCGAACAGGGACCATGGCACGTCGTCGCAGCGGACAACAGGCGTCGCCAGAAGCTGGTCGACCAGATCCGCCATATTCGCCCCCGACGCCAGATTTGCCGTGCATCCTGTCGGTCCGTCCCACAGTGACCATTCGACCCCGGCGTGATAGCCGGCCACGGCAAAGCTTGCCAGCGCGGCGGCGGCGACGCCAAGCAGGCCTATACGGGCTGGCAGCATCAAACCCCCGATACCGGCGGCGGCGATCACCCCGACATGCGCCCAGCGTTGCCAGATGCACAGGCTGCAGGGTGCCATGCCGCCGACATATTCAAACAGGAAAGCCCCGATCAGAAGTGCGACCGAGATACCGGCGCAGATGATCAGCCCGTTTCGGGGCGCCAGGATTACCGACAGTTCGGCACCAAGCGAAGGGCGGGGTGCAGGTGTCAATGGACCAGCCACAGCGCGCCTCCAATCAGAAAGACAAGTGTGCTGAGCAGGGCCATGACAATGCGCGCATCGCCATGGTGGCGGGCAATGCCGGCAACAATGGCAAAGCGCAGGCCGCGACCGACAAGCGAGGTGGCAAGAAATGGCACCAGCGCAAAGCCGGCAATTCCGGCACTGACGGCGATAACCTTGTAGGGAAGCGGGGTGAAGGCGCCGATAAAGACAAGGATAATGCCAAAGGTGACGAACCCGTCCTGAACGGCGGCGAATTTCTCCGGCGCGGCAATGACATGTGGCAGCATGGCCAGGATCTGTTCGATGCCGACACCAAGACCCGCACCAAGCGCCCAGCCAAGCCCGCCACCAATGATCGAGGCGATGGTGCATCCAGCGGTCAGCCGGATCCATGCCGCAGGTCTGGCCAGCACCGTGGCGACCAGAAGCGGGTCGACGGGTATCGGGATGATGATCGATTCCAGCACCGCAAACAGCCACATCAGACGTTCGGCGGCAGCCGTCCCGGCGATGCCTATGACATTGTCATACCGGTCTTTGCAGTAGCGCCAGAGTGATGTCATCACGGGCCTCGGTCAAATCCCTGAGAGATGATGCCCTGAAAGATGATGCAGGGTGATGGTACGAGTGGGGGGACTCGAACCCCCAAGCCCTTGCGGGCGGTGGATTTTGAATCCACTGCGTCTACCAATTCCGCCACACTCGCATGTTCCAGCCACGGTACTAACCGACCCCCCCGTCACTGGCAAGCCTCTGCTTGACATGTTGTGTCAGATTTTCCAGATGCGGATCCGAAATGCCATTCTCGCGAAGCGCTGCGACCGTATCGAAAAGATAGTCGCGGCATGGCCCGATAAAGCCGCTTGCGGCGGCGATCACGCCAGCCTCATCCTCGATCGACATCGGGGCGGCATAATTCGGTCGTTCCGGTCTGGCGACAAATCCGATCGCAGATTTGTGACCCTGCGGGGTATGCAGCGTCAGCCACCGCGCGCGATAGGCCATGGTGATCATCTCGCGACGCCACAGCAGATCAAGCTCGGAAATCGCCGTTTCGGGATTGAGCCGAAACCCAACCCCGGTGCAGCTGCCGCCGCGGTCAAGCGCCAGCACCAGCCCCGGACAGTCGGGCGATCCACGGCCAAGCCGTGTCCACAGGCAGAACCGCCGGTGATTGCCATATATGCGGGCGGGTGATTGTTCGACATAGTCGATCACCGGATTGAAAATCAGGCTGCCATAGCCAAAAATCCAGATGTCGGAGCAATCGGCATCATCCGGGACGAGCTGGCGGCGCGAGGCGTAAAGTTCGTCTTCAGACGCAATATCGACAGCACCGTCATTGCGCTCATTCGCCATTTTCATGATGGTGCCAGAAGCCAGGCTTTCGCGGGTAACTTTCAGGATTGGTTCATCCGTCATAACCCTCGTCACCCTCCGCTGGCGAGGAACCGTCGCCAATATGGCGAATAACCCGTTGCGGGAAGGGAATATCGATTCCCCGCGCATCGAGAACACCTTTCAGCCTGCGGTTCAGGTCCCAGTAAAGATCAAAGAAATCATCATATTCCGCATAGGCGCGAAGCCGCACATTGATGGCGCTGTCGCCATAGCTGACAACCAGGAATCGCGGTGCCGGATCCGCCAGGACACGGGCATCCTCGGCAAGTTCCATCATCGCCGCCTCGACCTCGTCGAGGTTGCTGTCATAGCTGACGCCGATATCAAGATCGAGCCGCCTTGTGCCATAGCGCGCATGGTTGATGATATTGGATGTCCAGATGGCCGAATTCGGCACGCTGATATACACATTGTCGAATGTGTCGATGATGGTGGTGAAAAGACCGATTTCCCGCACCGACCCGGACACGCCGGCAGCCTCGACCCAGTCCCCGATCTTGAAAGGCCGCAGAAACAGCAGCATCAGCCCCGCGGCAACATTCGACAATGTACCCTGCAGGGCCAGGCCGATGGCAAGGCCGGCGGCACCGAGAACGGCGATGATCGATGTTGTCTCAACCCCGAAATTGCCAAGGGTAACGACGACAGTAAGCGTCAGGATCAGATACCGCACAAGCGCGGCCAGGATCGGGGCCAGCGTCTTGTCGAAGCGGCTTGATCCTGTCAGCCAGTCGCGAAGCATCGCACTGGACCGCCGCGACGCCCACACGCCGATGATGATGGTGATCAGTGCCGCCAGAAAGTTCAGCCCATATTCGGTGGCCAGGGTCAGCGTCTGTTCGGTCAACAATGTCGACACGCCAAGACTGTCTGAAAGTGTGCTGAGAGATATGTCGTTCATGCCGCGACCCTGCAGTTGCGAAATCGGATGCCCCGGATTGATCATCTGCACCGGACGCCCTTGGTGTGAAGTATAGACGCGGCCCCTGTCATCGCCAACCTCTGCTGGAGGCGGAGCGGCAATTCGCCCGACAGCTGGCAGCTTCCGGTCTCTTCCGTCAGCCTGACAGGTTCTGCCGACGCAGAAATTAAAGCACGTTCGAGCGTTGATATTCGGGCAGGTTGCACGATATAGTGCCGCGCCATGGATCCTAGCTACAATCAAAACTGCGAAACCATCGACTGGAGTGTCGGCCACCCCCCTCTGGGTGGGCCGGAGCTGGTTGCCGCAATCGGAAATTTCGACGGTGTCCACCGCGGGCATGCCGAGGTGATCTCGTCTGCCATCGAAGCGGCGCGGGCGCATGGCCTTGCCTCGGCGGTTGTCACCTTTGATCCCCACCCTCGTGAATTTTTCCGGCAGGATGACGCGCCGTTCCACCTTGCCGACAGGCAGGAAAAGGACAGGCTGATCTCGGCCCTTGGTGTCAGCCGGATCATCCATGTCAGATTCGATGACAATCTGCGCTGCACCGATGCCGCGGGCTTTGTTACATCGGTGCTGCCGGCGCTGGGCGTAAAGGCGCTGTTTGCCGGGTCGGACTTTGCCTTTGGTCGCGGGCGTGGCGGGGATATCGCAACGATCAATGACATTGGTGCCGGTATCGGCATCAGCGCCACCGCTGTGCCGTTGCTGTCCGATCCCAACAGCGCCGTAATCACATCAAGCCGTGTGCGGGCCGCCCTTCAGGATGGTGAACCGGAGCGTGCGGCAGAAATGCTGGGCCATGACTGGTCGGTGACGGGTGTTGTGCAGCTTGGCGACCAGCGGGGTCGCACCATCGGGTTTCCGACAGCCAACATCCCGCTCGGCAATCTGCTGCATCCGGCCTTCGGGGTCTATGCGGTTCAGATCTATGACGCGGCGCCGGGCCAGCCATTCCGGCTTCTCGGCAATGGTGTGGCCAATATCGGCGTGCGACCGACAGTCGAGGATCGCGGCGTGCTGTGCGAGGCGCATCTGTTCGACCAGCAGCCCGACCTTTATGGACGCCGGCTTGCCATTGGCCTGAAATCCTTTATCCGCCCCGAGCGCAAATTTACCGGCATTGATGAATTGACGGCCCAGATTGCAAAGGATGCCCGCGCGGCGCGGGCCCTTCTGCCCCCCATCAGACAGACAGCCTGAATAGACCAGCCGCCAGGTCAGAGCCTGCCGGACAAGATGATTGGAAAGCGAGACAGCTTGCGATGAGTTACAAAGAAACGGTGTTCCTTCCGCGGACCGACTTTCCAATGCGGGGTGGCCTGCCACAAAAAGAACCCGAAATCCTGGCCCAGTGGCAGCAGATCGATATCTACAGGCGGCTTCGCGAAACCCGCGCCGATGCCGAACTTTTCGTGCTTCACGACGGTCCGCCCTATGCCAACGGGCAGCTTCATATCGGCCACGCGCTGAACAAGATCCTCAAGGATGTCATCAACCGGTCACAGTCGATGCTTGGCAAGAATGCCAACTATGTACCTGGCTGGGACTGTCATGGTCTGCCGATCGAATGGAAGATCGAGGAGCAATACCGCAAGAAGGGCAAGGACAAGGACGAGGTGCCGGTCAAGGAATTCCGTCAGGAATGCCGTGATTTCGCCGCCCACTGGCTTGCCGTGCAGTCCGATGAATTCCAGCGCCTTGGTGTGCTTGGTGACTGGGACAACCCCTATACGACGATGGCCTTTGAAGCCGAGGCGACAATCGCCGGCGAACTGGGACGCCTGGTGATGGATGGCAGCCTCTATCGCGGTGCCAAGCCGGTGATGTGGTCACCGGTCGAGAAGACGGCGCTTGCCGAGGCGGAAATCGAATATCAGGATCATACCTCTGTCACCATCTATGCGCGCTTTCCGGTGCAGACACCAAGCCATCCGGCGCTGGAAGGTGCGAACATCGTTATCTGGACAACGACCCCTTGGACCATGCCGGGCAACCGGGCGATGGCCTGCGGTGCCGACATCGACTATTCGGTATTGCGGATCACCGCGCTGGACGAGGGGGCGCTGGCGACCAGGGGTGATGTGATCTGTCTGGCGACGGATCTTGTTGCCGAGGTGACAGCCGCCATCGGCATTGCCGAAACCGAAACGCTGGCGACACTGAAAGGCACCGATATCGAAGGCACGGTCTCGCGTCATCCGATGCATGAGCATGGCTATGACCATGACGTGCCGATGCTGCTTGCCGATTATGTCACCACCGAGCAGGGAACAGGCTTTGTCCATATCGCCCCGGGTCACGGTGTCGAGGATTACGAACTGGCGCATCTTGAACATGGCATCCCGCTTCCCGACACGGTGGCGGAGGATGGCAGTCTGATGGACCATCTGCCGGTCTTTGCAGGCCTTCATGTGTTGCGTGACAATCAGAAGATCGCCGAGATCATGGCGGAACATGGCGGTGTGATCGGCATCGGCAAGCTTTTCCATTCCTATCCGCATTCCTGGCGGTCCAAGGCACCGCTTGTCTATCGCAATACGGCGCAATGGTTCGTGTCCATGGAATCGCATGGCCTTCGCGCCACCGCCGTTGCCGAACTTGGCAAGACAGCTTTCTATCCGCCGGCTGGCCAGCGTCGCCTGACCTCGATGATCGAGCAGCGTCCCGACTGGTGCCTGTCGCGCCAGCGCGCCTGGGGCGTGCCGCTCACCATCTTTGTCAACAAGGCCACCGGCGAGCCGCTTCGTGATCAGGCGGTGATCGACCGCGTTGTCTCCGCGATGCGCGAGGAAGGCGCTGATTGCTGGTTCGCCTCGGATTCATCGCGCTTCCTCGGGCCGGACTACAATCCCGATGATTTTGAAAAGGTCGTCGACATTCTCGATGTCTGGTTTGACTCCGGCTCGACGCACGCCTTCGTGCTGGAAGAACGTGACGATCTGGCAAGCCCGGCCGACCTCTATCTCGAAGGCTCGGACCAGCATCGTGGCTGGTTCCATTCATCGCTGCTGCAATCCTGCGCGACACGCGGTGTTGCGCCGTACAAGGGTGTGCTGACACATGGTTTCGTGCTGGATGAACAGGGCCGCAAGATGTCAAAATCGCTTGGCAATGTGGTCACGCCCCAGAAGATCATGGACCAGAATGGTGCCGATATCCTGCGGTTGTGGGTGGTCAGTTCCGATTATTACAATGATCTGCGGATTGGGCCGGAAATCATCAAGCGGACAACCGACAGCTATCGCCGGTTCCGCAACACGCTTCGCTATCTTCTCGGCGCGCTGGATGGCTTTACCGCTGACGAGGCCGTGGGTCATGATCAGATGCCGGCTCTCGAGCGGTGGGTTCTGCACCGGCTGGCGGAGATTGACGATCGTATCCGTGTGCTGACCGAAGGGTATGATTTCCACGGCATCTTCACCGAGCTTCACACCCTGTGCAACAGCGATCTGTCGGCCTTCTATTTCGAAATCCGCAAGGATCGCCTGTATTGTGACGCGCTGGATTCGGTCGAGCGCCGCGCCTGCCGGACAGTGATGAACGAGGTGTTCGAACGGCTGACGGCGTGGCTGGCGCCCATTCTGTGTTTCACCGCCGAGGAAGCCTGGCAGTCGCGGGTTCAGGACATGGAAAACTCGGTCCATCTTCGCAGCTATGATGCGATTCCCGCGGCCTGGCTTGATCCGGCGCTTGGCGCGCGCTGGGACTCTATCCGGCAGGTTCGTCAGGTGGTGACAAGCGCGCTTGAGACAGCGCGTAATGACGGCGCCATCGGGGCCTCGCTTCAGGCGGCCCCGACCGTGCATGTAAGTGCCGATCTTGCGGCCGCCTTCGAGGGCGAGGATGCGGCAAGTCTTTTCATCACCTCGGCTGCGGATATCAGCACCGACGCGGCACCTGCCGACGCTTTTCGGCTGGAAGGTGTCAAGGATGTGGCGGTGGCCTTCGCCACGGCCAGCGGTGACAAATGTGCCCGGTGCTGGCGGGTCATGCCGGAGGTCACGGACAGTCAGGAAATCTGTCAGCGCTGCGATGATGTGGTGAATGCAGGAACCTGACGATACACAAGGGCTGAATGGCCGCCGTCCGGTGCTGGTGACCGGGCTGGCGGTGCTTGTCGCCGACCTGGTGACCAAACAGCTGATGCTCGGCTGGATCTTCGATCCGCCGCAACGTGTTGAAGTCCTGCCGTTCCTGAATTTCGTGCCTGTCTGGAATCCCGGCATCAGTTTCGGCATGCTGGCCGACGCCGGCGGCGTGATGCCGCTGCTGTTGACTGTGCTGGCTTTTGCGGTGGCGGCATGGATGGTCTGGAAGGCGCCGGCTTTTCAACGACTGGAACGCTTTGGGGCCGGGTTGATCGCCGGCGGTGCTGTTGGCAACGCACTGGATCGTGTTCGCTTTGGCAAGGTGGTTGATTTTATCGACGTTTATGTTCAAACATGGCATTGGCCGGCGTTCAATATCGCCGACGCCGCGATTACTGTCGGGGCGTTGTTGTGGATCGTCAGCCTGTTTGTCGAGCGAGAGAATGGACCGACATGACCTATTCGAACAATCCGGCCCTGGCTGGTGCAGACCACAACAATCCCCGGATACGCCGCCGCGCCGGTCGTGTGGCGGTAACCTGCCTCCTGCTTGCCGGGTTCGGGCTTGCGGCCAGCGGATGCACCGGGTTTCGCAAGGCCATCGGCGAGGAAAAATCATCGCCTGATGAATTCGAGGTGGTTGTCCGCCCCCCATTGTCGCTGCCCCCGAATTTCTTTGCCAGCTCGAAACAGCTGACCGAAACCGCGCCGAAGGCTGCCACGTCGAATGACAGCCCGATCGATGCACGGTCGGTTGCCGCCGCCGCTCTCGGGGCGAGCGAGGGCAGGGCGGCCGACAATTACGAGCAGCTGTTCAATTTTGCCGCGGTGCCCGAAAACATCCGCGAAATTGTTGACGAGGAAACCTACGGCATCCGTTTCGAAAGACGCATCCCGTTGCAGATCCTGTTTGGCGGCCTTCCGGATATCGGGCCTGTGCTTGACAAATTCGCCGAGGATCAGCGGCTTCGCCGTGCTATTCGTGAAGGCAAGTCCGCCACCGATGGCGGATCGCCGGCGCTGGACGTTCTCGATGACAAGTCGGTAACGATCGGCAACTAGCCATATGTCCGGGATCCGGCAACTTCCCGACACGCTGGTTGATCAGATTGCTGCCGGAGAGGTTGTCGAACGACCGGCGAGCGCTCTCAAGGAACTTGTCGAAAACGCCCTTGATGCCGGCGCCAGCCGCGTCGACATCACGCTGCAACGCGGCGGCATAGACGAAATCATAGTCCGTGACGACGGGCATGGCATGTCGCCTGCCGACCTGTCGCTGGCAATCCGGCGCCATGCCACATCAAAGCTTCCCGACAGTCGGCTTGACGAGATCAGGTTTCTGGGATTTCGCGGCGAGGCCCTGCCGTCGATCGGGGCGGTGTCGCAGCTTGCCATTACTTCTGTCACCGCTGATGAGCCTCATGCCTGGCAGATCACTGTCGATGCCGGACGCGTTGCGCCGCCCCAACCGGCGGCTCTTGCCCGCGGCACCACTGCCGAGGTCCGGCAGCTGTTCAAGGCGGTTCCGGCGCGGCTGAAATTCCTGAAGACCGAGCGCACCGAGCAGGGGCGCTGTCTTGATATCGTAAGGCGTCTTGCGATGGCCTGGCCCGGGGTGGGGTTTACCCTGAAAGGCGATGGAAGGGCGCTTCTTGATCTGGCGCCGCAATCGGATGACGACACGGGTCTGCAGCGCCGCCTGTCCGATGTCCTGGGACGTACATTCGGGGCCGAGGCGCTGGTGATTGATGCCAGACGGGACGAGGCAATGCTTGGCGGGCTGGCGGGCCTGCCGACAATGAACAGGCCGACACCAGCCTCGATCTTCCTGTTCGTGAATGGCCGTCCGGTTCAGGATCGTTCGCTGCTTGGGGCGGTGCGTGCCGGATATGGCGATACCTTGCCGCGTGGGCGCTATCCGATGGCGGCGCTGTTCCTTCATCTGCCGGCAACGGCTCTTGACGTCAATGTCCATCCGGCGAAGTCGGAAGTCAGGTTCCGTGATGCGTCGGGCGTGCGCTCGCTTCTTGTCGGGGCGATATCGGCACAGCTTCGCGATCATGGGGTGCAGACAACGGCAGAGGGCGCGACGACGGCAACACGGCTGTTTTCCGGATCCGGGCGCGCCGGAAGCCGGGGATTTGCGGCCCCACCGGCACCAGCCTATGCCGGGCCGGTTGCCGACTGGCAGGCACCGCTGACAGAGCCGGTACAGTCTTCGCTTGCCGGTGACATGCCGCCGACCGCCCGATCAACAGGAGATCAGGCAGACGACACTGTCGGTGACGACACGCTTCTCGGCGCGGCGCGGGCACAGCTTCACAAGACCTATATTGTTGCCGAGACACGCGACGGCATAACCATCATCGACCAGCATGCCGCGCATGAACGGCTTGTGATGGAACGGATGAAGGCGGCGCTTGCCGCCGATGGGGTGGCGGTCCAGGCGCTGCTGATCCCCGAGGTTGTGGATCTGCCATCCGATCAGCGGCAGGCGGTTCTCGACGAAGCTGGGTTTCTGGCCGGGCTGGGGCTGGAGATCGAAGGCTTTGGCGAGGGCAGTATTCTGGTTCGTGGCATCCCGGCTCTTCTCGGGACGCCGGATGCAACGCGCCTTGTCAGCGACATCGCCGAAGAGCTGGTCGAGCTTGGTGGCAGTCAGGTTCTGGAAGACAAGATCGGACACGTTCTGGCGACAGTGGCCTGCCACGGGTCGGTGCGGGCCGGGCGGCGGCTCAACGATGCCGAGATGAACGCGCTTTTGCGGGAAATGGAAGACACACCAAATTCCGGACAGTGCAATCATGGGCGTCCGACCTGGGTTCGGCTTTCACTTGCCGATGTGGAACGGCTGTTCGGGCGTCGCTGATGAATCCCGTCAGATGGCGGATTGCAGAAAATGAAGTCTGGCCCGACCATAGCGGCGATCATCCATCTGCGTCAGGCCGGCTGCCGTCAGCGCCGCGCTGTCGGGCTGTTCGGATTTTTCGGTCTCCAGAATGATCAGCGCACCTGCTGCCACAGCCCCGATATCCACAAGCCGCGCTGCCGCGCCGAGTCCGTCACCGCTGCCATAGGGCGCATCGGCAAAGACAAGTGACGCCGGCATGCCCTGCCATCTGGCCAGCGAGGTGGCGTCGCCGGCAATGACCCGGCTGTCATCGGCGCGGCCAAGCCGGGCGATATTGGCGCGAAGAACCGACAGCGCGGCCTGGTCACGTTCGATGAAACTTGCCTGGGCACTGCCGCGCGACAGCGCTTCAAGCCCCAGCGCACCGGTGCCGGCAAAGGCATCAATGACGATGGCCCCTCGCAGCACATCACCGAAACGACCGCCTTCAAGAATGTTGAAAAGCGATTCGCGCACCCGGTCGCCGGTCGGCCTGGTGTCAGCGCCGCCGGGCTGGGCCAGTTTTGTGCCGCGATGTCGGCCGGCGATGATCCGCATGTCGTGGTCCTCGAAATGGCTTTTTGCGATGGCGGTTGGCGGTTGGCGCCGCATCTCCGCCCTGTGATGTTGGCGTCTCCGGCACCAGCCCCAGCTGATCGGCAAGCACCCGCGGCTTTACCGGTTCAATCGCGCCGGAAGCCAGATCACCAAGCTGGAAGGGGCCGTAGGAAACCCGGATGAGGCGACTGACATGATGCCCAAGATGCTCCATGATTTTCCGCACTTCGCGATTCTTGCCCTCGCGAATGGCGATGCTCAGCCAGGCGTTGCTGGCCATCTGCCGGTCGAGCTGGGCTGCCACCTTTCCATACCGAATACCGTCAATGGTGATGCCGTCGGCAAGCCGTGGCAGGGCTTCGGGATCAACCTGTCCCTGTACACGAACCCGGTATTTGCGGCTCCATCCCGTACTGGGAAGTTCCAGATGCCGCGCCAGATCGCCATCATTGGTCAGCAGAAGCAGCCCCTCGGAATCAAGATCGAGCCTGCCAACCGACAGCACCCGCGGCATGGTGTCGGGAAAGGTGTCAAAGATGGTCTGGCGTCCCTTGTCATCCCGTGCGGTGACAATCAGGCCACGCGGTTTGTGATAGCGCCACAGGCGTGCCGGCTGGCGCGTGGGAAGCGGCTTGCCATCGACGGTGATGCTGTCGGCGGCGCTGACATTCAGCGCCGGACTCGTCACAGTCTCGCCATTGACGGTGACCCGGCCATCTTCGATCCGTTTCTCGGCTTCCCGGCGTGAACAGATACCGGCGCGCGCGATATGTTTGGCAATCCGTTCCGATGCGGCGGGTCCGTCGAGGGTAAAGGAGGGTTTGTCGCTCATATGGCTCGTGTTACTCGCAATTCCCACGCTTTGCAAATCGCCGGTGTCTATGCCACAAGAACGGCATGACCGAATCCTCTGAACGTCCCGACATCATGGCGCTGATTCTGGCCGAGGCCGAGGCTGCCGGCGTGGCGGGAGAGGTGCCTGTGGCCGCTGCTGTGACCGATCCGTCGGGTGCTGTCATCGCGCTGGCGCAGAACCGCATGAAGCGCGACTCGAACGCGCTGCGGCATGCCGAACTGGTGGCGCTCGACATGGCGATGACCGTGCGGGGTGATGAACGGCTTGACGGGTGCGATCTCTGGGTGACGCTGGAGCCATGCACGATGTGCGCCGGGGCCATCTCGCTGGCCCGGATCCGGCGGCTCTATTTCGCCGCGCATGACGTCAAGGCTGGCGCGGTCGAGGCCGGTGTCAGGTTTTTTGCCAGCGCGGCCTGCCACCACCGGCCCGAAATATACGGGGGTCTGTCCGAAACAAAGTCGGCATCGCTTCTTCGCGCCTTTTTTGCCGAACGACGCTGATCGCTATCCCTGGCCGGCAGCGATATCGCGGCGATAGAACCCGCCGGGCCAGTCGATGGCCGTAACCGCGTCATAGGCGGCGCTGCGGGCCGCCGCCACATCGCTACCAAGGCCGGTTACCGCCAGAACCCGCCCGCCAGCCGCGCGCAGGGTGCCGTCACCGTCAATCGTCGTTCCGGCATGAAACAGGATGACATCATCCCCGTCACAGGCAGTGTCGGTGCCGGCAATGACGCTTCCCTTTTCATACTCTCCCGGATAGCCGTTTGTTGCCATCACTACGGTTACCGCCGCGCCATCATCCCACCGCAGCGAGAGATGCCCAAGCGTGCCGTCGATGGTGGCAAGCATTGCCGCCACCAGATCGGAGCGCAGCCGGGGCAGGATGACCTGCGCTTCCGGGTCGCCAAGACGGCAGTTGAATTCAATGACCTGCGGGCCGCTGTCGGTCAGCATCAACCCGACATAGAGAATGCCCCGATAGGGCGTGCCTTCAGCCGCCATGCCCGTGGCAAGTGGTGCCACGATCTGTTCCATGACCTGCCTTTGCAGCGCTTCGGTCAGACGCGGTGCCGGTGAAACAGCGCCCATGCCGCCGGTATTTGGCCCCTTGTCGCCGTCAAAGGCGCGTTTGTGGTCCTGCGCGCTCCCCATGAACAGGGCATTCGGTCCGTCGATCAAGGCGAAAAGCGACGCTTCGGGCCCGGCAATCCGCTCTTCGATCAGCAATGTCCTGCCGGACTCGCCGAATCTGCCATCCAGCATTTCGGTCGCCGCGGCGACAGCCTCGTCGGCGGTGTCGGCAACAACAACACCCTTGCCAGCGGCCAGCCCATCCGCCTTGACCACACAGGCGCCGCCGACAGCGGTGATGGCGGCAATCGCACTGTCCATGTCACGACAGACGGTGAATCCGGGCTGGGGAATGCCAAATCGTGCGCAGGCCTCGCGGGCGAACGCCTTCGACCCTTCAAGCTGTGCGGCGCTCGCGTCCGGTCCAAAGGCGGCGTGCCCGGCGGCGGTCAGCCTGTCGACAAGTCCTGCGACAAGGGGTGCCTCGGGGCCGACAACAACCAGATCAGGCTGGATGTCGTTGGCAAGCGCCAGCATCCCGTCAAGATCGTCCACTCCGACATCGACACAGCGGCCCAGCGATGCCATCGCGGCGCTTCCCGGTGCGATGATCAGTTCGTCGGTCAGCGCTGATCCGGCAATGGCCCAGGCAAGAGCATGTTCACGGCCGCCGCTGCCGATAAGAAGTATTTTCATCAGGTGGTCCTTTTTGGATGATCCTTCGGGTGGATGACAGGCATGGTGGTTTGCCCGGCGCACAATATGGCATAAGATCGAGCTGCTAAGAAAGAGGCCCGCCCATGCATGATGACAGTTCTGTTGACTCCGCCGGGTCGCTGAATGAAACCGGTTCCAACGCGCCACCTTTCCTGACTGTCACCGAGCTTGCGCAACATCTCAAGGCAACGGTTGAAAGCCAGTTTGACTTTGTGCGGATCAGGGCCGAAATCTCACGCCCGACCCGTGCCGCGTCGGGACACCTCTATTTCACCCTGAAAGATGACCGAAGCACGCTTGACGGGGTGTGCTGGAAAACCGTTGCCGGGTCACTGGCGGTGCAGCCTGAAGAAGGGCTGGAGGTGATTGTCACCGGCAAGCTGACCATCTATGGCGGTCGTTCAAAATACCAGATCGTTGTCCAGACCATGGAAATGGCTGGTGAAGGGGCAATGCTCAAACAGCTTGAGGAGCGCCGCCGTCGCCTAGCCGCCGAGGGGCTGTTCGATGCCGAGCGTAAACAACCGATCCCGCGCATGCCAGGCGTCATTGGTGTGGTGACCAGCCCCACCGGTGCGGTGATCCGTGACATCCTGCATCGCCTGACCGACAGGTTCGGGGTGCGGGTGCTTGTCTGGGGCACCCTTGTCCAGGGCCCTGATGCGGCCGGGCAGGTGGCGCGTGCCATCCGCGGTTTCGATGCAATGCCGGCGGGGGGCGATCTGCCGCGACCGGATCTGGTGATTGTGGCGCGTGGTGGGGGATCGCTCGAGGATCTCTGGGCCTTCAACGAGGAAGAGGTGGTGCGCGCGGTGTGTGATTGCCGGATTCCCCTGATATCGGCCATCGGGCACGAGACGGACACCACGCTGATCGACTTTGCTGCCGACCAGCGGGCGCCGACACCGACAGCTGCTGCTGAAATGGCGGTGCCTGTGCGGGCTGATCTGCTGTCACGGATCGCCGAGATCGAGGCGCGTATCCGTGGTGGCATCGCACAACGGCTTGACCGGGCGACACAGGCGCTCCGTGTCGCCGAACGCGGCCTTCTCAATCCGGCGGAAATGGTTGAAAGGCGCGCCCAGGCCGTCGACCTTGCCGTTGCCGGGCTGGAGCGTGGGCTTCAGCAGCGGCTGTCCGCGACAGCCCTGCGGCTGGCCGATCTGGGGGCGCGGCTGCGGCCGCCGGAGCGCCATTTTACCGAGGTCAGCGCCAGACTTGGCACGCTTGGGTCGAATCTCGGTCAGCTGGTCGATATGCAGCTCGACAGGCGGCGCGTGGCGCTTGACCAGGCGGGCCGCCTGCTTGAGGCCAATTCATTCGAACGTGTTCTTGAACGTGGTTTTGCTCTTGTCACCACGCCTGACGGCCGGCCTGTGAAACGTGCTGCCGAGGCGCCGCCGGGCGCCGAGGTGGCGGTGCGCTTTGCCGATGGCGGTCGCACGGCAAGGCTTGACGCCGAGGGTGATCCGGCAGGTGGATCCGATAAGGGACCGGCAAGGCCGGCACGGCGGCCCAAGGCAGTGAAAAAACCGTCTTCCGACACTCAGGACAGTCTGATCTGATCTGATCTGATCTGTCCATCGGGTGAGACCTGTCCGGTGAATCAAGCCACCCTGTCTGCCGGTGACTGTCAGGCCGGCGGCTGAATGTTCTTTCCCCACCGCCGGTGCGGCCAGAACCACTGGTCCGGTGTTTCCCTGATCCAGTTTTCAATGGTGCGGTTGATCTCCGATGCCACCGCCAGCACGGATGAATCATCATCCGAGGGGGGGAGCGCAATGGGCGGCGAGATGGTGACCCTGAAACGGCTGCCCGCGAGCCGCTGCGTACGCATATAGATCAACGGCACCTGTTTCCGGATGGCCAGCTTGACATGGCTGATGGATGTCTGGGCAGGATGCCCGAAGAAAGGCACCGCCATCCCCTCGCGAAGCTGCTGGTCGACAAGAAGGCACATGACCTGTCCCTTGCGAAGCGTGCTGACAATGCCAAGCGCCGCTTCGCGCCCCTTGCGATAGATGTCGCCGCCATAATTGGCCTGGCGGCGCGCCAGCAGCCATGAAAGAAGCTGATTGTTCAGCGGCCGGTAGATCGCGGCCACCTTGTGCCCCTCCGTCAGGGCGGCATAGGGGCCAAGCTCCCAATTGCCGATATGCGCGCCAACAAGGATGGCGCCGCCCTGCAGATCGCGCAGATGTTCCAGCCCCTCAAATTCGATCCTGCCAAGTCCGACCATTCTGTGAACATGCGGAAACTCGCCAATCACCCGACCAAGGTTCCACCACATGCCGGCCAGAGCGCGGCGTTGCTCGCCGGCTGTCATTTCAGGCATCGCCAGCCTCATATTCCGCGCCGCGCGCCGCTGCCACGGCGTGAGGGGCCCAAGACCGGCAAACAACCCGCCCATGGCGGCGCTGGCGACGGGCAGGGGAAGCAGACGCGCAATCCCGAAGATCAGCACGACAAGTGCGGCTTCCAGAGGCCAGATGAAAATCTTCCGAACATTGCGGACCACAGCCCTGCCAAACTCGGTGGCGACTGTATCGCCAGATGGATCACCCATGCATGACCCCCTTGAAGCCGGCCTCGGCAAGCCGCTGCTCAATGGCGTCGAGAAAGGCGATGTCTCCAGGCATTTCCACGCTGACGGGGAGCATGATGACACGGGCGCGCCAGTCGGCCGGAAGCCGCATCCAGTCCTTCTGGGTGGTGATCATCTGGGCACCATAACGCTGTGCGTCTTCCTGAATCTGTGCCAGATCCTGCTGTGAATAGGGGTGGTGGTCGGCAAATGACAGTTTCTTGGCGATCTGGCCGCCGATTGCCTCGATGCTGGCAAAGAACCGGGCTGGTCGGCCAATGCCCGCAAAGGCCAGAAGCGGCGTGTCGGCAAGGGATTCGATGACGCTGGCCTCGGGGCGCAGCATGGCCGCGAACACCGGTGCCGCATCGCCAATGCGCCCTGTCAACCCGGTCTCGT
The DNA here is from genome assembly GCA_040839025.1 of Alphaproteobacteria bacterium LSUCC0719. Taxonomy (NCBI): domain Bacteria; kingdom Pseudomonadati; phylum Pseudomonadota; class Alphaproteobacteria; species Alphaproteobacteria bacterium LSUCC0719. The sequence goes on from JBFPJN010000005.1 coordinate 103,416, forward strand.
CATCGCCATTGATCACCGCCATATCAAGCTCGGCCAGCCCGTTGGCAAAGGGCGTGCGAAGAGGTCCGGCCGGCATCAACCAGCCATTGCCGATGCCACTGCCGCCGTCAAAGACACCGATTGTCAGGGTGCGGCGCAGCGTCGGATTCTGCATGCCATCATCCATGATGATGACATCATGGGTGCCACCGGCAGCTATGGCGCGGGCGCCGGCGCCCCGGTCACGCGACACCATCACCGGCCGCCCGTCGGCCAGCATCAGCGGCTCGTCACCGCAAGTGTCCGCATCATGTTCGGCTGGATCGACCCAGACAGGTCTGGTGGCGCTGCCGCCATATCCACGGCTGAGAATTGCCGGTGTCCAGCCACGTTCGGTCAGCCTGTCGGCAAGCCAGCCGACAAGCGGGGTCTTGCCTGTGCCGCCAGCTGTCAGATTGCCAACGCAGATGACGGGAATCGACGGCGTGACGGGACGCGCTGTAATCTGTTTCAGCGCGCTGCCCGCACGCCATAGCAGACTTACAGGCAACAGCGAGATGGCGGCAATGCCGCGATGACTCCAGAATGCCGGCGTCTTCATCATGCTGTGCTGCCTGTTCCCTCGATAATGCCAAGACAGGAGTCTGCCGCGAATTCGGGCCGCTGACCAGCCCGCGCCGCATAGTCACGCGCCGCCTGCGCGATCCGTGTCATCCTGTCCGAATCGTCTGTGACCTGCCTTGCCACGGCAGCCAGCGCCCCGGCATCGGCAATCTCACTGACCACACCGGCCGCGGACAATCCGGCGAATTCGGCGCGATTCTTGTAAATATGGGGCCCGGTGATGATCGGCAGCCCATATGCCGCCGGTTCAACAGGGTTGTGTCCTCCCAGCGGTTGCAGTGACCCACCAAGAAAGACGATGTCGGCAACGCTGAAAAGACTGTCCATCTCGCCAAGCGTGTCAGCAATATAGATGCTGTCGCCGGGTGCTGCGGCCCTGCCGGTGCTTCGCTGTGCCGCGTCAAAACCGGCAGCCGCACATTGTGACGCCACCGCACCGCCGCGGTCGGGGTGTCGCGGCGCGATGATGGTAAACCAGCTGTCACCAAGCGTCGCTGCGGCGTCAATAATCGCCCCGTCCTCGCCATCATGGGTCGAGGCGGCAAGAAGGATGCGTCTGCCACCTGCCGCCTGTCCCAGCATTGACACCAGACCTTCATCGACAGTGCCGATGGCCGGCGGCAGCTTCAGCGACCCGCCAACATGCACATTTTGCGGGTTCATGCCCAGTTTGCCGAACCTGTGCGCCTGCTCGCTATCAACTGCCAGCGCCAGTTTGACAGCGCCAAAGACGGCGCTGGCAAGTCTGCGCTGCCGTGTCCATCGGGCAAAGGCGCGGTCTGACAATTGTGCGGAGACAAGTGCCACAGGCACGTTTGCCGCCGCTGTCCGGGTGATCAGGTTGGGCCAGAAATCGGATTCGAGGAACAGCGCCCCGCGCGGCCTTACATGGCGCAGAAAGCCGTCAACCATATCCGGATGGTCAAGCGGCTGAAACAGATGTGTCAGCCCGAGATCGGCAGGTTGTGATGCGATGCGCGCCGCAGCGGTAACGGTATTTGTCGTGACAAGAAGCGGGATATCGGGACGCCGCGCGCGAAGCGCCCGCGCCAGCGCCACCGCACCAACGCTTTCACCAACGCTGACAGCATGGATCCATATCGGTGATGGGGGAATGTCGGACCGGTGATCAAACCTGCCATACCGCTCGTCAATTCGTGCCGGATCTTCCTTGCTGGCGGCAACGCGGCGTTTCAAGATGACGGGAATCGCCGGGCGTGCCAGCCGCCACATCAGATTGTAACTTGCCGGCACGCTCATCTCCGACCATCCGCCGCGCCGACCAGACGGTCCGCCGTCCGTGCCGTGTCATTCATGGCGGCTTCCAGTCTTTTCAGCTGTGCTTCCATGTTCGAGCGATCCCCGGTGGCTGGCGGCGCGATGGGGTCGCCAACAACCAGAACGCCGCGTGACAGAGGCTTTGGAATACGCATGCCGTCCCATCCCGGCGCGCGCCAGAAACGGTCTGTTGCCCAGGCAACAGGCACAATGGGCTTGCCAGAAAGGTGTGCCAGCGCAACCGGCCCCATCGCGGCGCGTCGGGCCGGGCCGCGCGGACCGTCCGGGGTGATGGTGGTGATGCCGCCCCGGTCAAGAACGCGTTTCAGCCCGCGAAGCCCTGACAGCGCGTTGCGGTTCGAGCTTCCCCAGACCGTTCTGACACCGAGATGATTGACCGTATGCGCCAGCATCCGGCCGTCCGGGTGCGGTGATTGCAGCGCTGTCATGGGGTGACGTCGTGGCCAAAGCCAAGGCATCGACAGGATATGCTCATGCCAGAAGACGAGGATGAATCCGTCATGATCCGCCAGCAGGCTGCGCAGGCCGTCAGGATTGTCAGTTCGCCAGCGTACCGTTGCCATCAGTGCAGCAACAATCAACGCAGCTATCCAGCTGAGGCAGAACAGGCCGATCTTGGTTCTTATCAAGCGCTTCAGCATAACGGGTCGGGCTGGTCCGGAAACAAAAGCCGCCGGCGGGGTGAATAAAATGCATGTCATGGGTCCAGTTCCAGATTCCGTATCGCTTTGGCTCGGTGACGATAACGGGTACCTGAACTGATTACGGTTTCCCCAAGCCAGCCTTGCGGTTATAACCGGCGAGCCGGTGGCCGTCCAGCTGACAGGGGCGGCCGATTGCACATCACCCGCCTTTGCGATCCGACAAGGGGCCTCTGATCATGGCGTTGCAGCGCGACCTAATGGCAAATAGTGGCGGTGTGCGCCCGCGTCTGCTTGTGGTGCAGCCGCTTGTCGGTATTGGTGACATGGTCTGGCACAAACCCTGGATCGATCATCTTGCGGCGCATTTCGATGTCATCCTTGCCTGCAAGCCGACGGCAAAGGCACCAGTCCTGTTCGCCGGAACCGAGGGCATTGTCGAATGGCTGTCGATCGAACGCTCGCTGCGCGGCCGCAAGGGACGGCATGATGGTCCTGCAGGGTTGTTGCGGCTTGCGGCGGCCTTTCGGCGCAGCCAGGCTGAGCATGTTCTGATACTGCATCACAGCGCCACCTATGCGATGGCGGCCCGGCTGGCCGGCATCCGGAATCGCTGGGGTTATGGCATTGGCGGCAGCCGGCGGTGGCTGAATCGCGGTGACTTCCTTGACCGTGAGGCGCGTTACGAGCATCCGACCCGCAAGCTTGCCAGATTCGCGGAGATGAACGGGTTCGGGCTGGCCAGCCCGGAATGGCGCATGCCGCCGACGGCCACCGCACAGCAGGCCGCCGACCTCTGGTGCGATCAGGTCGGCATCCCGGCCTTTGGTGTCCCTTCTGAAGGGCTTCGCGACATGGTGGTGATGGGAATTGGCGCGATGGATGAAGAGCGCAAATGGCCTTCATCCCATTTTGCGGAATTGGCAGCACGGATAAAGGATGTTGCGCCATCCCTGCGGATTGTCGTGATGGGTGCGCCTTCGGAACAGCCGATCATCGATACGATACGCACCGATCCGGCGGCACCCGGCGATCTGATCGCAAATACGGCACCGCTCGACGAGGCCATTGCCCTGATCAATGCGGCGCGGCTGTTTGTCGGCAATGATTCCAGCCTGCTGAACCTTGCCGCTGCCTGTGGTCGGCCGGCGGCAGGTATTTTTGCGCAATCCCGACCGTTGGACTATAGTGATGTGATTATACCGATTGCCGAACCGGATGGCCGCTTTGGTGAGCCGGGGGCCATTGCCCGCATCACGGCAGCACAGGCATTTGATGTTGTTGCCGCGGTGCTGGCCAGCCAGTCGGTGGCGAAGACATGATGTTGAACCTGACGGCGCATGGCAGATCGGGGTCACCGCAGGGCAGAACAGGATTGCTTTCTTGACCACGACTTCGACTCCCGATCCGCAGACGAATATGCCGAACCATGATGCGCCGGACAGCCGCGCCATTCTGCTGCGGTTGTGGCGCGGGTGGGTGCGACCCTATCTTGGACGTCTGCTGGTCGCCTTCGCGCTGATGGCGGTTGTCGCGGGTTCCGCCTCGGCCTATCCGCTTCTGACACGGTATATTTTCAATGCTCTGGCCGATGGACGCGCGGCCGAGGTGATCTGGCTGGCGCCGCCCGCCATCATTGTGCTGGCACTGGTCAAGGGGCTGGCATTGTTTGCCCAGACCGTGCAGGTGAATGCGCTGGCGCTGCGGGTGACGACCGATCTGCAAAAGGACATGGCGCGGACGCTGATCGATGCCGATCTGGCGGTGCTGTCACGCGAACCGGCAGGCGCCTTCATGTCGCGGATCATGAATGACCTGAATCTGGTTCGCGAGGCCGCGGTGCGGCTTGCCAACAATCTGGTGCGTGACCTGCTGACGATCATCGTGCTGATCGGGGCGATGCTGTGGCTCGACTGGCTGATGGCCATCATCGTTCTGCTGGTCTATCCGCTGGCGATGCAGCCCATCATCCGCATTGGGGCGCGGCAGCGACGCGCTTCCGGCAATCTGCAGGAACATATGGAGGATGTGACCTCGCTCCTTGCAGAAACATTGCAGGGTGCGCGGATGATCAAGGCCTATCAGCGTGAAGCGGCAGAAATCGCGCGGACGAAATCGGCCTTTGACGGCCTGTATGAACGGCTTGTCGGGCTGCTTACCGGCCGTGCCAAGATCGACCCGATACTCGAGGTGGTTGGCGGTGTGGCGGTCGGCGGCGTCGTCGCGCTGGCTGGCTGGCGGGTTGCCAATGGTCTGCTTCAGGTTGGCGATGTCATCGCTTTTATCACCACCCTGATCCTTCTTGTACAGCCGGTGCGCGGGCTTGGCACGCTGAACGCCGTGACCCAGGAGGCGCTTGCCGCTGCGGAACGTGTGCTGTCATTGCTTGATCGGCCACGGCTTGTTGCCGACCGGCCCGGTGCCACCGACCTTGGCAAGGTGGCGGGCACGATCAGCTTTGATGCTGTCAGCTTTGCCTACGACACCGCATCTCAGGAAGCGCCGCCGGCGCTTCGCGATGTCAGTTTCACCGCTCGTCGTGGCGAGACCGTGGCGCTCGTCGGGCCGAGTGGCGCTGGCAAAAGTTCGGTGATCAATCTGTTGCCGCGCTTTTTTGACCTTACCGGTGGCGCGATCATGATCGACGGCACCGATATCGCCGGGGTGACACTGGACAGCCTGCGCCGGAACATATCTCTGGTCAGTCAGGATGCGGTGCTGTTCGATGACACGATCGCCGCCAATATCGGTTTTGGCCGCACCGACGCGCGGCGCCAGGACATTGAAGAGGCGGCAAAGGCGGCAGCCGCGCATGACTTCATCATGGCGCTGGATCATGGTTATGACACTCAGGTCGGTGCGATGGGCAACCGCCTGTCCGGGGGGCAGCGACAGCGCATCTCGATTGCCAGGGCCATGCTCAAGGATGCGCCGATCCTGCTTCTTGATGAAGCCACAGCGGCACTGGATGCGGCATCGGAACAACAGGTTCAGGCGGCGCTGCTGCGTCTGCAATCCGGCAGAACAACGCTTGTCGTCGCCCACCGGCTGTCAACAATTCGCGATGCCGACATGATACTGGTGATGGAAGACGGTGGCATCGTCGAGCGGGGCACGCATGATGCGTTGCTGGCGGCTGATGGTCTGTATGCGCGGTTGTGCCGCCTGCAATCACTGGGCGGCTAGGCAGCTGGTTCAGGCCTATTCGCGGCGCAGGATGCTGTCGGTCAGGCGAACGGCCCATCCCCTGGCCTGGAAATTCCTTGTCACCTCTTCGGGGTCGTAGATATTGTCGACCCAGTCAAAGAACGCCATCCCCTGATCTTCATACGGCGCATAGGCCGCCAGGAACGCATCCAGAAGGCCTGTCTTGGCCTGTTTCACATGGCCATATTTCCAGGCAAGCTGTGCCGCCGCCTCGCGGACTGGCCTGTGTTCGACAATCAGAAGATACAGCGCCGACATCAGGCCGGCACGGTCGGCCCCGGACTTGCAATGCATCAGCGCCGGAAGCTGTGCTTCGGCAAAAAGTTGGCGCGCCGCGTGAAGCATCGCCTTGTCGGGCGCGGCGCGGGATCGCGCGGTGAAATCCAGCAGCGTGATGCCGGCCGCCTTGCAGGCCTCGGCCTCAAGCTGCCAGCCGCCGTCACTTCGCGGGCCGCGCAGATTGATCACTGTCCTGATGCCGCTGGCGGCGGCGGCGTGGATCCGCGATGGTCCCGGCTGGTTCGATCGCCACATGCCGGGCGCGACGAGGTGATGATTGTGCCACCAGATCCGCAGAAAGCCGTGATCCTTGAAGATCAGTTCCATCCAGTCACGCATCCCGCGACGCGCGCCGGGTGGGGCGGCAAAACTCATGATCCGGCCACCATCATGCCCTCGACCCGCAATGACGGCGCGGCGGTGCCACGCCGCATATCGATATCATCGGCACGGGTGATGGCCATGAACATGTCCTTCAGATTGCCGGCGATCGTGGCCTCGGCGACCGGATAGGTAACCTTGCCATTGCTGATCCAGAAACCGCCGGCACCGCGGCTGTAGTCACCGGTGATCATGTCGACAGAGCTTCCCATCATCTCGGTGACAAGGAACCCGTCCGTGATGTCGGCGATCAGCTCGTCAAAACTCATATCACCGTTTTCCAGATAGAAATTGCTGCTTCCCGGTGCCGGTGCGCTTCCCATGCCGCGCGCCGCCTGGCCTGTGGGTGTCAGGCCAAGCTTGGTTGCCGAGGCGATATCGAGAAACCAGCTTTTCAGCATGCCGTCCTCGACCATGGCGCGGCGGCTGACAGGCAGGCCTTCACCATCGAACAGCCGGCTCGACATGCCGCGTGGGCGCAGCGGGTCATCAATGAAGGTCAGGCCGGCGCTGGTGACCTGTGTATCCATGCTGTCTTTGAGAAAACTTGTGCCGCGGGCAATCGCCGCGCCGTTAATGGCGCTGGCAAGCGTGCCGACAAGCGATCCGGCAACCCGCTGGTGATAGACCACGGGGAATTGCCCTGTCTGTGGTTTGCGGGGGCCAAGCCGGGCCAGTGTCCGGCTGGCGGCGCTGGCGCCAACCTCTTCGGGGGCGTCCAGATCCTCGCCGAACACGGCCGCCGTGTAGTCATAGTCGCGTTCCATCGCACCGTCTTTTTCCGCGATCACGACCGCCGAAATGCCTTGTGACGAGCGACGATAATCGGCGGCAAACCCGTTTGTGGTCGCAATCATGACATGCGTCACGCCGTGGCTTGCCGAGCCCCCTTCGGAATTGGTGATGCCGTCAACCGCGAGGGCCGTTGCCTCGGCCGTCGTGGCGGTCTCGGTCAGATGCGCAACCGAAGGTATGTCCGGGTCATAGATGTCGATCTGTGGGATCTCGGTGGCGATCTCATCTGCGGTGGCAAGTCTGACATAGGGGTCTTCGGGGGCCACTTTTGCCATCGCGACGGCGCGCGCCGCCAGCGTACGGATGCTCTCGCTGTCAAGCTGGCTTGTCGAAACCGACGCATTGCGCTGGCCGACAAAGACCCGCAGGGCGGCGTTTACCTCCTCGGATCTCTCGCTTGATTCGACCTTGCCAAGTCGGACGGAAACCGAGGTGCCCTCGCTGCGGGCCACTCCGGCGTCGGCTCCATCGGCGCCGGCAGCTCGCGCGGCGTCGAGGAGTTCGGAAATCAGATGTTCATCAACAGTGCTCATAACGCTTCCCAGATATAGGGTGAAGGGCGGCGTTTCAACCACCGGGCCGTCCCAATAATCATCCTTATAACCATCCTTGCATGGGGCGGCCATTCTGTTTATGAAATCGCGATGACCTATCGCATTTTCATCGATGGCGGGGCCGGTACAACCGGCCTGCAGGTGCATGACAGGCTGCTGGCGCATCCGCTGGTAGACCCCGTCCTGCTTGATGACGCGCGGCGCAAGGATGCGGCGGCGCGGCGTGCGATGATGGGTGACTGCGACCTGACGATCCTCTGCCTGCCTGACGAGTCGGCGCGGGAATCGGCGGTGATGGCTGCTGAAGCGGGCGCACGGGTGATCGACGCGTCCTCGGCCCACCGGACTGCCGATGGCTGGGCCTATGGGTTTCCCGAACTTGCAGATGACGTCCGCGACCACATCGCCACCGCGCGCCAGATCAGCAACCCCGGTTGCTATCCGACCGGATTTCTGGCGCTTGTCAGACCGCTTGTCGATGCCGGCCTGCTGTCGGCAGACGCAAAGCTCGCCGCGCCGGCCGTGTCCGGCTACAGCGGCGGTGGCAAGGGGATGATTGCCCGCCATGAAAATGGCGATCTGCCGCCTCACGGTGCCTATGGGCTGGCGCTGGCGCACAAGCATCTTCCCGAAATGACGCGCTATGCCGGGCTGAAAACGCCGCCGATCTTCATGCCATCGGTTGGGTCCTTCTATGCCGGCATGCTGGTGCATCTGCCGCTGCATGCAGCGCAGCTTTCGAAATCCGTGTCACCGGCCGACCTCCATGATGTTCTGGCAGCACATTATGAAGGTACGCAGTTTTTGCGTATGGGTGCGGCGCGTGCAGTTGATCCGGAAACGGCCGCTCTGATGCTTGATGCGTCCGCGCTTGCCGGCAGTGACTATCTGGAGATGTTCGTCTTTGCCAATGCCGATGCCAGCCAGTTCTGGCTGACGGCGCGGCTTGACAATCTTGGCAAGGGGGCGTCCGGCGCGGCGGTGCAGAACATGAACATCGCCCTCGGGTTTGACGAAGCCACCGGCCTGACACTTTGACCGGGCATCATGACAGCGCCACTTGATGATGCCTATCTTGCCGCGCAGTCCGACACACAGCGCGCCACCGACTATCCCTATGCCGCGCCGGATGGCGCGTTTGTGCTGAATGCCGGCCGTCTGGTGACGCTGGATGATCCACAGATTCTTGCCGGTCGTACCGCGGTGCTGTCGGTCGGGTCGAACCGGGCTCCGGTGCAGCTTCTTCGCAAGTTTGGTGACGGGGCCATTGTGCCGGTCACGCCCGCCATCCTCCATGATTGTGACATTGTCCATGCTGCGACGGTCAGCTATTACGGCGCGGTGTCCTGCACTGCCTATCCCTCGCGCGGCACCGATGTCATGTTGAATGTGGCCTGGCTCGATGACGCGCAGCTGGCGATCATGCACCGTACCGAAGCGGTTGGTGTTGCCTATGACTATGTCCGGATGCTGACCGGTACGGTGACCCATCTGCAGGTGCCGGATGCCGGTGGAGATATTGTTGCCGCGGCGCAGCCGGTATTCGGCTACTGCGCGCGCAACGGCGTTCTGGATCTTGGTGCCGGCCAGCCGGCAGGGCTCAGCCGCATTCCCGCCCGCAACCGCCAGTTTCCGACATTGGCACAGGACAGGGCGGCGGCCCTGATTCAGGCCTATGTTGCCGGCATCGACCCGGCGCTTGGTCTTGGTACGGACCGTGACAGCTTCATCACAAGGGTAACAGGTGACAAGGCGTGTCGTCAGGCGGTGAACAGGCTGCTTGCCGGGCGGGCCATGAATGCCGACGGTCCCTGGAAGATGCAGATTGTCGAGGCTGACGAAATCGGCGCGTTTCTCTAGCTGTCAGACAACAAGATGCGAGCAGACAAGACCGGCGGTCATGATCAGCCCGGCATCCCGGTTTGACTGAAACAGCCGCAGTGCGCCAGCGGGGTTGTCAGGCTCCAGACGCGCCACCTGCCAGCAAAGATGACACGCCATCGCCGCCAGCCCGCCAAGCCACACTCCGGGTCCGATCAGCATCCAGAACCCGCCGCCAAGCCCCAGAATGGCCAGCACATAGGCCGCAGCAACACCCTGCTTCAGGTGTCCGCCAAGCCCGAGCGCAGATGACCTGACCCCGACGGTGCGGTCATCTTCCATGTCCTGAACGGCATAGATGGTGTCATAGCCGAATACCCAGGCCACGCTGCCGGCATAGACCATCAGCAGCCCCGTCGGCAGATCCCCGAAGGCAGATGTCATATTGGTCGCCGCCGCCCATCCAAGGGGCACCCCCCAGGAAAAGGTCAGGCCGAGAACCGCCTGTGGCCACCAGGTCACGCGCTTGGCAAGTGGATACAGGATCACAAGCGGCAGCGCGGCGAGTCCCGTCAGGATGGCGGCAACGGGAAGCCGGACAAGAACGCCAAGCCCGACAAGGCCAAGCAGGCCAAGAAAGACAAATGCCGCGCCGATGCTGACCGTACCGGCGGCAAGCGGCCTGCCGGCAGTGCGCTCGACCCGCTGGTCCAGCCGCCGGTCCCACAGATCGTTGATCACACAGCCTGCCGCGCGCGTTGTGACCGCGCCGATCAGGAACAGCAGCATCAGCTCGACCATCGGGCCGGTTTCAGTTGTGGCGGCGGGAATAACCCACCATCCTGGCAGTAACAGCAGCCACCAGCCTATGGGCCGGTCGAAACGGGCCAGCAGGATGTAGGGATGAAGCGGCCGAGGCAACCGTCGCCACATACCGCCGGGATTGATGTCGGTGTGGCGTTGTCGCGGGGCGTTGCCGCCGGATGATGGATGTCTGCCGCTGTCATTCATGGGCACCAGCCTTAGCGCAGTTTACCTGCCGCGTATAGCCGGTCAGGTGGGTGTGTCAACGCGCTGACGACCGGCTTGTAAAGCTGGCGCCGGCGGCTTACATGTGTCAAATGACCGCAACATCTGCCAAGGCCAGATTGTTTGTCTCCGATGAACTTGCCGCCGGAGTCGCCATCCTGCCATCTCGGGAACAGCAGCATTATCTGCTCAACGTGATGCGCTGCCGGGATGGTGATTTGGTGCTGGTTTTCAATGGTCGGGATGGTGAATGGCAGGCCACAATCCAACGAGAAGGCAAGCGTGAATGCCAGCTTGTCATGCAACAGGCGACACGCCAGCAGATCGCCAGCCCCGATCTATGGCTGCTTTTTGCGCCGGTGAAGAAGGCGCGGCTTGATTTCATCGCGCAGAAGGCCTCCGAGATGGGATGTCGTCGTATCTGGCCGGTCCGCACCGACCATTGTCAGGTATCCCGGGTGAATGATGATCGCATGCTGGCCAACGCCATCGAGGCGGCCGAACAGACTGAACGGCTCGACATTGCCGAAATCATGCCCTTTACCGATCTTGCCGCGGCGCTCGATAGCTGCGAGACGGACCGTCACATCATTTTCTGCGACGAAGCCAGCGCCGGCGATACCGACCGGAATGCCATCCGCGTGTTGTCAGACGCCGCGCCCATTGTGCGGGCGGCAATCGTCATTGGCCCTGAAGGCGGGTTTTCGGATCCGGAAAGGGCGCTGATTTCCGCCCGTCAAAATAGTTTGAAACTTTCACTCGGCCCGCGCATATTGCGCGCCGACACAGCGGCCATTGCGGCCCTTGCCTGTTTCCAGTCAGTGTGCGGAGACTGGGCATGATGTCAGCCACCATCAGTCCGACGCCCCGGGCCGCAAATTGCGGGGCGCCATGCGAGGGACGGACCCACTCCGATGCATGATCACCAAGACGACCCCGTAGATGTCGGGCAGATGATTGCCTGGATTGCCGATGGTGAAACGCCCTTTGGCGAACAGAAAATCGGCACAGAGCATGAAAAATTCCTGTTTCACAGGCGGAGCCTGACGCCAGTCGCCTATGAGGGCGAGGCTGGTATCGGCGTGCTGCTGGACAGATTGCTGACCGAACTTGGGCCAGACGCCGAACCAATCATGGAAAAGGGCAACATTATCGGTATTGTCGATGCCGATGGTGGCGCGGTGACCCTTGAACCCGGCGGCCAGCTTGAATTGTCCGGCGCGCCACTGGACGACCTGCATCAGACCTGTAGCGAAACCGGACGCCATCTGAAACACATGAAGGCGGCGGCAGCGCCGCTTGATATCGGCATGCTTGGTATTGGCTATCATCCGACGGCGCGCCGCGAGGATATCAGCTTCATGCCGAAGGGCCGTTACCGTATCATGAGCCGGCACATGCCAAAGGTTGGCACGCTGGGTCTCGACATGATGCTTCGTACCTGCACCGTTCAGGTGAATCTCGATTTCACCGACGAGGCCGATATGCGGCGCAAATTCAGAACCTCGCTGGCGTTACAGCCGGTGGCGACGGCGCTGTTCGCGAATTCGCCGTTCAAGGACGGTGCGCCATCCGGCTGGCTGTCGACACGGGCCCAGGCCTGGACCGATACCGACGCAGCGCGCAGCGGTGTGCCGGCATGTGTCTTTGATGATTATTTCGGCTATGAGCAATGGATTGACTATATCCTGGATGTGCCGATGTATTTCCTGCATCGCGGCGATGATTACATTGATGTCGCCGGCAGGTCATTTCGCGATTTCATGGATGGCATGCTGGTCGGCTTTGAAGGCCAGATGCCGACAATGGCCGATTTTCAGGACCATATCACGACGGCATTTCCAGAGGTGCGTCTGAAGCGGTTCCTCGAGATGCGGGGTGCTGATGGTGGGGCCTGGGGCAATATCTGCGCCTTGCCGGCCTTCTGGGTCGGACTTCTGTATGATGAGGAAGCCCTTGAGGAAGCGACGGCACTGGCGGCGTCCCTGACGGCAGATGATGTCATGGAAGCGCGGGTGTCGGTGGCACGCGACGGCCTTCGCGGTCAGCTTGGTGGCAGGGACATTCATGAACTGGCGGCAAGACTGGTTGATCTTGCCTCGGCCGGGCTTCGCCGCCGGGCCCGCATCGATGACAGCGGTGGCGACGAGACCGGGTATCTGGCACCGCTTCGCAATGCGATTGCAAATGGCGAGACACCTGCGGAACGGCTGTTGCGGTTATACCGGGATGACTGGGCAGGTGACCTGACACAGATTTTCGAATCCGAGAGATATTCATGACAGGTGACAATCGTCGTTAGCCGGGCCCCGACAGTCACACCCCGATAGTCGGGAATTGTTGACGAACAGCGTGGCTTCAGAGTCGTGAATTTCAGGATCGCAAATTTCAGGATCGTAAAGGGGACAGGATGCCGGTACTCCTGCTGATTGTGGGCATAAATTTCATCGGTGTTGGTGCCCTGATACCGGTTCTTCCCTACACCGTGATCGAAATGCTCGGCCTTCCGGCAAGCGTGATGACGATGCTTCTTGCCTCGTTCGCGCTGGCAATGTTTGTGGCCAATCCGATACTCGGCAGATTGTCAGACCATTATGGACGCCGGCGGATATTGTTCCTGTCACTGGCCGTCAGCGCGCTGGCGCATCTGTGGTTCGCGCTGTCAGGTGACATTGTGTCGATGTTCGTCTCGCGGATTATCGCCGGGTTTGCGTCCGGCAACACAGGCGTCATCCAGGCCATGATTGCCGACCGCACGACCGATGAAAAGCGAGCCCAGTATATGGGCCTTCTTGGTGCCGCCATCGGTGTTGGGTTTGTTGCCGGTCCTGCACTTGGGGGGCTTCTCAGCCATATTGGCAGTGGGCCGCTTCATCAGGCCCCCTTCCTTCTGGCCGCCGGGTTTTCCCTGTTGGCCCTTGTTCTGACGACGCGCCTGAAAGCGCCGCCCCGTGGCCGGGTCGTGCCAGCCGATGAAAAGACATCTCTGGCAACGCAGCTTGGTGGTCTGGTTCGCTCGCCGCTGGCACTCTATGCCGTTGTCGCGCTGGTACTCAATCTTGCCTTTGCCCAGGTGGAGGCCTCGTTTGTGCTGGTGCTTCGCGACTATCTCGGTTTCGGGGCGCGCGAGACAGGATGGCTGTTCACCTATATCGGCGTCTGCATTGTCATCGTACAGGCAGTGCTGATCCGGCATATCGTGGCGAGATTCGGCGAGGTTGGTGCGATGGGTCTTGGTGGCCTGCTGCTGGTCAGCGGACAGATCATGACCGTGCTGGCTGTGACAGGATGGTTGCCGGGCAACGCCTACCCGCTGGTCCAGACGATCACCGCCACGACCGCAATCTGTTTCGGGTTTGCCATTGCCTCGCCGGCACTGAGCAGCGTCGCCAGCAAGATTGCCGGCGCCTCATCGCGCGGTGGATCGCTTGGCGTTGTTCAGGGGTTCGGCTCGCTCGGCCAGGTGATCGGCCTTGTTGTTGCCGGTCCGCTCTATGATCTTGGCGGCACGCCATATCCGTTCAGCTTTGGCGCCATTGTGATGGTCGCGATGCTGGCCATCCTGCCCTATCTGGTCAGACCGGCCACCGACAGATGACCCGTTCGGCGACCGCTAGGCGGCCTCGGTGCCGCCAACGGTAATGCCGCCCATTTTCACGGTAGGCTGGCCGACGCCGACGGGAACACTCTGTCCGGCCTTGCCGCAGGTGCCGATCCCGTCGTCAAGCGCCATGTCATTGCCAATCATGCTGATCTTGGACATGGCGTCGGGACCGTTCCCGATCAGGGTGGCGCTTTTCACCGGCGCGCCGATCTTGCCATTTTCGACCAGATAGGCCTCGGAGGCGGCAAACACGAACTTGCCCGAGGTGATGTCGACCTGACCACCGCCGAAATTGACAGCGTAGATTCCCTTTTTCATCGAGGCGACGATTTCGTCCGGATCATGGGCGCCATTCTCCATGAAGGTGTTTGTCATGCGGGGCATCGGCGCATGCTCGTGTGACTGCCGCCGCCCATTGCCGGTCGCCTCGACACCCATCAGACGGGCATTCTGCCGATCCTGCATATAGCCGCGCAGAATGCCGTCCTCGATCAACACATTGCGGCGCGATTGCGTGCCTTCATCATCAATGGTGATTGATCCGCGCCGGTCCTGCATCGTGCCGTCATCGACCACGGTCACGCCCTTGGCGGCGACCTGCTCACCGACACGACCACTGAAGATCGACGTGCCCTTGCGATTGAAATCACCTTCCAGCCCGTGGCCAACCGCCTCGTGGAGCATCACGCCCGGCCAGCCCGCACCAAGCACAACTTCCATTTCACCGGCCGGTGTCGCAACCGAGTTCAGGTTCAAGGTCGCGATACGGATCGCTTCATGAACCTGCGACTGCCAGATATCGGGTGTCATATAGCTGTCGAACATCACTCTGCCGCCGGCACCGGACGATCCCGATTCCATACGCCCATCCTGCGCGACAACAACCGAGACATTCATCCTGACAAGCGGCCTGATATCGGCGGCGCGGTGACCGTCGGCCCTGATGATCTGGACGGCCTGCCATGACCCTGCGACCGACGCGCTTACCTGCACGACACGCGGGTCGGCCGCCCGCGCATAGGCGTCGATTTCCTGAAGCAGAGCGACCTTGTCCTCGAACGGTGTTCCGGAAAGCGGGTTGCCGTCACTGTACAGTGGACGATTGCTGGCGGATATCGGCGGTGCGGCATGAACCCCGGAATGACCGCGTGTCACGGCGCTGACGCTGTCGGCGGCGCGTTTCAGGGCGGCCTCGCTCAACTCGCCGGCATGTGCATAGCCATGTGCCTCGCCGGCGATGGCGCGCAGCCCGAAACCGCTTGTCTGGTCATAGCTGGCGCTCTTCAGGCGTCCATCGTCGAACATCAGCATTTCCGAATGCCGCATTTCCAGAAACAATTCACCATCATCGGCATTGACCAGAGCGTCGCGAACAATGGCCTCGGCCCGGTCGCGGTCCAGCGCTGTATTGTCGAAGAAAATAGCGTCGGTTGTTTGCAGCTGGTCCATTGTGTCTCCTCGACATGTCATGTCGGTGCCAGTTTTTTCCAGTATTCACGCCAGCTTTTAAGCCAGTATTTACGCCAGTATTTTTGGCGGTGCCTGACGGCAGTGACCCGCCATCGGGAGCGCCATCCCATCTTACCGAAGAATGGGGCTCCATCGGATGGATTTCAAGCGCCAAGACGCGCGTCGAGGGGCCGCAGAATGGCCTGTCGAGGGGTCGGCAGCACCATCATATGGAAAAAATTGCATTTATAGCGACAGGCTGCCGCACAGGGCTTTCAAAATGCGGCGAATCAGTCTATCAACTGCATGATCGAAAGCGGGCCTGACGCCTTGGGTTCATTCAGGCCGGCTGGTCCGATCAGACGCTTTTTCTTGGGGGAGATATCCATGGCATTCATGGCCACCATTGCTTCTGACGTGATGGCAAGTCTGCGCAAGACCATTCTGCATCCGGTCTGGCTGGTTGCGGCAGCATCCTGCCTGTTCGCCGGGGCGGCATCCGCTGCCCAGCCATTGCCCTGGCAGATGGGACTGCAGCCGCCGGCAGGTACGATCGCCGAAATGGCTGACAACCTGCACAACCTGCTTCTTGTTGTGATCACGCTGATTTCCTTGTTTGTCCTTGGACTGCTTGTCTATGTCGGGATCCGCTTCCGTGCATCGGCAAACCCGGTTCCGTCGCGGACATCACACAACACCGTGATTGAAATCCTCTGGACAGTGATACCGGTGCTGATCCTTGTCGGCATCGCGGTGCCGTCCTTCCGGCTGCTGTATTATCTCGACCGGACCGCCGACACCGACATGGTGATCAAGGTTACCGGCAACCAATGGTACTGGAATTACGAATATCCGGATGAAGGCATCGCCTTTGACAGCTATCTTGTGGCTGAAGAGGATCTGAAAGAAGGTCAGATCCGGCTGCTGTCTGTCGACAACCCTCTGGTCGTTCCGGAAAGCACCAGGGTAAAGCTGCTGATCACCGGCAATGACGTCATGCATTCCTTCTTCGTTCCGTCGCTTGCGGTTCAGGTCTATGCCTTCATTGGCCGGACCAACGAAGTCTGGATCGATGTTCCGGCCGGCACACAGACCTATTACGGACAATGCAATCAGATCTGCGGCGTCAATCACGCCTACATGCCGATCGAAGTGCGGGCGCTTCCCGAGGCGGAATATCAGGAATGGCTGAAATCCGCCCGCGAGGAGTTCGCGATGAATACGCCGTCCCCGGTCAACATGCCGGGTCTCGGGTCCGCCGATCCGGTGCTTCTGGCATCGGCCAACTAGACACGTTAGCGCAGAGGAAACGATAATGAGTGCTCACGCCCACGCTGACCATGGCGCGCCGACAAGCTTCGTGCGCCGCTGGCTGTATTCGACCAACCACAAGGATATCGGCACGATGTATATCGTGTTCGCGATCCTTGCCGCCTTCATCGGCGGCGGTCTGTCCGTCTACATGCGTATGGAATTGATGCAGCCTGGTGTCCAGTACATGGAAGACGGGCATGTCTGGAATGTCTTCACCACCGCGCACGGCCTGATCATGGTCTTTTTCGTGGTCATGCCCGGATTGATCGGTGGTTTCGGCAACTGGTTTGTTCCGATCATGATCGGCGCACCGGACATGGCGTTTCCGCGGATGAACAACATTTCGTTCTGGCTGCTGCCGCCGTCCTTCATCCTGCTGCTGCTGTCGGCTGTGATGGATGGTGGTGCCGGTGTCGGCTGGACGATCTATCCGCCGCTGTCGTCAAGCGCGGGCACGCCCGGCATGTCGATGGATCTGGCGATCTTCTCGCTTCACCTTGCCGGTGTCTCATCGATCCTCGGCGCGGCGAACTTCATCACCACGATCTTCAACATGCGCACGCCCGGCATGACGCTGCACAAGATGCCGCTGTTCGTCTGGGCAATGCTTGTCACCGCGTTTCTGCTGCTTCTGGCTGTGCCGGTTCTTGCCGGTGCGATCACAATGCTGCTGACCGACCGTAACTTCGGCACCACATTCTTCATTCCCGAAGGTGGCGGTGATCCGATCCTGTTCCTGCATCTGTTCTGGTTCTTTGGTCACCCCGAAGTCTACATCATGATTCTGCCGGCCTTCGGCATCGTCAGCCACATCATCTCGACCTTCTCCAAGAAGCCGGTATTCGGTTATCTGGGGATGGCCTATGCCATGGTTGCGATCGGCTTTGTCGGGTTCATCGTGTGGGCGCACCATATGTATACGGTGGGGCTTAGCGTTGACACCCGTGCCTATTTCACCGCGGCAACGATGGTGATCGCGGTGCCGACCGGGGTGAAGATCTTCTCGTGGATCGCGACGATGTGGGGTGGTTCGATCACCTTCCGCGTTCCGATGCTCTGGGCCATTGGTTTCATCTTCCTGTTCACCGTTGGCGGTGTGACAGGGGTGGTGCTGTCAAATGCCGGCCTGGATGTGGTTCTTCACAACACCTATTATGTGATCGCGCACTTCCACTATGTGCTGTCGCTCGGTGCGGTCTTTGGCCTGTTTGCCGGTTTCTATTACTGGTTCTCGAAGATGACCGGTTACGAATATTCCGAAGGGCTTGCACAGCTGCATTTCTGGGTCACCTTTGTTGGTGTCAACCTGACCTTCTTCCCGATGCACTTCCTCGGGCTGGCAGGTATGCCGCGCCGCTACATCGACTATCCGGACGCCTTTGCCGGCTGGAACATGGTTGCATCCATCGGGTCCTATATCGGTGCTGCCGGGGCCATTCTGTTCCTGGTGGTGATCGCCGAGGCATTCATTGCCAAGCGCCGTGCGGCCGACAATCCGTATGGTGAAGGTGCCACAACCCTGGAATGGCAGGTATCGTCACCGCCGCCTTACCACACCTTTGACGAGCTTCCGAAGGTCAAGTAGGGCCGCTGGTACCGATCAACCCTTTTTGGCTGGAGATGATGGCTATTACATCCAACCAGAACGCAAATGCGACGACCGACGGGCTTTATGGCCCGTCGGTTGCCGATTTCTGGCAGCTCCTGAAGCCGCGGGTGATGAGTCTTGTCATCTTTACCGGTTTCGTCGGGATGTTTCTGGCACCTGCCGACATGCACCCGCTGCTGTTTGCGATGTCGCTGTTTGCCATTGCCGCCGGTGCCGGCGCGTCGGGGGCGATCAACCAGTGGTATGACCGCGACATCGACGCCATCATGGAGCGCACAAGGGGCCGTCCGGTGCCATCCGGCGCGGTTGATCCTGCCGAGGCGCTGAGTTTTGGACTGGTCATCTCGACCTTGTCGGTTCTCCTTCTCGGCCTGGCCGCGAACTGGCTTGCCGCCGGATTGCTTGCCTTTACGATTTTCTTCTACGGGGTCGTCTACACCATCTGGCTGAAGCGCAGCACGCCACAGAATATTGTGATCGGCGGCGCTGCCGGGGCATTGCCGCCGGTGATCGGCTGGGCTGCGGTAACAGGTGGCCTGTCGATCGAACCGCTGGTGCTGTTTGCCATCATCTTCATGTGGACACCGCCGCATTTCTGGGCGTTGGCGCTGTTCCGGAACGAGGATTATGTGCGGGCCAATGTGCCGATGATGCCGGTTGTGGCCGGCGAGCCGGAAACGCGCCGGCAAATCCTGATCTACGCGCTGCTGCTGGCACCGCTTGCAATGGTCCCAACACTGATTGGCATGACATCGATGGTTTACGGCGTTGGTGTGGCGGCGCTTGGCATGAATTTCGTCCGCCTGTCATGGGTGCTGTTCCGCCGCCCCGATGATGCGGCAGCGCGGCGGCTTTTCGCCTTCTCGATCCTGTATCTGTTTCTGCTGTTTCTTGGCCTTGTCGTTGACCGGATGCTGGTCAATGGCGGTCTGCTGGCGGTGCTGTGATGGCTGAGCGCGCGCAACCGAAAACGGCCGACGAGATGGTGCAGATGCGCCGTAGCCGCAACCGGGCGCTTCTTGGCGCGATTGCCGGGCTTGCGATACTGTTCTTTGTGCTGACAATCGTCAGGATGGGAG
This sequence comes from Alphaproteobacteria bacterium LSUCC0719, assembly GCA_040839025.1. Classification (NCBI taxonomy): domain Bacteria; kingdom Pseudomonadati; phylum Pseudomonadota; class Alphaproteobacteria; species Alphaproteobacteria bacterium LSUCC0719. The sequence goes on from JBFPJN010000005.1 coordinate 123,080, forward strand.
GGGCCGGATGAGCGGGCCTGCCGTTACACCTGCCGTTACACCGGTCGTTAAATCTGCCGGGACGGCGCAGGGTGACAATCGCCGGATTCTTGTTATCCTTGCGATCATTGTCGCCGGCATGGTCGGTCTTGCCTATGCCTCGGTGCCGTTATACCAGCTTTTCTGCCAGGTAACGGGTTATGGCGGCACGACGCAGGTTGCGCTGTCACAGGCCGAACAGGTGGTGCCGAACCACCCCATCAAGGTGCGGTTCGATGCCAATATCAGTCGCGACCTGAACTGGCGCTTCGAGGCCGTGGATGCGCCGGTGACGCTGAACCCCGGTGAAGAGGTGGTGATCAATTACCGCGCGACCAACCTTGGTGATGCGCCGTCGACCGGCACCTCGACCTATAATGTGACGCCGGTCAAGGCGGGTCCACATTTCATGAAGATTGACTGCTTCTGCTTTATCGAGCAGACGCTGCAACCGGGTGAATCCGTGCTGATGCCGGTGCGGTTCTATATCGATCCGGAAATTGTTGCCGACAGCAATTCAAACGATGTCGGTGAAATTATTCTGTCCTATACCTTCTTTCCGGTGCATGGTGCCGGAACGACCAAGGACGCTTGATCAGGGAGAGGTGGTGCCGCTTGCGTGGCGCCAGATGAAGAGGAGACAAACATGAGCGGTGCAAACAAACACCCCTATCATCTCGTTGAGGCGAGCCCATGGCCCGCCGTCGGTGCGGCAGCGGCCTTTACCGCGGCCATAGGCGGCGTGATGTTCATGCATGAGGTTGCGCACGGTGTCACCGTTCTGGCCATCGGCATGGCGCTGGTCCTGGCGACGATGTTCATGTGGTGGCGCGATATCATTCGCGAAGCCGAATATCAGGGGCACCACACACCGATCGTGCAGATTGGCATGCGCTACGGCATGATGCTGTTCATCGCATCCGAGGTGATGTTCTTTGTCGCCTTTTTCTGGGCCTTCTTCGACCGGGCGCTGTTCCCGATGAATGGTATCTGGCCGCCGGAAGGGATCGAAACCTTCAATCCGTTTGATCTGCCGCTGATCAACACGCTGGTACTGCTGCTGTCGGGATGTACGGTGACCTGGGCGCACCATGCCCTGCAGCATGGCAACCGCCGCGATTTCATGAACGGTCTTGGCATCACGATCATTCTCGGGGCGCTGTTCACCGGCCTTCAGGCCATCGAGTACAGCCATGCCCCGTTCGGATTTACCGACGGTATCTATCCGTCGGTATTCTACATGGCCACTGGTTTCCACGGCTTCCATGTTCTTGTCGGCACCTGTTTCCTTGCTGTCTGCTGGCTTCGCGGGCGTGCAGGTCATTTTTCCGCCGACCAGCATTTCGGCTTCGAGGCTGCCGCCTGGTACTGGCACTTTGTTGACGTTGTGTGGCTGTTCCTGTTCGCCGCCGTTTATTGGTGGGGCGGATGATTTGGCTGGTGCCGCCCCGGCGGCATCGTGTAAACTGAACCCAAGGGGGCGCTTTTGATGGGCGCTCCCTTTTCATTGGTGCCGGCGTCAAGGCACCTGCAACACCGGGTGTGCTGATGACATTCCGTCCGCTTCTATGGCCGACTTTCTTTGCGCTTCCGGCGCTGCTGATCCTGCTTGCGCTTGGCACATGGCAGGTGCAACGGCTGGAATGGAAAAACCAGTTGATCCATGATTTCGAGACCCGTGCCACCGCAGAGCCGATCGAACTGCCGGTCGGGGCTGTTGCGCCGGAGATGGAATTTCGGCGCCTGTCCCTGACTGGTGAATTTGATCACGATCGTGAAATCTTCCTGACCGGACGCACCTTTGAGGGTAATGCCGGCTTTCACATTGTGACGCCGTTTCGTCTGACGGACGGGCGGATCATTCTGATCAATCGTGGCTGGGTTTCGGAATCCTACCGCGATCCCGCGAAACGGGCATTTACCCTTGTCGAGGGCGAAACCACGATTGCCGCCATTCTGCGCTTTCCGGCGCAAAAGGGTTATTTCGTGCCGGAGAATGAACCCGAGAACGGGTTCTGGTTCACCCTTGTACCGTCGCAGATGGTCACGCATCTCGGTCTTGGCGATACAGCGGAACGTGATATCTATGCGGCGGCGCTTCGCACATCGGACAAGATATCGCTGCCAATCGGCGCGAAGACGAAAACCAATCTTCGCAACTCGCATCTTGGCTATGCCATCACCTGGTATGGAATTGCCTGTGCGCTGATCGGCGTCTATGCCGCCTTTCATCACCAGCGTGGACGGCTTGGCTTTGGCGCGCGCGGTGCCGGCAGGGACGAATAGGAGGCTGCGAATGGACTATATCAGCACCAGAGGCCAGGATGGGCCGCTTGGTTATGAAGAGGCGCTGCTGAGCGGTCTGGCGCGCGACGGAGGGCTGTATCTGCCGACCAGTTATCCGCAATTCTCTGCCGACGAGATTCGGGGCATGGCGGGCCTGTCCTATGCCGCGCTGGCAGGGCGGATCATGGCGCGTTTCACCGATGGCGAGATTGACGAGGCAGAGCTGACAGCCATGGCCGGTGACGCCTATGGCGCATTTACCGATCCAGACATTGCGCCGCTGCGCCAGCTGAATGACCGGATACATGTCCTGGAGCTGTTTCACGGTCCGACGATTGCGTTCAAGGACTATGCGATGCAGTTTCTGTCGCGTGCGTTCGACCGCGCGCTTCGGTCGGCCGGGCGGCAGGCGGTGATTCTCGGCGCGACAAGTGGCGACACCGGATCGGCCGCACTCGAAGCGTTCAAGGGCCGCGAGGCTGTCGATATCTTCATCCTGTTCCCCGATGGCCGTGTATCGCCGGTACAGCAGCGTCAGATGACATCAGTGGTGGCGGCTGGCGCCCATGCGGTGGCCGTGGATGGTGACTTCGATGATTGTCAGGCAATTGTCAAAACGCTGTTCAACGACCATGCCTTTCGTGACGAGGTCAATCTGTCGGCTGTCAATTCGATCAACTGGGCCAGGCTGATGCCGCAGATTGTCTATTATTTCAAGGCGGCACTTGCCCTCGGCGCGCCCGACCAGCCGGTTGCCTTCTCGGTGCCGACAGGCAATTTCGGCAATGTCTTTGCCGGCTATGTAGCCAAACGGATGGGCCTTCCGATCGACCGGTTGATCATCGCCTCGAACCGCAATGATATCCTGACACGGTTCTTCGAAGATGGCGCGATGCAGCGCGAAACAGTCACGCCGTCGCTAAGCCCGTCAATGGACATCCAGGTATCAAGCAACTTCGAACGCCTGTTGTTTGAATTGCTTGGCCGTGATGGCGCTGCCGTTGCCGAGATCATGGCGCGCTTTGCCGAAACAGGCACCTTTTCGCTGCCGGATCAGGCCATGGCCGCGGCACGCGAGCTGTTTTCGGCCTATCGGCTGGATGATGACGGCACGCTTGCCGAAATCGCGACCAGCGCGGCAGGTGGCATGCTGCTGGATCCCCACAGCGCCGTTGGTGTGTCCGCGGCGCGGCGCGCCGTTGCCGATGGCACGGTTGGCCCCGCCATCCCCGTGGTGGCGCTGGCCTGTGCGCATCCGGCCAAGTTTCAGGACGCTGTCGCCCGCGCAACGGGCAGCGAGCCCGCCCTGCCGCCGCATCTGGCTGATCTGATGTCCCGCAGCGAAACAATGCAGCACACGCCGGCCAGTGCGGATGCGGTCCGTGACCTTGTTCGTTACCTTCGGAGGCCGGCATGAGTCGCGGCAGCCTGACAACACTTCCCAATGGTCTGCGTGTCGCCAGCCGGTCGCTGGCCCAGGCGCAGAGCATCTCCGTCGGGATCTGGGTGAATGCCGGCGCGCGTGACGAGCGTGACAATGAGACGGGCATCGCCCATATGCTCGAGCATATGGCGTTCAAGGGTACAAAGCGCCGTTCGGCGCGGGACATCGCCACCGAAGTGGAAAATGTCGGCGGCTATATGAACGCGCATACCAGCCGCGAGGAAACGGCCTATTACCTTCGCCTGCTGCCTGAATATCTGGATATGGGGATTGATATCCTGGCCGATATTCTGACCGAACCGACAATGCCCGATGACGAAATCGAGCGCGAGCGCGGTGTCATCATTCAGGAAATCGGCCAGTCTCAGGATACGCCTGACGACATTGTGTTCGACATGTTTGCCGCCGCCTCATATGGCGCACATACGCTTGGCCGTCCGATCCTGGGCTCGATTGACAGCGTCAGTGGATTTTCACGCGACAATCTTCGTGGATTCATGTCCCGCCATTACGGTGCCGGGCAGATGCTTGTCACCGCATCGGGCGCGGTCGAGCAGGATGATTTCGTCAAACGCGTCGAACAGCGGCTTGGTCATCTTGCCACTGCCGAGGATACGCAGCGCCACACCCCGGACTGGCAGGGGGGACGTCATGTCGAGGCACGCGACCTTGAACAGACACATCTTGTGATTGGACTGCCAAGTTTTGGCGCCCGTGACCAGCGCAGATTTGCCCTGATGGTACTGTCGACGCTGTTCGGTGGCGGAATGTCATCGCGCCTGTTCCAGGAAGTCCGGGAAAAGCGCGGCCTGTGCTATTCGATTTTCTCATTTGCCAGCATGTATTCCGACAGTGGTCATTTCGGTGTCTATGCCGGCACATCGGCTGAACAGGCCGACGAGATGCTGACCGTTACCGCCCAGCAACTTGCCGACCTTGCATCCGGTGCCGGCGTCGAAGAGGTCGACAGGGCAAAGGCCCAGATCCGGGCCTCGCTTGTCATGGCGCGGGAATCGGTATCCGGATGCGGCGACGCGCTGGCACGCCAGATCATGCTGTTTGGCGCGCCGGTGGATGATGCCGAATTGCTTGATCAGATCGCCGCCGTTGATGCCGAAGCGGTGCGTGACGTTGCTGCCGATCTGATCGGGGGCGGGGCGCCGGCCATTGCGGCCATTGGCCCGCAATCATCCATTATGGAGAATGCGCGGCTGGCGACATTGCTTGCCGGTGGCACTGCCTGATCAGGCGCTGCCTGTGGTGCCGGCAAAAAAGCCGGGATCGATCCCCAGCGCTTCAAAGCTGTATTGCCACAGCGTGTCGCGGTCGTGATCAAACACCAGATCGGCCGAGGCCGGCAGGCTAAGCCAGACATTTTCGGCCATTTCACGGTCAAGCTGTCCAGCGCTCCAGCCAGCGCACCCGAGTGATACAATCGACTGGGCCGGGCCGATGCCTTCGGTGATGTCACGAAGGATGTCGATGCTCGCGGTCAGGCCGATTTCATGTGTGACCTCCATGCTTTCGGGAAGCATGTGGTCCTGACTATGCAGAACAAACCCGCGATTGCCATCCACCGGGCCGCCGATATGGACCGGGTTGTCGGCGCAGAACCGCGCCGCGCCGATCTCCAGCTTTTCATAGAGATCACCAAGGTTGAGCCGCGACGCCGTCTTGTTGATTACCAGACCCATGGCGGATTCAGGGTCATGGTGACACATCAGGATGACGGTCCGTTCAAACCGTTCGTCACCGATATGCGGGCTGGCGACAAGAAGATGACCCTGAAGCGAGGACAGCGCATGCAGATCACCGCCACCCTGTGGTGGCGATTGCACCTGTTCGCTGGATTTCCTATGTTGCGTCATATCATACCCTAGGCAGGAAAAACCTGCCGGGTAAAGCTTCATCGTGCAGGGGATCACCCGCTGCATCGGATGTTCGAGCCAGAAAGCAGACACAGCATGGCAGCACGCCACCACAGCGCCGCCCGACATTTGATCATCTGGGTTCTCGCCATGACAGCCTGTCTGTCGGCTGGTCTGGCTGCCGCGCGGGCCGCGGAATCGGACTGGATTGGCGATCCGCAGATTGGCGAGGCGCGGCTGGTTTCGGCGGTTATGGCAACCGGTGATCTCGACCGGTTGCCGCTTGGCATCGAATTCACCCTTGCCGCTGGATGGAAGGTATATTGGCGCACCCCGGGCGAGGCCGGCCTTGCCCCGGTCATCGATCTGTCGGCAAGCCCCGATGCCGATCTTGAAGGCCGGATCAGCTGGCCACTGCCAAAAAGGTTTGATGCGTTCGGTTTCGATAATTTCGGTTACGCCAACGAGGTGATTCTGCCATTCACGCTTTCCGGGCATGAGGCGGGTCGCCCGCTACAGGTCGTTGCCGAGCTTGAGGCGCTTGTTTGCTCGGATATCTGTGTGCCGTTTGGTGGCAGGCTGGAACTGAGGCTTCCCGACGGTGACGCGGTGGCCAGTCCGCATGCACAGGCGATAGCGCAATATGCCGCCATGGTGCCGCGCCGGGCGTCGGGGCAGGGCGGTGTCAGCGCAAGCGGTCCGTCCCTGCGTCCCGTGCGTGTCGAGGCGCGGTCGAATGGTCTGTTCCTTGCGCTTGCGGACGGGGCGCCACCGATTGACGATATCTTTGTCGAGGCGCAGCAGGATGTTGCCTTCAAGGCACCGGTGCAGTTGCAGGACGGCATGTTCCTTGAAGCGGTGCCGGCTGACAAGCTGGCCTTCGGGTCCGCGCCGGTCACGCTGACCATCAGCGCGCCGCCCGAAATGGCGGAATTCCAGATCGCCGTATCGCCGCCTGGGACTGGTTCGGCAGCGGGATCCCGTCAGCCAGCAGGTGACAATCCGTCGGTGGCCGGGCTGTCCTGGCGCATAGTTGCGCTGGCGCTTCTTGGCGGGCTGATCCTGAATCTGATGCCATGTGTGCTGCCGGTGCTGGCGCTCAAGCTTGCTGCCGTTCTCGATGCCGTTGGTGCCCCGCGGCGTGAGCTTCGTCTGCGATTTCTGGCCGGTGCGGCGGGGATTGTGACAAGTTTCCTGATTCTGGCGAGCGGGCTGGCCCTGTTGCGGCTCGCAGGTGGCACGGTCGGCTGGGGGATCCAGTTCCAGAACCCGGTCTTTCTTCTGGTGATGATTGTCATGCTGGGGGTGTTTGCGCTCAGCCTTCTCGATCTTGTGATGATCCCGGTGCCCCGCTTTGCGCAAGGCCTTGTCTCAGGCGGGTCAGGCATGTCACGTCCCTATCGCGGTGATTTCATGGCCGGCATGCTGGCGACAGTGTTGGCGACACCCTGTTCGGCGCCGTTTGTCGGCACGGCGGTCGCGGTCGCGCTTTCAGGGGGAATGCTGGATCTGTTCGGTGTCTTCATTGCGCTTGGGCTTGGTCTGGCCGCACCGTGGATGCTGGTGGCGGCCCAGCCGTCACTTGTCGCGTTCCTGCCACGGCCAGGCCCTTGGATGCCGTGGCTGAAGCGTGGTCTGGCGCTGTTGCTGCTGGGAACGATGATCTGGCTTGGCGGCATTCTGCTGTCGCTGCTTGGCGCGGGATCCCCGACGCCGGCAACCGGGGATGATCCACAATGGGGTGTCTGGAGCCGGCAGGCGGTGGCGGCGCATCTTGATGAAGGCAGGCCGGTATTTGTCGATGTGACGGCGGACTGGTGTGTAACCTGCAAGGCCAACAAGGCGCTGGTACTGGACCGGAACCCTGTCTCGCAGGTGATGGCTGAGGCGGCGGCGGCAAACAGGCTGACGCTGCTTCGCGCCGACTGGACACGGCCAGATGCCGATATTGCTGCCTTTCTGGCGTCATATGGCCGGTATGGCATCCCCTTCAACATCATAATCAAGCCGGACGGCACACCGCCGATCATCTTGCCGGAGCTGCTAAGTGAAGAGGCGGTGATGACAGCCCTTGAAAAAGCCGGCGTGACCTCCAAATAACGAAGGTGCGCCCTCTCCGGTGCCAAGCATCAGAAGCTACATTCAGGACCAGATATAATGACCAACCAATCCGGGACCAACCAATCCGGGACCAACCAATCCGGGACCATTGAACCCGGTCAGCCAATTCCGCTGGCGACCTTTCAGATCAAGACCGAAGACGGTATCGATGCCCATGAATCGGTGGAATATTTCGCCAAGGGACGGACTGTCCTGTTTGCGCTTCCGGGGGCCTTTACCGCCACATGTTCAGCCAAGCATCTTCCCGAATTTGTCGACCGGGCCGATGATCTTAAGGCAGCCGGCGTTGACCGGATTGCGTGTCTGTCGGTCAATGATGCCCACGTCATGAAGGCGTGGGGCGATCTGCATGGCGCGACCGACCGGATCGATATGCTTGCCGACCCGCATGCCGAATTCGCCCGGGCGCTGGGAATCGCCGTCAATATGGGTGCCATCCTTGGCGAACGCGCGACCCGCTGTGCGATGATCATTGATGATGGCGTTCTGACACGGATCATGATGGAAGAGGTTGGGGCCTATGAGGTATCCGGCCCGGCGCATGTCATGACACAGCTCTAGCCGGACCGGCCGGCCAGTTCGGTGGCGGCGGCACGGGCCAGCTCGTCACACCGTTCATTCAACTCGTTGCCGGCATGGCCCTTGACCCAATGCCAGCTTACGGTGTGGCGTTGCAGCGCCTCGTCAAGAGCCTGCCAGAGATCCTGATTCAATACCGGCTTCTTGGCGGCGGTGCGCCATCCATTGGCCTTCCAGCGGGGCATCCAGTCGGTAACGCCCTGCATGACATATTTGCTGTCGGTGTGAAGGTCGATATCCATCGGCCGTTTCAATGCGTTCAGCCCCTCGATGGCGGCCTGGAGTTCCATGCGGTTGTTGGTGGTATCGGGCATGCCGCCACTCAATTCACGCATCTCTTCGCGCCATTGCAGGATTGCCGCCCATCCACCGGGGCCGGGATTGTTGAGGCAGGATCCGTCTGTATGCAATGTCACCCTGTCGGCCATATTTCCGGTCCTAAAGTCCGATCCCATAGGCAGTGGTTCCCGACACCGACTGGTGAAAGCGCAGGATGCTCCAATATTCCATCGGGTCCTTGGGGCTGACCAGCGCATCGGACGGTGTATGGATCCAGTCATAGAGGCGGGTCAGGAAGAACCGCATTGCCGAGCCTGCCGCCAGAATGGGAATTGCCTCGGTTTCAGCCTCGCTCAGGGGGCGCACCGACTGATAGGCCTTCAACATGGCGCGAGATTTTGTCAGGTTGAAGCTGCCGTCAGGCTCGAAGCACCAGCTGTTCATGCAGATTCCGAGGTCATAGGCAAGAATGTCGTCACAGGCGAAATAGAAATCGATCACGCCTGTCAGCCTGTCGCCGATGAACAATACATTGTTCGGAAACAGGTCGGCATGGATAACGCCGGTTGGCAGATCCGTCGGCCAGGATCCAAGAATGGAGTCAAGACGCTCGCGTATGGCGTCCTGCATGCCCTCGCCGACCACATCCGCCTGGCTGCCGATCGAGTCGAGGAGTGGGAGCCATGACTCCGGTCCAAGCGCATTTGGCCGCCGCCGTGAAACCGGCGCGCAATTGAGATGCAGATGCGCCAGCGTCCGGCCAAGCTCGGCACATTTCTCACGGTTTGGATAGCGGCTCCAGGTACCGTCAAGAAAGGTGAAGACGGCACAGGGTCGCCCGGAAAGGTCCTGCAGAACACTGCCGTCGCGCGCCGGTACCGGCAGCGGGCAGGTCAGCCCGGATTTTGCCAGCACTTCCATGACTTCGATAAAGAAGGGCAGGTCCGCCCGGTCCACCCGCTTTTCATACAGCGTCAGAATGTAATGGGCACGGTCGGTGCGAAGCAGATAATTGGAATTTTCCACTCCTTCGGCGATGCCGGCAAAACTCAGCACGGTGCCAAGGTCATAGGCTTCCAGAAACCGATCCAGCGCCGCATCGTCAACATTCGTATATACCGCCATGAAGCGCCTACGCCCCGTCGGCAAGAATGCTGGGAAGCTTGAAGGTCAGGGTTTCCTCGACAAGTGCGTTTTCGTCAAGCTGCAGGTCATAGCGCGTGCGCATCTCGTTGATGATGTCCATGACCAGACTTTCCGGTGCCGAAGCGCCGGCTGACAATCCAATATGCGTTGCCGCGTCGACCTCGTTCCAGTCAATGGCCTGACTGTCGGCGACAAGGCGTCCCCGTTTGGCACCGGCACGAAGCGCCACTTCCACCAGACGCTGGGAGTTCGACGAATTTTCGGCTCCGACCACCAGCATCAGATCGCATTTCCCGGCAATGTCCTTTACCGCGTTCTGCCTGTTGGTTGTGGCATAGCAGATGTCCTCGCCACGCGGTCCGGTGATTTCCGGAAAGCGAAACTGCAGGATAGAGATGATTTCAGCGGTGTCGTCGACCGACAAGGTTGTCTGGGTGGCAAAGGCAAGCTCGGCATCCTGCGGCGGTGTGACGGTTCGCGCATCCTCGGCTGTCTCGATCAGCGTCATTTCACCGGGCTCGACCTGACCCATCGTGCCCTCGACTTCGGGATGACCCTGATGGCCGATCAACAGGATATGCCGCTTCTGACCTGCATGCCGACGTGCCTCGATATGAACCTTGGTGACAAGCGGGCAGGTGGCATCAACCGCGATCATGTTGCGCTGTGCCGCTTCCTCGACAACGGCGCGTGCCACACCATGCGCCGAAAATACGACAGGCGCACCTTCCGGCACATGGTCAAGCTCTTCGACAAAAATGGCCCCCTTCGCAGCAAGGCCGTCGACGACAGTCCGGTTATGCACGATCTCATGACGGACATAGACCGGGGCACCGAATTTTTCCAATGCCACCTCGACAATGCGGACCGCACGATCAACCCCGGCGCAAAATCCACGTGGCGCTGCCAGATGCAGAAATTTACTATCTTGCAAAAGGGTCGTATCCATGCGCTTGTTCTTGCGCGATAACGCGCCAGAGGTCAATTGCTGTTGTCGGAAAAAGACGTTAGGATGCCGCCATGAAACGCCGTTTTGAACCCCGCCTTTTCGCTACAGCTCCGCTTCTGGTCGCCGCATCATTGCTGGCCGGATGCGCCGGCGATCCCGTTTATGTGACATGTCCGGAACTGACCGCGCCGGAGGAAGGTGCCGAAGCCTTCATGCGGATTGACGATACCGGTGAAATCATCAATGCGCGGTTGAACGGTGTCAAAGCCGTCTGCGAACGGGTTGGCGATGACGGCATTTCAATGGAATTGCTGGTCGGTCTGAAGATCAAGCGGTTGGCCGGTGATACATATCCGGCTGGCGTTGCGCAGATCAATATTGTCGGGATTGTCGCCGAAGGTGACGAGACTGTCAGCAGCCCGCCGCCTGTCAGATACAAGGCAGGTTTCCGCAAAGGACAGCGGATCATGTATCCGGCGGTGAATTATGATGTGACGGTAAAGGACGGCCAGCGGCTGATCCTCAGTCTGGTTCCCGGCCTGTAGCCCGCGTCCCGTCGGCGCCACAAGGCGTGCCATCTTACTATCCTGATAAACAGCCGAAACATCCGGCCGAAATGAAAAAGGGACGGGCCCACCGGAGGCGCGCCCATCCCTTGTTGTTCATGTTGCGTGTTGCCGATCGGCCGGATGGACGATCGGCTGCGCAGGATCAGTTGAGCTTTTCGATCTCGGCCGCCGATTCATCAATCAGGGCAAGGCTGGATTTGTCGTCCAGCTTTGATGTGATGATCTGGGCTGCGGACGCAATCGCAAGCGTCGATGCTTTCTCGCGAAGTTCCGATACAAGCGCGGCTTCCGCTGCCTTGATCTTGGCAGTTGCCTGCTGTTCGCGACGCTTGATGGTCTCTTCAGCAGCCTTTTCCGCATTTTCGCGAATCCGCTCGGCGGTGGCCTCGGCCGTCTTCAGGATGGCCTTGGCCTCCTCGGCGGCTTCACGGTGCAGACGCTGGAACTGATGAAGTTCATCCAGCGCCTCTTCACGAAGCGCGCGCGCCTCGTCCAGCTCGCTGCGAATTTTCGTTGCCCGCTCGTCAAGCATGGCTGACAGGGCGGCACCGGCTTTTTTCCATACCAGGGCAATGAAGACGACAAAGCCGACCGCCACCCATACGGATTCCATCACAATGCCTTCCATCACACAGCCTCCTGCACGGCCATCGATTTGGCCGCGGCCTTTACCACCTTGTCGGCTTGTGCCTTCGTCACCTTGACACCGGCGATCTGGGTCGCAGCGTCAATGGCGGCTTCGGCAGCAATGTCCGTCAGGTTGTTCTCGGCTTCGGCACGTGCCTCGGCAAGCGCAGCTTCCGCCTTGCCGATCTTTGTCGCCATTTTCTTGGCGGCCTTCTTTTCGGCAGCGTCGCCTTTTGCCTGTGCCTCGACCGCGGCATTGCGCGCGAATTCGGCAGCCTCGTTGCGGGCCTGGTCCAGGCTTGCCTCGTAGTCGGCGCGTGTCTGCGCCGCCTCGGTGCTGGCCTCGCGTGCGCGTGCCAGATCCTCGTCAAGACGCGTGCGTCTTTCTTCGAGTACCGATCCGATGCGCGGCGTCACCACCCGGGCCATGAAAATGTACCCAATGGCGAAAATGACGACGAGCCAGAACAGCTGTGACGGCCAAGTACCGATCTTCAGCTGCGGAAGCCCGGCTTCACCGCCAGCCGCGTGTGCTGCCGATGTGGCTGTCGCCATCACCGCGAAAAGGGCCTGACCTGCCCATGCGTGCACTCTTCTCATGCCAGTCTCCTTGATGGGCACCTGTGCCGGAACATTGCCCGGCACGGGTACCGCATTCGGGTCCGGAAAGCCGGCCTAGAGGGCGAACAGAAGCAGCAGCGCAACAACCAGCGCGAACAGCGCGATAGCTTCAGTCAGGGCAAAGCCCAGAATGCCGATGCCGAACACTTCACCGCGGGCTGCAGGATTGCGGGCAATCGAAGTCACAAGAGCGGAGAAGATGTTGCCGATACCGACACCAACGCCGGCAAGAGCGATCACAGCCAGTCCGGCACCGATCATTTTTGCAGCTTCTACTTCCATTTTCCTAGTCCTTCCGTAGGTTTTGAATCAATTCACAATTATCGTTGTTTCTCAGGGCCGCTTTTGAACGTCAGCGGTTAACGTTACGCCACGCTGTGCCTAGTGAAGATGCAGCGCGTCATTCAGATACATGCAAGTCAGGATGGTGAAAACATAGGCCTGAAGCGCTGCCACCAGCACTTCCAGACCCGTCAGGCCGACAAGCGCCAGGAAAGGCAGCAACGACCCGGTCATGGCAATTCCGCCGGCGCCCGAAATCATCACCGCAAGACCGGCAAACACCTTCAGCATTGTGTGTCCGGCAAGCATGTTGGCGAACAGTCGGACAGACAGGCTGACCGGGCGCACAAAATAGGAAATCACCTCGATGACGATCAGGAACGGGATCAGCACCTTTGGCGCACCCTGCGGCACGAAGAAGCTGAAGAAATGCAGTCCATGCTTGAACAGGCCGATCAGCGTCACGGCGATGAAGATGAACCCGGCCATCGCAAAGGTCACAATGATCTGCGATGTAAATGTATAGGAATAGGGGATCAGCCCCAGCATGTTGCCGAAAAGCAGGAACACGAACAGGGTAAAGACAAACGGGAAATAGGCGCGACCGTCATTCCCGACATTGCTTCGCACCATATCGGCCACAAATTCATACATCATCTCGGCCGCGCCCTGCATCCGTCCGGGGACCAGTTCGCGGTTGCGCATCGCGCTGAACAGGAAGCCGCCGCCAACAAGCATGGCCAGCAGCATGAACAGGCTGGAATTCGTAAAGGAGATGTCGAAGCCGCCAGCATTAAGCTCGATGATCGGTTTGATCTCGAACTGCTCAACCGGGGAATGCATGCCCTCAGAAGCCATTGGTCGGTCGTCCTCTCACTACCTGACGGCTATTTGCCGTCCTGCTTGTCTTCATGCCCGGCATCCTGCCGATGCTCGTCAAAATACCCCGCGGCCATGCCGCGTCCCGACACCATGCGCCAGACATTCAACATGCCGGCAGCAGCGCCGAGAAAGAACAACAACACCAGAAACAGCGGTGATGTTCCAAACCAGCGATCAAGCACCCAGCCGATGAACGATCCGACCATGACGCCGGCAACAAGCTCTGTTGCCACACGCGCCAGAATGGCCCCTGCACCGGCTGGCAGACCGTGACGGTCGGGCCCGCGCGCCTTTTCGGCTCTGTCTTCCTGCATGCGGTCAATGCGGCGCTCTAGTTCCTGCAGGCGGTCATCGCCGCGGTGCCGTTCATTGTTGTTCATGTCAGTATCGTCACAGAGGCCGGTCATGACCGCAAGCCAACCCAGCAAGCTGGTGTCAGGCCCGTGGCCACAAGACAAAAGACGGTGTGCCGTTGCTCATCCCGTGCGGTTGATGTCCATGCGACCGGACCCGATTTCCCCCGCACAAGGCGGCGTCATCCGGAGCCCGAAATCGCGCACAAAATAGGGGTGGGGCTCGACATTTGTCAAGCTTTCAATCGGGCGTGATTTTGTCAGCAAATCCGTGGGTTTGACTGTGTGACAAAGTGGCCCTGACATGGGGCTCGTATCTGATCAGGCTACAGCGGCGTCGCGGATTCGCTCGGCGGTCTGCAAATCGACCGAGACAAGTTTCGAAATGCCGCGCTGTTCCATGGTCACACCGAACAACCGGTCCATCCGCGCCATTGTCATCCGATGGTGCGTGATCACCAGGAAGCGTGTGCTTGTCTTGTTGGTGATTTCCCTGAGCAGGTCGCAGAATCTGGTGACATTGGTGTCATCAAGCGGGGCATCGACCTCATCGAGAACGCAGATTGGCGCGGGATTGGTCAGGAACACGGCAAAGATGATCGCCAGCGCGGTCAGTGCCTGTTCACCACCGGACAGCAGCGACAGGGATTGCAGCCGTTTACCGGGTGGTTGTGCCAGAATTTCGAGACCGGCCTCCAGCGGGTCATCCGACTCGGTCAACTGAAGTTCCGCCGTGCCGCCACCAAACAGGATCTTGAACAGATCCTTGAAATGGGTGTTGACCTCGGCAAAGCTGCCAAGCAGCTGTTCGCGGCCCTGCCGGTTCAGCTTTGCGATGGCGGTACGAAGTTTTTCAATGGCGGCAACAAGGTCTTCCGCCTCGGCTTCCATTGTTTCAATCCGCCCGGCAACTTCGGCCATTTCGGTTTCGGCGCGAAGATTGACCGGGCCGATATTGTCGCGCTCGCGGATCAACCGCCGTACCCGGTCCTCCAATATGCCAAGCTCGGGCAGGGTTCCGGCATCCTGTGCCTCGGCAAGTTCGGGAAGCCCTTCCGGCGTGCAGCCAAGCTTTTCACCAATCAGTTCGAAAATGACGCGCCGGCTTTCCTCGGCGCGCTCGCGCATGCCTTCGGCCCGGATCAACTGCTCGCGGCTGGCCGCCAGCGCGGCATCCGCGTCTCGCTGCGCCGCTTCGGCCTCTGCAAGTGCCGTTTCCGCCAGGCTCAGGGCATCCGCCGCCACCTGCCGTGCGGTCTCCGCCGCGTCCAGCCTGTCTGCCATGTCATGTCGCCGCGCGGTGATTTCGTCTGGCATCGCGGCAAGCCGTGCCTGTTCGGCTTCGGCTTCGGCAAGACGCGCCTGCATCTGTTCCACGCGGGTCGCGGCCCCGGCCTGGCGTTGTTGCCATTGCGCCGCTTCCTGCTGGCAGCTTGTCAGCCTGTTACGCGCGGCGCGCAATGTCTCGGCAAGACGCGATTCGGACTGCATCGCCTCGGCCAGCCTGCCGCGTGCGGCCTCGGCCTGCTGGCGGGCGTCTTCCTCGGCGCTGGCAAGGGCTGCATCATCGCCAAGCGCCGCCGCACTGGCATTGGCGGTGGCAAGATCGGCGTTCATGCTGGTGATGGCGTCGTCGAGTTCACTTGCACGTTGGTGTGCCGTATCCAGTCGCAGACGGGCACTTTCCTCTTGCTGACGCGCTGTGGCTCTGGCCGCTTCGGCGGCTTCGGTGGTCCCGCGCTGGTCGGCCAGTGCCTCGCGGGCGCTTTGCAGCCTGTCCTCGGCGGCGGTGGCAGCCTCGGTCTGTGTGGTTTCGGTGGCGGTGGCCGATACCAGATCAGCCTGCAGGCTTTCCAGCCGCTGGCGCTGGCGAATGCGCTCGGCACTGCTGTCCTGGGCGGCGCTCCGGCGCACAAATCCGTCCCAGCGCCACAGACCGCCATCACGGGTTGTCAGCGCCTGGCCCGGCTGCAGCGACGGATGCATGGACTGGGCCTCGGACGCGCTGTCGACAACGCCAACACCGGCAAGTGCCGTCGTCAGTTCCGGTGCGCCGCTGACAAAATCCGCCAACGCTACCGTGCCGTCAGGCGGGCTGAGCGACGGCGCGTCAGTGCCGCCACGCCAATAGGCCGTTTCACCTGTTCCTGCCGGTGCGGCCAACTCCTCGGCAAGATAGGCCGTCAGAGCCTTTTCCATGTTGCCACTGACAGTCAGGCTGTCGAGGATCGGTGTGTCGGCGCTGCTGTCAGGGCCAGTCAGGAGATAGCTCAGGGCATCGATTTCGGCCTGTAGTCTGGCTGTCCCGGTTGCCGCATCACGCCGTGCGGCAAGCGCGGTTTCGGCGGCCGCCTGTGCCTCGGCAAAGGCCTTTTCGGCGGCGTCGAGGTGCTGGCGTGCGGCGGTGGCCGCCTCGCTCGCAGAGCTGAAATCGGCCTGTGTTCTGGCAGCTTCCTCCTGCAGCGAGTCCAGCGAAATATCGCCAAGGGCCGCGCTGGCGGCAGCCAGGCGGCGTTCCAGATCGGTAATCCGCGTGGCGAGTGCGTCGCGGGTGGCGGCCGCGGCCCGCACCTGGGCGGCGGCGTCGGCAAGCCGGGCTTCGGCCGTGCCGGCTTCCTCGCGCACGGCGGCAAGCTGCTGCGCCGCCTCTTCACGCTGCGGTGCTGCATCATCAATCTGTACCTGCAGAGCATCCGCCTCACTGCCAAGCCGGGCCATCGCTTCGTCGGCATCGCTGCGAAGCGAGGTCTCGCGCGCAATGTCGTCACGCATCTGATCCTGCTGCCGGACCCCGCGTTCAATGGCGTCGCGTATGCGCGCCTCCTCGCGGTCAAGTTCGTCGCGCGTGATGGCAAGGCGCTGATATTCGGCAGCGCGCGCCACTTCCGCCTCGCGCAGTTCCGGCAAGGCGGCGGCGCGTTCGGTGCGAACCGTCGCGCTGGCGGCCGCGGCCCCGGTCAGGTCGGCGGCGGCGGCCTGGGCGGCTTTCAGTGCCGTATCGGCCTCGGTCCGTGATGCTTCGGCGGCATGCCAGCGGGCCATGAGAAGCTGTGCGTCCGCTTTGCGAATCCGGTCGGCAACAGACCTGTAGCGTGCGGCCTGGCGTGCCTGTTTGCGAAGTGAGTCGCGTTGTTCGACAAGGCCGGCAATGACGTCATCAAGCCGTTCCAGATTTGTTTCGGCACCACGCAACCGCAATTCGGCTTCATGGCGGCGGGCATGCAGCCCTCGAATGTTGGCAGCTTCCTCAAGAAGTGCCCGGCGATCCACTGGCCGCGCACCGACAATGGCACCGATGCGCCCCTGCGAGACGATGCCGGACGAGCGCGCGCCGGTCGCGGAATCGGCAAACAGAAGCTGCACATCCTTGGCCCGCGCCGGCTTGGCGTTGACGAAATAGCTGCTTCCCTTGCCACGTTCGATCTTGCGCGTGATCTCCAGCTCATCCTCGCCATTGAACTCGCTTGGCGCGCTGCGATTGCTGTTGTCCAGATGCAGGGTGATTTCGGCAAGGTTGCGGGCCGGACGCTGTTCGGTCCCGGAAAAGATCACATCGTCCATTTCCGAGCCGCGCATCTGCCGGGCATTGCTTTCGCCCATGACCCAGCGCAGACCCTCGACGATATTGGATTTGCCGCACCCGTTCGGACCGACAATGCCGGTCATGCCCGACTCGATCTCAACCTCTGCCGCGTCGGCAAAGGACTTGAAACCTGTCATTTTCAGGGTACGGAAAATCACAGACGGCCACCAGACCCTGTCAGGAAACACAACTCGGAAAACATGGCTACCGCCGTCTCATGCCCCATAGGCGCTGAGCAGTTCGGCAAATTCATCATAATTCCTGTTGCCGGAAATTGTCAGATCATCATTCACGACAAATGACGGGGTGGCGCTGATTTTCCAGGCGTCCATACCTTGCTGACGAAGATCGACGATACCCTCCAGCAGCGGCCTGTTGCGCATGATTCCGTTGAATTCATCAGCGCTGATACCGGCAAGCCGTGCCATCTTCTGAAGTTCGGCAACCGGATCGGCGGCACGCACCCAGACAGGCTGTTTGGCAAGAAGCATCTTGACCAGAGGGAAGAATTTCGATTCCGGCACGGCGCGGACCAGCGCGTGCGCACGCAGCGCCAGACCGTCAAGCGGGAAGGGGCGCATCTCGAACCGGACTATGCCTTCATCGATCAGCTTGGCCTTCACCTTGGGAAAGGTGTTGTTATGGAAATCGGCGCAATGTCCGCATGTCATCGAGTAATATTCCGCCACCCTGATCGGGGCGTCGTCATTGCCGACAAAGCGTGGTGCCAGCGCGCGATCAAGCAGATCGTCACTGGCAACGGCGCGCGGCGCAACAGCGACCAGCGACGTGGCACAGGCAGTCATCGCGGCAAAGCGTCGTCGAGACAGGACGGGCGTGGTTTCTGGATTCGGTTTCATGGCGTCACAATAGCCAAAGCAAGGGCTGTGGGCAATGCAGATTCACACCGCGAAAACCAAGATTCGGCCCGGTCCTCAGCTGCCCTCAGCCCGGCCAAGACGGCGCAGTGCGGCGCGCACTTCAGGGGATTTGATTTTCTCAAGCCTGGCGTCAAGTTCCCATATCGATTCGGCAAGCGGGGCGGGTGGCGGCGCTGGATGATGTTTTGGTGTTTCCGGTTGCGGAACAAGCGTCTGGACGAACACCACCTCGGCAACGGCACGATATCCAAAGGTGGCATTGACCCGGTCCATGATCGGCTGTTTCATCTGCAGCGCGATCGGCCCGTAACCACTGGCGATTGCCACCTTCAGCGTGCCCCCTCCGCGACGCGACAGGTTCAGCTGGGTGGGACGGCTCCAGCTGGCCATATCGCCGGCAATCTGACGCCAGTTGGATACCAGGCGGCTGATCACAAAGCCACGTTCACGCACACTTGGCGCGACCATGCCGTCAACCAGCCTTGATAGGCGTGTCATGCGGTGTCGGCGATCGGCGGTCATGCCCGGTTATCCCATATTGTGTGACGAGGTGACAGAATGATGACGCAGGTCAAGACTAGCACACAGATGCCGGTGCGACCATTGTGATGCTGGCTGGCAATTGAATGGCGGGGAACGCTATGCCAGTCTTGGCGCCATGAGCAAAGCGACCTTTCCCGCAACGGCTGTTTTCGACTGGTATGACCGTCATGGCCGCCACCTGCCCTGGCGGCATCGCTGGCCGGATCTGGCACCCGCCTATCATGTCTGGCTGTCGGAAATCATGCTGCAGCAGACGGTGGTCGCGACGGTCATTCCCTATTTTCTGGAATTCACCAGACGCTGGCCCGGCGTCTGCGACCTTGCGGCTGCCGATCAGGACGAAGTGATGGCGGCCTGGGCCGGGCTTGGTTACTACGCACGGGCGCGCAACCTGCACCGCGCCGCCAGAATGGTATGTGACGATCTCGATGGTGCGTTTCCCGATGATGTTGACGGGCTGCGTCGTCTTCCGGGAATCGGCCCCTATACGGCCGGGGCTATCGCGGCAATCGCCTTTGGCCGCCGCAGTACGGTTGTCGATGGCAATATTGAACGGGTTCTGGCGCGGTATTTTGCGATCTCGACACCGCTCCCTGCGGCCAAGTCCGAAATTGGCGGCCTCTATGACGCTATCCTGCCGGCAGACCGTCCGTCGGACTTTCCGCAGGCGCTGATGGATTTCGCCAATGCCGTCTGCACGCCGCGCAACCCCGGTTGCATGGCCTGTCCGTTGGCCGAGGGATGCGCGGCAGGCCATGCCGGCACGCCCGAGCAGTGGCCTGTAAAGGCACCCAAAAAGACCAAGCCGGAACGCCGCGGCATTGCCTTTGTCGCAATGGATGGTGACGGTCAGGCATTCATGGTGACACGGCCTGAACGCGGCATGCTTGGCGGCATGCTTGCCTTTCCATCCGCCGGATGGACCGGTGAAGACGGTCCCTATGACGTCGACAACCCGTTGGCCAGCTCACCTTTTGCTGCCGATTGGCGGATGGCCGGTGAAAGAGTCAGCCACGTGTTCACGCATTTCACCCTGACAATGGATGTCGCGATTGCCGAATGTCCCGCAGCCACCCCAACGGAGGACTGGCACGCTGTGCGACCGGCAAGCCTGCCGACATTGATGCGCAAGGTCTGGACCGTTGCCCGTCGACAGACCACACGCCAATAGCTGCAAAGAATGGGCGCAAGCAGGGGGCGCGATGCGCCATCTACCCGCGGCTGGGATCAGTGATTGCCGTGATCAGTGATTGAAGTGCCGCATACCCGTCATCGCCATTACGATTCCAGCCTCATCGGCGACGGCAATCACGGTTTCGTCAGCCTTTGATCCGCCCGGCTGGATCACGGCCGTGGCCCCCGCATCGATCAGCGCCGCCAGCCCGTCGGCAAACGGAAAGAACGCATCCGATGCCGCCACAGATCCGATTGTTCTGGGGGTCTGCCAGCCATTGTGGGTGGCTGCATCACGTGCCTTCTGGGCGGCGATGCGGGCCGAATCGACGCGGCTCATCTGGCCGGCCCCGACCCCGACCGTACACAGATCGCGGGCAAAGACGATGGCGTTGGATTTCACATGTTTGACCACGCGCCAGGCAAACATCATGTCGGCAAGCTGGGCGGCATCGGGCAGGGCGCTGGTAACGATTTTCAGATCGGCGGCGGTGATCATGCCGCTGTCGCGCGACTGCGCCAGAAACCCGCCACTGACCGATTTGATCTTCACCGCGTTGCTGTCCGCTGTCGGCATGGCACCTGTTGTCAGCAGACGCAGGTTGGGCTTTTCAGCCAGAATGGCGCGTGCCTGCTCGTCGGCATCCGGCGCAATCACCACTTCGGTGAAGATGCTGGTGATACGGCGGGCTGTCTCGCCGTCAAGCGGCATGTTGGCGGCGACAATGCCACCAAAGGCGCTGACCGGATCGGCGGCAAGCGCCGCGTCCCATGCCTCGCCAAGCGATCCTGCCGAGGCAACCCCGCACGGGTTGGCGTGTTTGATGATCGCAATTGTCGGATCGGTGAATTCGGCGGCCAGTTCGAAGGCCGCGTCGGTGTCGTTCAGATTGTTGTAGGATAGCGGCTTGCCCTGAATCTGGGTTGCGCTTGCGACACCGGGCCGGGCCGGACCGGCGGCATAGAGGGCGGCCTTCTGGTGCGGGTTTTCGCCATAGCGCAATTCCTGAAGCCGGCGCCCGGCAACGGTCATGGACTCACCCAGCCCGTCACCCGCCATCCAGTCGGCGATGGCCTGGTCATAGGCGGCGGTCCGCGCATAGACCCGGCCGGCAAGACGGCGGCGTGTTTCCCGGCTGACCTCACCGGATGTGGCCAGCTCGTCGATCACACCGTCATAATCTGCCGGGTCGCACAGCACGGTGACAAATTCATGGTTCTTCGCTGCAGCACGAAGCATCGCCGGGCCGCCAATATCGATATATTCGACAAGGGTTGCAAAATCGTCGGTTTTCGCCCGCTGCTGTTCAAACGGATAGAGATTGACCGCCAGCAGATCGATTCCCTCGATTCCCTGTTCCTGCATCGCTGCAAGATGCGCCTCATTGTCCCGCCGTGCCAGCAGACCGCCATGAATATTGGGATGAAGGGTCTTGACCCGTCCATCCATGATTTCAGGAAATCCGGTGACCTCGGCAACATCCGTGACCGCAAGCCCGGCCTCGCGAAGCGTGGTGGCGGTGCCGCCGGTGGACAGAATTTCAAAACCCTGCGCGACAAGGCTTGTGGCAAAGTCAATAAGGCCGGTCTTGTCGGAAACGGACAGAAGGGCACGCCGTGATGTCATGCTGAGGTTGCTCCGGTGTTTGCTGAAAAACTCGCCTGCCTTATGGCAAAGCCGCCGCCGAATGGCAATGCGAACCGGCACTGTGGTGTCATCTTTATGTGCTGTTGATGAGGCGCGCGGCTATTGTGCGGTGCGGGTGAAAGCCCATTTGATTTCGTGCGAGCCCATGGTGCGAATGTCGCTGATCATGGCTTTGACGACAATCTGCTGGCTTGCCTGGCGAACGCCGTCTTCGAAATAGACTGAATTGTCGACATCGACCAAGCCACCAGACGCCTTGAAGGTCCAGCCAATCCGGCTGCCCCGGATTTTCATCAACACGGTGCCATTTGGCAGTGGCGCGGCGGTGATCCGGGGATGGAGGTGAAAACGGGCATAGGCAAGGTTGGGTATTTCCCCCGGTGCGCCGGTATATTCAAGCGTGTCCGACCCCCGCAGATTGGTGCCGCCGGTTCGCAGGTATAGTTTGCGATGGTGAAGAATGCCGTGCGATGCCTCAAATCCGTCATGTGAGGCAACGGCAAGAAGCCCGGATTGCGCTTCGCCAACCTCGACGCCGGACACCGAGGCGACTCGCCCATCCTGAAGTCGTGATGAATTCTGATTGTCCAGCCCGACCGTTGAATGTGCCGCTGTCGAACACATGACTCTGCGCAGCGTTGGATCCGTCATCATCTGACCCGAATTGACAATCATTCTGGTCTGGCCAACGCTCATTTCGAACCCCAGCGTGCCAAGGCCGGTCACGGTGTCGTCGCCGGCCCTTTTCGGCTCGCCGGCATCCATGATCACAACGGTACGGCCACTGCCAATGCGAAGGAACCCGCTATAGGGTGCCTGCTGCATGGTCTTGTTGCGGGTTCCGGATCGGGACAGGGTTTCCTCGATGATGTTTGTCGGCAGTCTGCCGGCACCATTGAAATGCGCCAGACTTCCATCGCCATGACGCCACATCCGAACAATCCCCCCCATCCGGTCAATCGTCTCGGCAAGCTCGGTTCCGTCGGCACCGGCAAGGCTTGTCGCCATGCGGATTTCGACGAGCCGGCGCAGCAAAAGAATATGCCTGTCCGGCATGCGGCTGACATGGCCGCCATCGGGAAGGATGACAGCAGCAAGCTTGGGCATCAGGATATCGAGAAGGGCGTCGAGTCGGGTCGCATCGGCACCCATCGCGGCCTCGGCAAGGGCAAGCCCGCATAGCGCCCCGATCTGGTCATCCAGGCTGCGCATCCGCCGCCAGTCAATGGCAAGGCATCGCAGCTGCATTTCCACCGATGCGGCAAGCCTTTGCTGAAAATCCTCATCAGCGGAAATGCCGTACCAGCCGAAATTCAACGCCAGATGTGCCAGCCGTGCCCCCATGATGTCGGGACGCCAGTCGGGAAGGTGCCAGGTCTGATTGTCGGCAATCCACCGCGTGATCAGTTCCCGGGCCTTGACGCGCGCTGTGTCGCCACCCTCGGCACGCAGGTGACGCAGCCAGCCAAAGCGCGCGCCGTCTTCGTCATTCCAGGCTGGGACGGTCTGTCCCGTCGCCAGCCCCGCACCGCTGTGTGTCTCACCCTGCCACGGATCCTGCAGTCCGGCACGCATCAGGCTTCGCGGCGCGCCACGGATCTGCCAGCCGAACAGGCCGCTCTGGCGGTACAGCCGTTCAATGCCGGACAGTCGCATGGGGCTTGATGGCCGCATGGGCATGGTCGCTGCCGATTGACTGTCGTCACGCCCCGCCATCACCTGCTTCCCTGCTCCTGTCGCTTGCCAAACCGGATTTTATCCATGCCTGGATTTCAACCTGGCAATATAGAAGCCGTCAACACCGCCAAACGTTGCAAAATCCGCGGGCACAATCCGCAGCGTCCCTGCCTCTGTCAGCGCCGGCGCAAACCATCCGGCTTCCTGTGGCAGGACAGGGTCAATCATCATGTGGCTGTCTGGTCGGCGCAAATAGGCGTCGATGATGGCTTCTCCTTCTTCATGCTGAAGCGAACAGGTGGCGTAAATAAGGCACCCGCCCGGCGCCAGCCATTCGCCGGCCGCGGCAAGAAGTTCGCTCTGGGTCTTTGCAAGTTTTTCGACATCTGCAGCTGTTCGATGTCCCGGCACGTCGGGACGGCGGCGCAGCGTTCCGGTCGCCGAACAGGGCGCGTCGATCAGCACGGCATCAACCTTGTCTTCGGGCCGGTAGCGACGTCCGTCCGTCTGAACAAGCTCTGCCGTCATGTTCAGGCGTTGCAGGTTCCGCCGCAGAATTCTCAGCCGTCGCTCGGATGTGTCGATGGCGGTCACCTGCGCGCCGGCGGTGACAAGCTGGGCTGTCTTGCCACCTGGCGCGGCGCACAGATCGACAACCCGGCGTCCGGCAATGTCGCCGAACAGGCGTGCAGGCAATGCGGCGGCGGCGTCCTGAACCCACCATGAACCGTCCTCAAAGCCGGCAAGCTGTGTCGGGTCGCCGTCAAAATCACGGCGAACTGTATGTCCGTCGACAAGAATACCATCAAGCTGTGCCGCCCAGTCGGTCGGGTCACGCAAGGGCGTGATATCCAGCGGTGGCGGCACCATCGCCAGTTCCATGGTCTGACGGGTGCGTTCCCGGCCCCAGTGATGGTGCCATGACTGCAGGATCCAGTCCGGCAGGTTGTCTTCCGGATTTGTCGTGGCCAGGATTTCAATCCCATCACGTGACAGGCGTCGCATCACCGCATTGGCAAGCCCGGTCATGCTGTCAAAACCTGCCGCGCGCATCAGATCCACCGTGCTGTCGACGGCGGCATGGGCCCCGGTTTCAAGAAACAGCAGCTGTGCCGCGCCCAGACGCAATATTTCGACGGCGTCCCGGCTGCGCCCCGCCGGACGTTTGGTCATGATCTGGTCAAGCACCCTGTCGATCTGTCCACCGCGACGCAGTACCGTTGTCACCAGCAGCCGGACAAAGGCACGGTCACGCGGTGCCAGATCGCCGGTATGGCGCAGCCCGTCATCCAGATGTCGTCCCCCGGAAACGTCCTGCAGCGCCCTGAAAGCGGCCAGACGGCTGGCAACGCCGCTCTTGGCCATCTTGTGGGGTGCAGGTGATGCTGATGGGGTGGCCGTATGGCTCGGCTTGTTTTTACGCATGTCACGGGGCATATAGGTTTTCATGGACACTGACAAGACAGACACCGCACGCAACACCGATCCGGCACAGCCCGAACGACCGGAAACCGACCCGGATGTGCCGGTTGAGGTCAATGGTCCGAAAGGTCCGGAACCAACACGCTATGGCGATTGGGAACAAAAGGGTCGCTGCAGCGATTTCTAGAATGCGGACAGCTGGCATGTGGACAGGCCGATGATGGCACGGATGAAAACCGAAATGCTGGTCGGTGCCGCCCTGCGGATTGCCGGTGGCGAATTGATCGACTGTGTTGTGCTGCGTCGGGGCAATGCCGAGGCCGGTGCCATTCTTGTTCATATCGATGCGCTGGATGGTCGGCATCGTCTGCTGGCGCGATCGCTGGAATTTGACGGCAGCTATGGATGGAGACCCGTTGTTGGCGGGCTGCATGATGATGGCTGGGTTGGCGAGGACACGGTGGAGACCAGATTGCGACGGGAAATGGAAATCGACCCGGACGCATGGGTTCTGGCCATACAGGATAGAAAGGCGCGCAATCCCTTTGATCTTCTCTGACCGTCCTGCCGGCTGAGCTGCCGCGCGGTGGCTTCGCCTGCCGACTTGTTATATAGAAGGGGCCATGACAGACAACACGACATCAGGTCCAGCGCTGGACCGGCGCCTGTGCGTGGCGCCGATGATGGATTGGACGGACCGGCATTGTCGGCACTTCCACAGCCACATCGCGCCCGGCGCCCTGCTGTTTACCGAAATGGTGACGGCAGACGCGGTGATCCACGGTGATCGTGACAGGTTGCTGGCGCAGGCCCCCGAAGACATCAACGCCGGCGTTCGCGTGGCGCTGCAGCTTGGTGGCAGCGATC
The DNA here is from genome assembly GCA_040839025.1 of Alphaproteobacteria bacterium LSUCC0719. Classification (NCBI taxonomy): domain Bacteria; kingdom Pseudomonadati; phylum Pseudomonadota; class Alphaproteobacteria; species Alphaproteobacteria bacterium LSUCC0719. Next base: position 148,898 of record JBFPJN010000005.1, read on the forward strand.
CGGACAGACTTGCCGAGGCAACAAATCTTGCCGCCGGTTACGGCTATGCCGAAATCAACCTGAATGCCGGCTGCCCGTCTGACCGGGTGCAGTCCGGGCGGTTTGGTGCCTGTCTGATGGCGGAACCGAACCTGGTTGCAGACTGCATGGCGGCGATCAAGGCCGCCACCGATCTGCCGGTGACGGTGAAATGCCGGATCGGGATCGATGATATGGACCCCGAGGCGGGTTTGGATCATTTTGTCGATACGGTGACCGCGGCCGGCGTCACGGTGATCTATCTCCATGCCCGCAAAGCCTGGCTGAATGGTCTCAGCCCGAAGGAGAACCGGGATATTCCGCCGTTGGATTATGACCGTGCCCACCGACTTGCCGAACGCCGCCCGGACCTTGATATCATTCTGAACGGGGGCCTCGACACAGTGGATGTGGTGATGCCGGAGCTGGACCGCTTTGCCGGTGTCATGCTTGGCAGGGCCGCCTATCGCACGCCGATGATCCTGGCTGACCTTCTGGCTGCCATGGATCGCCGCATGATGCCGTCGCGGCTTGAAATTGCCGGTCGGATGGCGGATTACGCTGACCGTCAGGTTGCCGAAGGGGTGCCGCTGCACACCATCACGCGCCATATGCTGGGCCTCTATCACGGCCAGCGCGGGGCGCGGCTGTGGAGACGCCATCTTGGCGAAGAGGCGCGCAACCGCCGTGATGGTGGCGGGCTGATCCGCGAGGTTGCCGCCGCCTGCGAGGCGATGATGACCGGCATTGCCGCATGATGTCCCCGTATCCAACGCCCCGACCGACCTGGAGCCAATGACGTGAACGAACCTGTAAATTCAGACCAGAACAACCCCCAGGATAGCCGCGCCGGCACCGATTCCGGGTCCGGCGAACGCTCGCCTGCAGAACGGCCGGGCCGCAAAATGCTGCTCGATCTCGGTCCGCTGGTGGTGTTCTTTGCCGTCAATTACATGACCGGGGATTTCATGCTGGCGGTGAAGGTGCTTGTCGGCACAACCATCGTGGCGCTGGCGGTAGGCTGGGTGCTGGAACGCCGGGTTTCGATGATGGCGCTCGTCGGCTGCATTGCAGTGGCATTTTTTGGCGGGCTTTCGGTCTGGTTCGACAATGATCTGTTCATCAAGATCAAGCCGACGGTGCTGACATGTCTGCTGGCGGCGGTGATCGCCGGCGGCAGGCTGATCGGACGCAATCCGCTTGGTGCCATCATGGGCTCACAGCTTCGCATGTCCGATGCCGGATGGCGCGCCATCAGCTGGGTCTGGGTGGCAATGTTCCTGACCACGGCACTGGCCAATGAAATTGCCTGGCGAACCATGAGTACAAGCGATTGGGTAACCTTCAAGGTCTTCGGAATAACCGCCATTTCACTGGTGTTCACCGCGATCAGCGTGCCCATCATGACGCGACATCAGATTGAAGAATAACGCTGATATCCGCCATATTCCGCCAGCAGTGTCGTGAAACAAATAGATTCGGTCGCGCTTGCCCCACAGTCCGGTGGTGGCATGCCGCAATCCTGAAGTCGCAACCAACCGGCAAAATTGCCGCCTCGACGACGGAGCGATAACATGGCTGATGAAGAGGATATCATCCTTGCCGAGCTGGATGACGATGAACTTGTCCAGCAAATGCATGACGATCTCTATGACGGTCTTCAGGACGAAATCCGTGAAGGTGTCGAGATCCTGCTGGCGCGTGGCTGGACACCCTATGATGTCCTGACCAAGGCGCTTGTTGAAGGCATGACCATTGTTGGAATCGATTTCCGCGACGGCATCCTGTTCGTTCCCGAAGTGCTGATGGCTGCCAACGCGATGAAGGCGGGGATGACAATCCTGCGGCCATTACTGGCAGAGACCGGCGCGCCGAAGGTTGGCTCGATGGTCATCGGCACGGTCAAGGGCGATATCCATGATATCGGCAAGAACCTTGTCTCGATGATGCTGGAAGGTGCTGGATTCGACGTCGTCGATATCGGGATCAACAACCCGGTCGAGAACTATCTCGAGGCGCTTGAGGAACACAAGCCGGACATTCTGGGGATGTCGGCGCTGCTGACGACCACCATGCCTTACATGAAGGTTGTCATTGACGCGCTTGTCGAAAAGGGTATCCGCGACGACTACATCGTTCTTGTCGGCGGTGCGCCGCTGAACGAGGCGTTCGCCGACTCGATCGGTGCCGACGCCTATTGCCGGGATGCCGCGGTGGCTGTCGAGACAGCCAAGGAAATGGTGGCAGCCAAGCGCAGCGGGGAAGCGGCAGCTGGCTGAACACGACATGGCACCAGCGCCGGATTCCGGTCTGACGCTGATCGCCTGTGGTGCGCTTGCGCGCGAACTGCTGACCATCACATCGCAATTTCCGGACGGGCAGGTCGATCTGACCTGCCTGCCGGCATCATGGCATAATCACCCGGAAAAGATTGTGCCCGGTCTCCGTCGCAAGCTGGCCTCGCTTCGGCGCAGGGGACGCCGGGTGGCCGTGGTCTATGGCGATTGTGGAACCGGTGGCGAGATTGACGCATTTCTGGAGTCGGAGAAGGTGGCGCGCATTCCGGGACCGCATTGCTACGAGATGTATCTCCGGCAACCCGATTTTGATGATGAGATGGACCGCGAACTTGGAACCTTTTTCCTGACCGACTACATGGTCAGGCATTTCGAGCGCATCATCATGCAGGGGATGGGGCTGCGTCGCCATCCACAGCTTCGCGATCTTTATTTTGGCAATTATACCCGCGTTCTGTATATCGCCCAGACCGAAGACCCTGCGCTCGAGAAAAAGGCGCGGGCCGCGGCCGGCGAACTGGGACTTGCCTATCAATACCGTTTCGCCGGACTGGGCAGATTTGCGCCCTGGGTAAATGGACTTGTTGATGGGCATGTCATGGCGGACAAGCAAGGAGACTGATGATGGCGCAGCTGATCACCCTCTACTGGCGGGATATTCCGGCACAGGTCATTGCCGAACGTGGCCGTGGTCGCAAGCGCGAGCAGGCAAAAGTCGAACTGCATCGCCGGTTTGCCATCGCCATCGATGCGGCGGCAATGCGCGACGGCGCTGGGTCCACCGATGATTATCTCGCCGAATGGCGTCGCGGTGCGCCTGTGGAATGTGGCGAGGATCTCGAGGCGGAGGCCGCCACCCGGGCAGCGGCGCTGGAGGCGGATTATCCTGCCGAGCGGGTCAGGATACTGGTTGAAAACGGTGGCCGGGAGACCGGCTGATCGGGCGTTGGATGCCGTATGTCGCATCCGGAAGATAGTGGGGCGTCGGCAAGCCATCGCGGGCGTGATGAAATCGCCATGCTGCCGCTCATCGAACAGGATGCCGCGATCATCGCGCCGGCCTGTTGGCAATCACTTTGACTGCGGGCCGTTTCATCAAGCCGGGCCCCGATATGACCATAGGTTCTGAAATGACTGTAGGCACTGACACAATCCGCAAGGCCGCAAGGGACTGGTCGATCGAGGTGACGCCGACAGGGGCGACAAAGATCGAAAGTTTCCGCGACTGTCTTGCCCCCGGCACCAGCGTCAACGTGACCTTTCTGCCGGGAAGTGATCCGCGCGACACAATCGCTGTCGCCGAAAGGCTGCATAATGACGGCATGCGGCCAGTGCCACATCTGGCGGCACGTTCGCTGCAGAACAGGGACCAGCTGGAAGAGCTGCTGACAGCCTTTACGTCACGCTGCGGGGTTGAAGAGGTGCTGTGTATCGGCGGCGGCGTCGACAGTCCTGTTGGTGATTTCACGGCGACGATGGAAGTTCTGGAAACCGGGCTGATCCAGAAACATGGCATTCGCCATATTGGCGTTGCCGGACATCCGGAAGGCAGCCCCGATATTTCCGAAGATCTGGTTACCGAAGCGCTGGCCGCAAAGAATGAGCTGGCGGCGCGGGAAGGCCTCGATCTCTACATCGAGACACAATTCTGTTTCGAGGCCGACATCGTGCTGGACTGGGAACGCCGGGTTCGCGCGGCCGGGAACCGTCTGCCGATCCGCATTGGTATTCCCGGTCCCGCCACCATCAAGACACTGTTTCGCTTTGCCCAGATTTCCGGCATTGGCCCGTCGATGCGATTTGTCGCCAAACAGGCAAAGAATGTTGCCAAGCTGATGACGGTACAGTCGCCGCATCTGCTGATTGCCGGACTTGCCGAGGGCATGGCGGCTGACGAGGACTGCCTGATCAGGCATTTCCATTATTATCCATTCGGGGGATTCGCCCGCACCGCTGCCTATGCCGGTGCGATCGCCGATGGCAGGATCAATCTTCTGCCAAAGGGCGGGTTTGACGTGATCGAAGGCTGACCTTCGGTCGCGAAAGGAGCAAGACATATGACCAACACCGTGATTTCATCCGACAAGCAGGAAATCGTGATCGGCTTTGATTCGCCTTTCTGCGTGATTGGTGAGCGCATCAACCCTACCGGTCGCAAGCTGCTGGCAGCCGAAATGGCGGCCGGTGACTATAGCCGCGTCATTTCCGATGCTGTCGCCCAGGTCGAGGCAGGTGCCACGATGCTGGATGTGAATGCCGGCATTCCGATGGCCGACGAGCCGGCAATTCTGGCCGAATCCATCAGGCTGGTTCAGGATACGGTCGATGTGCCGCTTGCCATTGACAGTTCGATCGTGGCGGCACTTGAGGCCGGACTTGCCGCCTACAAGGGCAAGCCGCTGGTCAATTCGGTGACTGGTGAGGAAGAGCGGCTGGAAGTCGTGCTGCCGCTGGTAAAGAAGTATGGCGCGGCGGTGGTGGCGATTTCGAATGATGAGACAGGAATCTCCGAGGACCCGAATGTACGCTTTGACGTCGCAAAGAAGATCGTCGAGCGTGCCGAGGATTACGGGATCCCGCGCGAGGATGTTGTCGTCGACCCGCTGATCATGCCTGTCGGGGCGATCAATCTTGCCGGTCGCTCGGCGCTTGACCTGATCATGCGGCTTCGCAACGAGTTGAAGGTGAACACCACCTGCGGTGCCTCGAACATTTCCTTTGGACTGCCGAACCGGCATGGCATGAACGCCGCCTTCCTGTCGATGGCGGCAGGGGCCGGCATGACCTCGGCGATCATGAACCCGCTCCATTCGGAAGAAATGACGGGAATCATGGGCGCGAATGTGATGAACGGCCACGACCCGGAATGCCGCAACTGGATCAAGCGGTTCCGTGAACCTGCCGCAGCCGGCGAGGGCGGGCGCGAACGCCGGCAAACGCGGCGGCGGCGCAGCGCCTGATCAGGATCGGTGGCGATGGCTGACGGTGGTTCCGAGATCAAGATTGTTTTCACGCCGTCGGGTCGTCAGGGGCATGTGCCGGCTGGCACAACCGTCCTGCAGGCGGCGCGAAGCCTTGGTGTTGACATCGACTCCGTCTGTGGTGGCCGGGCGCTGTGTGGCCGGTGTCAGGTCAATGTCGGCACCGGCGAGTTTGCCAAACATGGCATTTCGTCGGGTCCGGACAGCCTGTGCGGCGTGACCGCCGTTGAAACCCGCTATGCTGACAAAAAGGGGCTTGCCGAAGGGCGACGCCTGTCCTGCCAGTCAACCCTTGTTTCGGATGTCGTGATTGATGTGCCGCCGGAAAGCCAGGTCCACAACCAGCTTGTCCGCAAGGCGGCAGATGACCGGCAGATCGATATGGATCCGATCATCAGGCTGTGCCTTGTCGAGGTTCGTGAACCGGACATGCATGAACCGTCCGGCGATCTGCGGCGTCTTGTCGAGGCGCTGGAATCCCAATGGCCGGATCGCGTGACCGGCGAGATTGGCTGTGATCTTCATATTCTGCAACAGCTCCAGCCGGTGCTGCGGGCCGGCAAATGGCAGGTGACGGTGGCGCTTCGCGACGGGAACCATATTGTGGGGATCTGGCCAGGGCTGAAGGATCGTGTCGCCGGCGTTGCCATCGATGTCGGATCAACCACCATGTCGGCGCATCTGTGCGACATGGTCACCGGTGATGTTCTTGCCTCGACAGGCGCGATGAACCCGCAGATCCGCTTTGGCGAGGATCTGATGAGCCGGGTGTCCTACGGGATCATGAATCCGGGCGGCCATCTTGAAATGACGGCGGCAGTGATTGACGGGTTGCAGAAACTGATCTCGGGAGCCGCCGAACAGGCCGACATGGCGGTCGAGGACGTGGTCGAGGTGGTTCTTGTCGGCAACCCGGTGATGCATCATCTGCTGCTTGGTATCGACCCGGTCGAGCTTGGCGGTGCGCCGTTTGCGCTGGCTGTCGATACCGCTGTCGAAATGCGGGCCAGCGAGATCGGCCTTGAGGTCAACCGCGGTGCGCGTGTGTATGTTCTGCCCTGTATCGCAGGGCATGTCGGGGCCGATGCCGCCGGCGTGGTGCTTGCCGAGGCCCCGCAGAAGGGTGATTTCAACACGCTGGTGGTCGATGTTGGCACCAATGCCGAGATTGTCGTTGGCAACAGCCGGCGGATGCTGGCCGCCTCGTCGCCGACCGGTCCGGCTTTCGAAGGGGCGCAGATCTCGTCTGGCCAGCGCGCCGCTCCGGGTGCCATCGAGCGGATTCGAATCAATCCAGAAACGCTGGAGCCGCGGTTCCGTGTCATCGGTGTCGAGCAATGGTCTGACGAGGACGGGTTCGACGAGGCGGTGAAGGCCACCGGCATCACCGGCATCTGCGGGTCGGGCATCATCGAGGTGCTGGCCGAGATGTATCTTGCCGAAATCCTGACAAGCGACGGTGTGATCAATGGAGCCAGGGGGGGCGACACGCCGCGGATCGAGGCGGATGGCCGTACCTTTGCCTATCGCATTTCGGACAATGTTGTTGTCACGCAGAATGATGTTCGCGCCATTCAGCTTGCCAAGGCGGCGCTTCATGCCGGCTTTCGGTTGCTGATGGACAAGATGGGTCTGAAATCGGTTGACCGGGTTGTTCTTGCCGGTGCCTTTGGCACCCATATCGACCCGAAATACGCGATGGTGCTGGGGATGATCCCGGACTGCGAGCTGGACAATGTCCGCGCCGCCGGCAATTCGGCCGGGACCGGCGCCCGGATGGCGCTGCTCAACAAGGGCGCGCGCCGCGAGATCGAGAATGTGGTCCGCGACATCGAGAAGATCGAGACAGCCGTTGAGGCGTCCTTTCAGGACCAGTTCGTCAAGGCGATGGCGATCCCGCACCAGTCGGAACCATATGAGCGGCTGTCGCAGGCGGTCCATCTGCCAGTGCGCCAGCTGACACCCGATGATGCGCCGGCAATCGAGAGTGGCCGCCGCCGCGGGGGCCGGCGTCGCGGGCGATAGGATTAACCTGTGTTCCGGGCCGACTATTTTGGTTGGTTTTCCCTTGATCGCACCGCATATTTTCTTACTCTGAGAACTAAGGGGTCGGTCGAATGCTGATCCTTTGGGTTGCTGTTGTTAGGTGCCATCGCCATTAGGCGTTGGCGCGACGGTATGTTGCCAGACCGGTTTGCCGTTTATCGTGACCTGTCACTTTTTCTTCTGACCTTTGATTTGTTTGTTTCAGCGCAGGCCAAGGCTGTCTTCATTTTTCCATCTGGGATTTGAAGAACCGAGCCGATGTTTCTGCCTGAAGGATTTCTCACTCGAGCGTTCTCCGTACCTAACTGGGAATGGAGAAGGCGAATGCCTTATGAAAAAACAATTGTCTGTCTTGCGGGTTCTTGGAGAAAGGGTGGTCGTTGTTTTGCTGGACGAACTTATGAGAACGGCGTGCTGGGTGAATGGATTCGGCCTGTTGGTGCAAAGGACAATCACGAGATTAAAAGCCATCAAATCCGCAAGGACAACGGAGAGCCAACGGCAGTTCTTGATATTGTTTCCATTACCTTTGACACCCCAGATCCTTGCAAACATCAAACCGAGAACCACCGAATTTCCAAGGCTGAGCGTTGGCGTCATGTTGGTCGGATTAATTATGAGAAACTCCTAGAATCCTGTGACTGGCGAGTCAGAGGCATATGGGAACATGAAGACGGCGCTGCGGACTGCTTACCTGCTTATGTCGCTTCCAGATTCGATTATTCACTTTTGCTAAGAAAAGTTGCCGACTTGGAAATCGATGTTTCATATCGTTGGGGGAAGAAACGGCAAAGAGCTTCATTTTGCTATGAAGGACAACAATACAATCTGGTGGTGACTGACCCTTGGATTGAAAGCAGGTATAATTCCATTGGCAGCTATAGTATCGGGGAGGCGATTTTGTGTATAAGCTTGGCCGAACCTTACAAGGACGGACAGTGTTACAAATTAGTAGCGTCTATAATTGTGCCGGAACGGAACTAAACTGGATGGATCGCCCAATTGTTTTCACAGTCGGACATTCAACGCACCCGGTTGAGCATTTCATCAACCTGCTTGACCGGCATCATATAGACGTTGTGGCCGACGTGCGTTCAACGCCCTTCAGTCGCTACAATCCCCAGTACAACCGAGACGAGCTGAAGGGGAATCTTCGTGAAAACGGGATATCCTACGTCTTCATGGGCAAGGAATTTGGCGCGAGGAGTGACGATCCGTCATGCTATCGGGAAGGACGGGTACAGTATGCTGCCTTGGCCACCAGCGAACCGTTTCAATCAGGCGTTGGCCGCATCAACGAGGGTGTCGCCAAAGGTCACCGGATCGCTCTCATGTGCGCAGAAAAGGACCCGTTGGAATGCCATCGGACAATCCTTGTCGCCCAAACGCTTGACCGTGAGGGCTTTGAGATTGCCCATATCCTTGAAGATGGACAGCTTGAAACACACGCCGTGCTAACTGACCGGCTGATCAGCCTGCATAAACTGGGCAATGGCGATCTCTTCATGTCGCGGGACGAGGTGGTTGACAGCGCTTTCAGCCGACAGGAAGCACGTATTGCCTATGCTGCTGAATATCCGTCGAGTGAAAATGCGGCCGAGGGATGAGGGGTGAGGAATGATTGAAATATTTACAATTGGTTTCACCAAGACTACGGCAAGCCATTTCTTTGACCGGCTTCGGCGTTCAGGCGCACGCAGGCTCATTGATGTGCGTCTCAACAATGTTTCTCAGTTGGCGGGCTTCGCGAAGCGGGACGATCTGAAATACTTCGCGTCAGAGCTTTGCGGCATGTCTTATGTTCACGAGCCGGACCTGGCACCAACAAAGGACATTCTTGACGACTTCAAGAAGCGCAGGCAGATGCCGTGGTCGGAATATGAGTCGCGGTTCACAGACCTGATGACAAGTCGAGAGATCGAATCCATGCCAGAGGAACAATTTGATGGCGGGTGTCTTCTTTGTAGCGAAGACAAGCCTCATCACTGCCATCGGCGTCTTGTTGCTGAATATCTTCAGAACAAGTGGGGTCACGTTAAAATCACCCACCTCTAGGATTGGTTCTTGGCACCCTCAGAAATTTGCATTTTTGCTCTGGGCTGTCGGTCTGGCTAGTCAGGCGTGCCGTTGCTGCTGCCGGCGGTGTCAGTATCCTGACCATTCATTTCGGCAAGCTGCCGGGTGGCGGTGCGGGCACGGTGCCAGCTGGCAACGCCAAGCCAGATCATCCCGCCAAGGCTGAGCGCGTAGCAGGGCCAGACAAACCACGCAAATCCGCCCATCTGCCAAAACGCCGCCATCAGGCTGTGCCTCCGTCATCCGCCGTGTCCCTGGCGGCACGGCGAAGCTGCTGCGTGATGATCCGCCTTTCGGTCAGGATGGATTTCATGCGCAGGATCACGATCACCGCAAAATAGCAATGTGTGCCGGCCAGCATCAGCAACAGCGGGGTCAGCATCGCCGGGTCGATTGATACGCCGCCGCTGCGGATCAGGCTGGCCGGTTGATGAAGCGTGTTCCACCAGTCGACCGAGAATTTCACGATCGGCACATTGATCAGGCCGACAAGCGCCAGCAATGCTGCCGGGCGGCTGCCGCGTTCCGGCTGGTCGAAGCCGTTCGCCAGCGCAATCACCCCAAGATAGAAGAAGAACAGGATCAGCATCGATGTCAGGCGCGCATCCCACACCCACCAGGCACCCCACATCGGCTTGCCCCAGAACGCGCCGGTGACAAGCGTCAGAAAGGCGAACATCGCGCCAACCGGTGCCATCGCGCGAAGCGCGACATCGGCAAGCGGGTGTCGCCAGACAATATAGAACAATCCGCACAGCCCCAGCGCGACATAGCCAAGGCTGGCAAGCCAGGCCGCCGGCACATGCACATACATGATCCGCACCGTATCGCCCTGCTGATAATCCGGCGGCGAGGCGACAAGCCCGAAATACAGCCCTGCCAGCAGCAACAGGCTCGCCAGCAGCGTCAAGGGCAGCAACAGCCCGTCGGCAATCCGCATAAAGCGTGTCGGGTTGGCAAGATAATCGAACATCGGCCTTCTCTACACCGTGCCCGGCGGCTGTGACAATGGCGATGACAGCTGCCGGGGCAGCGACGCGCCGTCGCGGGGCCGGAACCGGTTGCCGGGCGTCATGCCCCTGTCTCCGCCTCGGTTTCGGCAAGCGCGGTTGCCGCAACAAGCGGTGCCAGCGCCAGCAGCACCAGCAGCACCGCGCCAAGAAGCATCAGATGCGGCGTCACCAGCGCGCCGTCTTCCGGCGTCGAGGCCAGCACACCGAAGATCAGAACCGGTATCGCCAGCGGCAGAACCAGCACGGCCATCAACCCGCCGCCGCCGCGCGCCCCCTCGGTCAATGCGCCGCCGATCAGCCCCAGCAATGTCAACGCCATCGTGCCACCCGCCAGCGCCAGCAAAAGTGGTGGCATCTCGGTCGGTTGCAGATACAGCATCAGTCCCATCAGCGGTGTTGCCACCAGCATCGGCACCGCTGTCAGCACCCAGTGGACAGCCGCCTTGGCAAGCGCATAGACCGCCAGTGGCAATGGCGAGAGCGCGACCTGGTCAACCCAGCCGCTGCGCACATCCTCGGCAAAGATGCGGGTAAAGCCGACGAGGCTGGCCAGCATCGCGGCAATCCAGATGATCGGAATGGCGATCGGGCGCAGCATCGCGGCATCGGGGCCGGCGGCCAGTGGAAACAGCGTGATGATGATCAGAAAAAACCCAAGCATGACAAGCGTCTGCCCGCGCCCCCGCCAGCCAAGGGCGAGATCGCGCCTGATCTGGGCCGAAAGACCGGTCATGGCATCGACTCCAACGCCAGCTCGTCCGGGGCGCATCCGGCACCAAGCGGTGTATGGGTTGCCGCCATCACCATGCCGCCATCGTCGAGATGCGCCGTGATCAGCCTGTCCAGCGCCGCTTGCGCCGCCTGGTCAAGGCCTGCCGCCGGTTCATCCAGCAGCCACAACGCCCCCGGCGGGGACAGGGCCAGCCGGGCCAGCGCCAGCCGCCGCCGCTGGCCACGCGACAGCATCCGCACCGGCAACCCGCTGAAGGGCCCGGCGGCCATCGCCGCCAGCGCGCCGTCGATCGCGTCGGCATCGTCCGGGCGGCCATTCAGCCCGGCCCAGTCGATCAGGTTGCGCCGCCCGCTGAGCGGGGCGGCCAGCCCGTCGGCATGCCCGACATAGAGACGTGGCACGGCACAGGAAATGCGTCCGGCGACCGGGCGCAGCCGCCCGGCAATGGCGCGAAGCAGGGTTGATTTGCCACTGCCGTTCGCCCCCGTCAGCAGCGTCATCCCGCCGGGCGCGATGCTGTGGCTCAGCGCCGGTTGAATGACCCGCATCCCACGCGCCAGCGCCACCCCGTCAATGACAAGACCGACCGTTCTGTCATCGGTGGTTTTCCGTCGCGAGTCGTCGCTCATTCCCTGTTGAGGTGTGATTGCAGCAACCATGTACCTCTCTTAGAACAACTTGGTGTTCTTGCCAAATCTGTCGAGCGGATTAATCGAAAATTCACTTGATTGCTCTAGAGTATCGAATATCAGAAATTCGGAGCGTTTTGATGTTGCGAGTTCATATTGAAGCTTTCATCTGGGGCTTCCTATCGGTCGTTGCCATCCTTGGTCTATCTATGGGTCATGCCTACGCGGCCGGGTACCGCCTTCTTGAACATGATGATTTCATGGTTCACGTATGGTATCCCACCGATACGCCGCCGCAGAACGGGAGGATGGGTCCGTTTGATGTTGTCCAGGCGGTCGATGCGCCCCTGCGTGCGGGGTCTTACCAGATCGTCCTTGTCTCGCACGGATTTAACGGCCGTTCGCGCAACCATCATCTTACGGCACAGGCACTGGCGGATGCCGGGTTTATAGCGCTCGCGCCGATGCATGCGGCCGACCACTACGTCGATGCCGACCGTCGCGCCGCCGCGCTGGTGTGGCGTGCCGACGAATTGCGACACGCCGTAGAACTTCTCCTCAGGCAGGACGAGTTCCGTGGCAGCGTTGATCTGTCACAAATTCACGGTATCGGTTATTCCCTGGGCACCCTGACAATTATGATGGGTGCCGGTGCAGGTTTTGATCTAGCGCTGGTCAACGAGCATTGTGAGATGGAAGATGACCCGACATTTTGCGAGCGGCCCAGTTCCGTTGCCCGTTTGATGCATGCGCGGGCGCGCGGGATTGAGGTGTTTGATCCCGAGCGTGATATTCCCGATCGCTTTTTCTACATGCCGTTCATCAACGGGCGCATCGCCCTGATCGCGTCTATTGGAAAGGGTATTCTTGTCGAGGATCGTCTGTTCGCCGCGCAGAAAGTCTTCGTGCTTGGAATCGCTGATGACAGCGTCAATATCGTGAAACATCACAGCTTGCCCTATCGGGGAATGATTCCGCCGGGGCGGCTTGCCCGTTTTGACATTCATGATGGGGGCAATCATTTCGCCTTCATCGCCCCCTTCGCCAAACGGGTGACCGACATTGAGCATATTGACGCCTCCATCGACCCGCCGGGGTTCGACAGGCGCGCCTTTCTGGACGGTCTGAACGGTGAACTGGTCCATTTCTTTCTGGAGGAAAATTGATGATCAAAATTGTTGAAACAGTTTTATTTTTTTTAAAATCTAATCAAGCTATCGGTGTTTGAACAAGCCTCGGGAGACGGTGCTTACCAAACCAATCGCGGCGACCGCATTTGATCCAACAAGGGTTGTCAGTACAATGTCTGGCAATTGAAATGGGCAGGATGGAAACCCTTGCATTACTAAAAGCAGCAATACAACAAAGTTATATATACAAAGAAACCAAAACAGCCGATTTGCATATTTTTCGCGTAAATTTCGATCTGATTGTTGATCTTTAATTCGTTCCTGGAGAGCAAGATATTGCGCAGCTTCTACCTCACCGCGATCTAATTCGTCTGCGGATTGCTTTTCTCTTGCAAACTGAGCGCCTTTTGAAAGGAATTCACTAAGGTCATTTGAAAGGTCAGGCTGCTGTTCGTCCTTCCTTGAGCGCAAGAAAATGTTCCTTGATACGGTCGTTTGGTATGGGACTGTTCTTCTGCTTCAGCCTTACAAAGACCTGATGCCACGGGGTGCCATCCTGATGGGTTAGTGCCGAAAGTTGGAACGCTTGAAACTCTCCGTACACTCGAAATACTTCGTTCAAAAGATGGTTTTGTTTATCGGTGAACGTTCCCACAACATCCTGATGGTTGGCACCTTGCGAGAAGCCGGCAAAGTAATCCCCAAATTTTATTGGCTTGTCCACTTCTCTCGACCCATAGATACGAAGAGCCTCACGAAGATCAATATAAACAGGTCCATAATCCCAAGCTAAGGGAGGATCACTGATCATTGGTTCATCGTAGAGCGCCAGGCTCCAGCCATGGGCTATATATGCCAGCTTTTGCAACTGCATTTGAGTGAAGCAGCGGTTTTTAGAAGCGGCCATTTCAATAAATTTATTCGCCACTGCGATCGCGCTGTTGGTCATCACTCTTTAAGCGAAGTATTTCGCCACCCTTTCGTCATTAGAGGAAACGGTAACAGAAAACATGTCGACTGAGAAGAATTGATAAGCTGGTGTTAACGTCTACCGACTAGTCGTTCGTCTGAGTCAGCATAAGGCCATTATGAGCGAAGGCCAATTCACGAATTGGTGAATCTGGCCCATCGTCGGACATCACTGACAGAGGACTTACGTTAAATTCTGATTATCTTTCCCCCCATTTCCAACTGGAAAAATCGCCCTTCCGGGGCTATATATTTCATGACCGTCGCGGGGCGCCCCCCGGACTGGCCCGCCCGTTCACCGGGTGACAGATTCCATAGATTTGCGCGGGTGTCGGCCGGTAGGGCCGCAGCGCCCGCCATGATGGCGATGTTGATGCCGGAAACAGCTGCATCGACCCGCGCCATCCGGTCCGGCTTCGCAACGCCGCCGACAACCATTCGTGGGGGACGAAATGTCTTTGTATGACGCCTATCTTGAAGAGATTGAAAACCGCAAGACCCAGGGGCTGAAGCCAAAGCCGATCGATGATGGCGGGCTGGTCAGGGAACTTGTCGCACAGATCAGGGATGCCGGGAATGCGCACCGTGCCGACTCGCTGCAGTTCTTCATCTACAATACGCTTCCCGGAACCACCAGCGCGGCGGGTGAAAAGGCATCCTTCCTGAAGGAAATCATCCTTGGCGACGCGGCGGTTGAGGAAATCTCCCCGGCTTATGCGTTCGAATTGCTCTCGCACATGAAAGGCGGCCCGTCGATCGAGGTGCTTCTTGATCTCGCGCTTGGCGATGACAAGGTGATTGCCGCCGATGCGGCGGACGTACTGAAATCGCAGGTCTTCCTCTATGAAACCGACAAGGAGCGTCTGAAAGCGGCGCTTGATGCCGGCAATCCGATTGCCCGGGACATCCTCGAAAGCTATTCCGACGCCGAATTCTTTACCCGGCTTCCCGAAATTGACGAGGAAATCGAGGTCGTCACCTATATCGCCGCCGAGGGTGACATCTCCACCGACCTTCTGTCGCCCGGCAATCAGGCGCATTCGCGCTCGGACCGTGAGCTGCATGGCAAATGCTTTATCTCCGAAAGAGCGCAGCAGGAAATCAACGCGCTGAAGCTGCAGCATCCGGACAAGCAGGTGATGCTGATTGCCGAGAAGGGCACAATGGGTGTCGGGTCTTCGCGCATGTCGGGTGTGAACAATGTCGCGCTGTGGACCGGCAAGCAGGCCAGCAAATATGTCCCATTCGTCAATATCGCGCCGATTGTCGCCGGCACCAACGGCATCTCGCCGATCTTCCAGACGACGGTTGGCGTGACCGGCGGTATCGGTATCGATCTCAAGAACTGGGTCAAGAAGCTGGATGCCGACGGCAATCCGATCCTGAACAATGACGACAACCCGATCCTCGAGCAGAAATATTCGGTCGAGACCGGCACCGTGCTGAAGATCAACACCCGGGACAAGAAGCTGCTGAATGAAGCCGGTGATGAAGAGCTTGTCGATGTGTCGTCGTCATTCACCCCGCAAAAGCTGGAATTCATTCGTGCCGGCGGTTCCTATGCCATTGTCTTTGGCAAGATGCTGCAGACATTCGCCTGCGAAACGCTGGGCGTTCCGCTGAAATCCGCCTTTGCACCGTCAAAGGAAGTATCGATCGAGGGCCAGGGCCTGACAGCGGTGGAAAAGATCTTCAACGCCAACGCTGTCGGTGTCGAACCGGGCACTGTTCTTCATGCGGGATCCGATGCACGGGTCAGGGTCAATATTGTCGGCTCGCAGGATACCACCGGCCTGATGACAGCCCAGGAGCTGGAGGCGATGGCCGCCACCGTGATCTCGCCAAAGGTCGACGGGGCCTATCAGTCCGGCTGTCACACCGCTTCGGTCTGGGACTTCAAGGCTGCTGAAAATACGCCAAAGCTGATGCAGTTCATGCATGATTTCGGCCTGATCACAGGCCGTGATCCAAAGGACCAGTATCACCCGATGACAGATGTGATCCACAAGGTGCTGAACGACATCACGGTGGATGACTGGGCCATCATCATCGGTGGTGATTCCCATACGCGCATGTCAAAGGGTGTGGCTTTCGGGGCCGATTCCGGCACCGTCGCGCTGGCGCTGGCGACCGGCGAGGCAACCATGCCGATCCCGGAATCAGTCAAGGTGACATTCACCGGCAAGATGGCGGACCATATGGATTTCCGTGATGTTGTCCATGCAACCCAGTCACAGATGCTGAAACAGTTCGGTGACAATGTGTTCCAGGGCCGGATCATCGAGGTTCATATCGGCACGCTGCTTGCCGACCAGGCCTTCACCTTCACCGACTGGACAGCCGAGATGAAGGCCAAGGCATCGATCTGTATTTCCGAGGATGCCACCCTTGTCGAATCTCTGGAAATCGCAAAGCATCGCATCCAGATCATGATCGACAAGGGCATGGAAAATGACGATCTGATGCTGCACAGGCTGATCGGCATTGCCGAACGGCGCATTGCCCAGATCAAATCCGGCGAGAAGCCGGCGCTGGCGCCCGATGCCAACGCGCGCTATGCCGCCGAGGTTGTTGTCGATCTCGATCTGATCGACGAGCCGATGATCGCCGATCCGGATGTGACCAATGCCGATATTTCGAAGCGTTACACCCATGACACCATCCGCCCGATTTCCTTCTATGGCGCGGAAAAGAAGGTTGATCTCGGCTTTGTTGGATCCTGCATGGTGCATAAGGGCGATGTGAAGATCGTCGCGCAGATGCTTCGCAATCTGGAAAAATCGGCAGGCAGCGTTGCGTTCAAGGCACCGTTGGTCGTCGCCGCACCGACCTACAACATCATCGACGAGCTGAAGGACGAGGGTGACTGGGATATTCTACAGAAATATTCCGGCTTCGAATTCGATGACAGCAAGCCGAAAACCGAGGCCCGCACCGAATATGAGAACATCCTCTATCTGGAACGGCCAGGCTGCAATCTGTGCATGGGGAACCAGGAAAAGGCAGCCAGGGGGGACACCGTTCTGGCCACCTCGACCCGGCTTTTCAAAGGACGGGTTGTCGAGGATGCAGAGGACAAGACAGGTGAATCACTGCTGGCATCCACCCCTGTCGTGGTGCTGTCGGCAATTCTGGGCCGGACACCAACCCTTGATGAATACAAATCCGCTGTCGAGGGGATCGACCTGACGAAATTTGCGCCGCCACTGGCCCGCCCGGGGACCAACAATTCAGCGCATTTCTAGGTCAGACTCCGATCAGACCAGCTGATCATCCAGATCACATCACCCCCGCCGGCCTGTCCGGCGGGGGTTTTTCATATCCGCGATTCCATCCCGCCGTGACAGGCTGGCTGTAATGGTGCGGCCTGTCACCCCGTCAGCGGCCCGGTGATATCCGGAAAATCAGTGAAAAACGTACAGGAAAACAATTCTTTCCGACTTTTGTCGTTGCCGCGCCAGAATGCCGGATGCATCAGATCCTGAATCTCTGTATTGTCTCGGCCCATGTCATCAGGCTGGCGCGGTGTCAGCCGGCTTTCGTCTTTCCGCCATTACAAGAATTCACCAGTTTGAAAATATCATGTCTCCCGCATCCTCATCCCGGTCCGGCCTGATCGCCGGCAATGCCAATGATGGCGCGACCGAGCGCAACCGCCGGGTGACGGTTGTGCTTGGCCCGACAAATACCGGCAAGACGCATCTGGCGATGGAGCGGATGACCGGCTATGCCAGTGGCATGATCGGATTTCCGCTGCGTCTGCTGGCGCGGGAAAACTACGACCGGCTTGTTGCCCGTCTTGGCGCGTCGAAGGTCGGTCTGATCACCGGCGAGGAACGCATCCTGCCGGCGGGGGCCCGCTATCTGTGCTGCACTGTCGAGTCGATGCCGCTTGGCGGGGCACCGGTTGATGCCGATCAGGGGCTGCGGCGAAGCTATGATTTCGTTGCCGTCGACGAGGTCCAGCTTGCCGGCGACCGTGAACGCGGCCACGTCTTCACCGATCGCATCCTGCATGCCAGGGGGATCCACGAAACGATGTTTCTTGGGGCGGAAACGGCGGGTCCGCTGCTGCGCCAGATGTTGCCTGACGCGCGCTTTGAATCGCGTCAGCGGCTGTCGAAGCTCAGTTTCGCCGGGTCCAAGAAGCTGACGAGGCTGCCGCGGCGCAGCGCCATCGTCGCTTTCGGTGTGTCCGATGTCTACCAGATTGCCGAACTGGTGCGCCGCCAGCGCGGCGGGGCCGCGGTGGTGATGGGACGGCTCAGCCCGCGCACGCGCAACGCCCAGGTCGAACTCTACCAGAACGGCGATGTTGATTTTCTTGTCGCCACCGATGCCATTGGCATGGGTCTGAATCTCGATCTTGGCCATGTCGCACTCGCCTCGGACATGAAATTCGACGGCCGCCAGATGCGCCGCCTGGCAGCTGCTGAAATGGCCCAGATCGCCGGGCGCGCCGGGCGACACACCAATGACGGCACCTTTGGTGTGACGGATGGGTGTGATGTGCCCGAACCCGAAATGATCGACGCCATCGAACAGCATCGATTTGCCCCGATCCGCAGTTTCTGGTGGCGGTCGCGGGACATTGATTTTGCCTCTGTAGATGCCCTTCTGGCCTCGCTTGAAGCGCCGCCCCCACTGCCTTTCCTGCTGCGCAAGGCGGATGCCATTGACCATCGTGCGCTGGCCGCGCTTGGTGAAGTGCCGGCAATCCGCGAACGGGCGGTCGGGGCACGGCAGGTCAGCCTGCTGTGGGATGTTGCCTGTATTCCGGATTTCAGGCAGAGCCTGAGCGATGATCATTACGACCTGCTGGCAACGCTCTATGGTCAGCTTGCCGATACCGGCAAGCTTGGCAATGACATGGTGGCGCGGGCAATGTCGCAGCTTGACAGGCTGGATGGCGATATTGATACGCTGATGACGCGGCTTGCCTATATTCGAACATGGACCTATGTCACACATCGTGCAGACTGGACAGACAACCCCGCCGAATGGCAGGATCGGGCGCGGTCGATTGAGGACCGTCTGTCGGACAGTCTGCATCAGCGGCTGTCGGAACGGTTCATAGATCGGCGCGCTGCCAATCTGAGCCGGAAACTGAAGGAAACAAGAAATCTCATGGCCTCGGTAAAAAGTGACGGTACCGTTCTGGTCGAAGGCGAAGAAGTAGGCGTTCTGGACGGGTTCGTGTTCCGCCCCACCTTGAGTGAGGGTGACGAGAAGGCGACAATCCTGGCAGCGGCGCGGCGGGCCCTTCCCGATGAAATCGAGTCGCGTGTGCGGGCCTTTACGGCCTCGGCGACGGCGGCGTTCAAGCTTGATGATGAAGGCCAGATCCGCTGGCGTGACTCAGCTGTGGCGCGACTGGTCAGGGGCGATGGCCTGTATGCGCCGCGACCGGACCTTATCGCCAGCGAATTGTTGTCGATCGATCAGACAAAGCGGCTGAATGGCAGATTGTCGGAATTTGTCGCCGAACATGTCCGTGATGTTCTTGGCAGGCTGGTGGTTCTGGAAACGCCGGAAACCGCCCCGCTCCCCGAGCGCCGGCCACAGCGCCCGCGCGCCGAGGCGCCACAGGCCGATGCAGATGAGGTTCTTGACGGTCCGACAAAGGACGAGATTGCGGCCACACCGCCTGCCGAACAGCCGGACAATGTCGAACAGCCGGAGCCGGAGGCCGCGCCGCTGTCGGGTGCGGCGCGTGGCCTTGCCTTTATGCTGTTTGAAGGCCTTGGCACGCTCCCCACGATGCAGGCTGGCCAGCAGCTTCGTGGTTTGAGCGAATCCGACAAACCGAGGCTGGCGCGCCTTGGTCTGCGCTTTGGTGTCGAGGCGATTTACCTTCCCGAGCTGTTGAAACCGGCGCAGATCGGACTTCGCGCGCTGTTATGGAATCTGTTTCACGGCGAGCCCGGAACCTTTCATGCGCCGCCACCGGCCGGCCGCGTTGCCATTGACGCTGTGGAAGGTGTGCCCGATGAATTCTGGCTGGCCACCGGATATCGTCGTCTTGGCGGACGGGTGATGCGGGTTGATATGGTTGAACGGGTGGCGTTTCTTGTTCGCAATGCCGCGCGTGAGGGGCAGTTCAAGATCAGCGAGGAGATGCTGTCATTGGCTGGTGCCACCCGCGACCAGATGGCGGCGATGCTGCTCGACATGAATTGCAGGATTGTCAGCGAGGAAGCAGACGAAGATCCCGAAAAGCCGCCCATTCAGGTGTTTGAACGCCTGCGTCGCCAGCGACCCGCCGGCGGACGTCGTGATGGGCGTCAGGAAGCCGAAGGTGGCCGACAGAAATCACGGCCCGGCGGCCGGAAGGGCAATTCAAAGGGTGGTCAGCCTCGTCATGGCAAGCCGGCCCGGCAGCAGCAGAGCTTTACCGCCAAAGCCCGCGAGCCGGATCCACAGTCGCCTTTTGCCGTGCTTGCCGATTTGAAACTGAAATCGTGACCTCAATGACCGGCGAATCCTCGCTGCGGCTCGACAAGTGGCTCTGGTATGCCCGTTTCTTCAAGACCCGCGCCCTTGCCACCAAGGCCATAGCCGGCGGACGGTTCCGTCTCGACGGCGAGGTGATGAGCAAGCCGCATCGCGCGGCGCATCCGGGGCAGGTGCTGACCTTCATGACAGGTGATCGTGTCAGGGTCATCAGGATCGTGGCGCTTGGGTCGCGCCGGGGCCCCGCTACCGAGGCCGTGACACTGTATGAGGATCTGTCGCCGGAGATGCCGAAACGCGCCACCGGCGAGGGCGCGGCCACACCGACGTTTGAAAGCCGTGAACGCGGCGCGGGGCGACCGACGAAACGCGATCGCCGGGCGACACAGAATTTGAAATCCGACCTTGGCCTGCGGGGGGCGGACAGACAGCAGGAGGGCGCTGATCAATGATTGCCAAGCTTGGAAACTGGATCCGGGAATTCAGCACTGACCAGAATGCCGTGCCGGGCGATGAGGCGGAATGGGCCGGGGTAATCGCCAGTCTTCTGGTCGAGGCCGCGATGGCGGATGGCGAGCTTGACGCCGGCGAGCGCGCCCAGATTGCCCGCATCCTTGCAGCGCAGCCCCATATCGATGCCGGTTCGGTTGATGGTTTGATCGACGCCGCCCTGGCATGGCATGCCGAACGTGTGGAGATCCATGCGCTGACCAGGTCAATCCGGTCTGAAACCGACCCCGAGGACAGGGTGGCCATCATGGAAATGGCCTGGATGGTGGTGCTTGCGGATGGCGAGGTGCATGAGTATGAGTCCCAGCTGATGCGGCGGCTTGCTGGGCTGCTCTATGTCGATGATATCGAATCGGGTCGTGCCGCCAAGCGGGCAAGGGCGCGTCTCGACAATTCAGGGCAGTGAAGTCAGGGCAGTGATGCCGGGTGATCCACACTTGCGGACGCATTGCCTTTGCGATAAATACCACCGGCTGAGAAGAGCAGGGAGACTGATCGATGACCTACATCGTCAATGACAATTGCATCAACTGCAAATACACCGACTGTGTCGAGGTGTGCCCGGTTGACTGTTTCTATGAAGGCGAGAACATGCTTGTCATTCATCCTGACGAATGCATCGATTGCGGCGTCTGCGAGCCGGAATGCCCGCCGGAAGCCATCCTGCCCGATTCCGAGCCCGAGGCCGAAAAATGGCTTGAACTCAACCGTGAGATGTCCGAGATCTGGCCAAATATCGCGCAGCGGTCCGATCCGATGCCGAACGCCGAGGCCGCCCAGGAAGAGAAGGGCAAATACGAGAAATATTTCTCTCGCAACCCCGGCGAGGGCAGCTGACGGCCCATAGGTCGGTCAGCTGATTGATTTTCCCGTTGATTTCGGGTATGTTACAGACTGGCTACAACAACTGACTGACGCATTTCGTGCCCGCTCCAAGGCAATTGGAATTTGGGCATGATCCCTTTTTGGTCTGAGACGGTCCGCAAATCCTGCGGCAATGCGCCTTGTCGCGCCGTCTGTCCTTTGGACATGGTCAGGCCACCGCGATGGTCAACAGGGAAGACTTAATGGCAAAAAAGACTGACTCTGCCTTCAAGGAAGGTGATTTCGTGGTTTACCCAACACATGGTGTTGGCCGTATTCTGGGAACCGAAAGCCGTGAGATTGGCGGCGCCACGATGGAAATGCTTGTTGTTCGTTTTGAACATGACCGCATGACGTTGCGTGTTCCGATGGACAAGGCCCGTTCGCTTGGCCTGCGGACCCTCAGTTCGAAAAAACAGATGGAGCAGGCGATTACCACGCTTCAGGGCAAGGCCCGTGTCCGTCGCACCATGTGGTCGCGCCGGGCGCAGGAATATGAAACCAAGATCAAGTCCGGCGACCCGGTATCGATCGCCGAGGTGGTTCGCGACCTGCATCGCCGCACCAACCAGTCGGAGCAGTCCTATTCCGAGCGGCAGATGTATCAGGCGGCGCTTGAACGTCTTGCCCGCGAGTTTGCCGCGATCGAGAAAATCGATCAGGAAGCAGCGGCAACAAAGCTTGAAGATCTGATGGACGCCGCCTGACCGGCGTCGCCGCAATTCGCTGCGTGAAAGATGTTTCTGGGAAAGGGGCGGCGATATCCGCCCCTTTTTCTTGCTCCGGTATGTATGGCTGCCGGGAAAATTGAGCCGGAATGCGCTGATCAATTCACCGCTGCCCTTAATATGATATGGTGCTGTCATGGCGAATGCTTTCATTCAGGAAAAAGAGCTGTTTCCGGTCCAGCCGCCATTCGCGAGCGGCAAGCTGGATCGCGGACTGCACCAGATTTATTTCGAGCAGGTCGGTCGCCCGGATGGCCGTCCCGTGCTGTTCATTCATGGCGGGCCGGGTGCCGGGATATCGGCGACGCATCGCCGGCTGTTCAATCCCGACAGGTTCCATTGCGTGCTGTTCGACCAGCGCGGGTGTGGCAGATCCACACCGCATGGCGAGATGGCACAGAACACCACCCAGGATTTGATTGCCGACATCGAAGCGCTGCGAAATCATCTTGGCATTGAACAGTGGCTTCTGTTTGGCGGCTCCTGGGGCAGTACATTGGCGCTTGCCTATGCGATTGCCCATCCAGAGCGTGTGACCGGGCTGGTCCTGCGCGGCATCTTTCTTGGCACCCGCGCCGAGGTGGACTGGTTCCTTCACGATATGGGACGCTTTTTTCCCGAGGCCTATGAAGACTTCATCGGTTTCCTGACCGAGGATGAACGCAAGGACATCCTGTTAAGTTATCACGACAAGCTGACGAATGATCAGGCGCTCGTGCATCAGCCGGCGGCGGAAAGATGGTCGTCATATGAAACAAGCTGTTCGACCCTGCGCGCCGGTGTCAGGCGGGTGACCGGTCGGTCGGCGCTGAGCATGGCGCGGCTTGAGGCCCATTATTTCGTCAATGACTGTTTCATGCCGCCGAACCATATCATGACCAATATTTCGGTCATCCGTCACCTGCCTGCCCATATCATCCAGGGCCGGCATGATGTGATTTGTCCCCCTGTCACGGCGCACAGGCTTGCCGATGCCTGGGGGCGCCAGGCCACCCTGCGTCTTGTGGATGATGCTGGCCATTCCACCTTTGAAAATGGCATCGCGCACGCCCTGCTGGCGGCGCTGGACGAATTTGCCATCTGAGAAAGCCGTTAAACGGGCCTATGCTGTCCTTCCTCCACTAGCGGAGGAGCTGTCCTTCGAAGCTGGACAGCAAGGAGAACATCGTGGTGCCACCCCGAAAGCCCGAACGACATTTTCGGATTACCAACAACAACGCCATCGACATGCATGTCGGCAAAAGGCTTCGCCTGCGACGCACCTTGCTTGGTATGAGCCAGGAACAGCTTGGTGCGGAACTGAACATCACCTTTCAGCAGGTCCAGAAATATGAGCGGGCTGCAAACCGGATCAGCGCGTCGCGACTGTGGGATTTGAGCCAGATACTGGATGTCCCGGTCACTTATTTTTTCGATGATATGTCGGACGAGACAATGCAGAGTTCGCCGCGGCGAGTGGCGCGGGGAGCGGATTTCATCGAGGATGGGCCCGGCGGCATGGCCTCTGCCATGCTGGATCCGATGGCCCGCCGCGAAACACTCGAACTGGTCAGGGCCTACTACACCATCCGGTCTGCCGCGGTGCGAAAGCGCGTTGCCGATATGGTGAAGACCATTGCGGCGGCCCTCTCGGAAGGGTAACGTCCTGACAGGGGTAATGGCCAGACGTGGCCAGGCGCCGGACCAGGGCAGGAGTGTTCCATGACTGATACCAAGGGTGAGGCACCGGCGGATCTTGCCGGGATCAGCTTTGAAGATGCGCTGCGCGAACTCGAGACCATCGTGACCTCGCTGGAGCGCGGCGATGTCTCGCTTGACGACGCCATCACGGCCTTTGAGCGTGGAACCGCGTTGAAGGCGCATTGCCAGTCGCGTCTGGAAGAGGCGCGCATGAAGGTTGAGCAGATTCGTCTGCCGGCGGATGGCACCCCGCCAACTGATTCGACGCCATTTTCGATAGACGGCTAGACATATGACCTTGCCAGTCTCCGTGCATGCGGATTCAGTGGCCGTTGAGGAGCATCTTGCTGCCTTATTCACCTCACTTCCCGGTCCTGCAGATAAACTAGTTGAAGCAATGCGCTATGCCACCATGAATGGCGGCAAGCGGCTTCGCGCCTGCCTCGTTCTGGCGGCGTCGCGGCTGGCCGGTGGCGGCAGGCTGCCGGCGGGGGCCATGCATGTCGCGGCGGCTGTGGAATGTCTGCATGCCTATTCGCTTGTTCATGATGATCTGCCGGCTATGGATGATTCCGACCTGCGCCGGGGCAAGCCGGCCTGTCATATCGCCTTTGACGAAGCCACGGCAATTCTGGCTGGTGATGCCCTGCAGACAGTGTCATTTGGCATTCTTGCCGATCCCGCGGTGAGCGAGGATGCGGGTGTCCGGGCGCGGCTCGTGCTGGAACTTGCCACAGCCGCCGGGGTTGGTGGCATGGCCGGTGGACAGATGCTTGACCTCGAGGCCGAGAGTACCACCCTGACACTTGATGAAGTGCGGCAGATGCAGGCGATGAAAACGGGCGCTCTGATCCGGTTTGCGGCGGTGGCCGGTGGCATTCATGGCGGCGCCTCGGCAGAGCTTGAAGCGGCGCTGGGCGATTATTCGCGTGATCTTGGGCTGGCCTTCCAGATTGCTGATGATCTGCTGGATTATGACAGTGATGCCGACGCGCTTGGCAAACCTGCCGGGCAGGATGCCGAACGCGGCAAGGCAAGCTTTGTCGTTCTGATGGGGCTGGAAGCGGCGCGGCAGGCGGCGGCACAGCTGATTGCGGACGCAGAAAATGCGCTTGCCCCGTGGGGAGACGCAGCAGCTGACCTGCGAGCAATCGCACGATTCGCTATTGAACGGCGGTCGTGATAGTTCTTATATCGATAAAAGATGAATTAGAAAGGCTGATCCTGATTGCAGGATCGGAAGGCGAATGACAGCAACCCCCCTGCTTGACAGCGTCGCCACCGTTGAAGAGCTTCGTCGCCTGCCAGAGGGCGATCTGCAGCGGCTTGCCGCCGAGTTGCGAACGGCGACCATTGATGCGGTGTCGAAAACCGGTGGCCATCTCGGTGCCGGGCTGGGTGTTGTGGAACTGACAGTCGCCCTGCATTACGTATTCCAGACCCCGGATGACAGGCTGATCTGGGATGTCGGTCACCAGGCATATCCGCACAAGATTCTGACCGGTCGTCGTGACCAGATCGAGACATTGCGCCAGAAGGGTGGGCTGTCAGGATTTACCAAACGAAGCGAATCCGAATTCGACCCCTTTGGGGCCGGTCATTCATCGACATCCATTTCAGCCGGGCTTGGCATGGCTGTCGGCAGTGACCTGCAGGGGCATCGACGCAACGTCATCTCGGTGATTGGTGACGGGTCGATGAGTGCCGGGATGGCCTTTGAGGGCATGAACAATGCCGGCGCGTCGGACTCTCGGCTGATCGTCATCCTGAATGACAATGACATGTCGATCGCACAGCCAGTCGGCGCGATGAGCAGTTATCTGTCGCGCCTGATCACCTCGGAACCATTCCATTCGATCCGTGATCTCATGCGCGAGGTTGCAAGCCGCTTTCCGGCGGAGATCGAACGCACGGCGCGGCGCGCCCGCGAGGCGGCACGCGACCTGATCAGTGGCAATTCGGTATTCAGCCAGCTTGGCTTTCTTCATATCGGCCCGATAGACGGCCATGACATGTCACATCTGCTGCCGGTGCTGAAGAATATTCGCGACGGTCATGCCCGGGGACCGGTGCTGGTGCATGTGGTGACCGAAAAGGGCAAGGGGCATCCCTTTGCCGGTCCGTCGGCCGAGAAATACCATGCCGTGCCGAAATTCGATGTGATCACGGGTACGCAGCAGAAATCCGTTGGCAACGCGCCAAGCTATACCTCGGTGTTTGCACAGGGGCTGATGGCGGCGGCCGAAGCCGATGACAGGATTGTCGCGATCACGGCAGCGATGCCGTCCGGCACCGGGCTGGACAAGGTCAAGGCACGGTTCCCGAACCGGGTGTTCGACGTTGGGATCGCGGAACAGCATGCTGTAACCTTTGCCGCCGGACTGGCGACCGAGGGCATGCGGCCCTTCTGTGCGCTCTATTCCACGTTCCTGCAGCGTGGCTACGACCAGATTGTGCATGATGTGGCGATCCAGAACCTGCCGGTCCGGTTTGCGATTGACCGTGCAGGGGTTGTTGGAAATGACGGTGCCACTCATGCCGGCGTCTATGACGTTGCCTATCTGTCCTGTCTTCCGAACATGGTGATCATGTGTCCGTCTGACGAGGCGGAATTGCTGCATATGGTGGCCACCGCGACAGCCCATGATGACGGGCCGAGCGCCGTGCGCTATCCGCGCGGCGAGGGGGTCGGTGTCGACTTGCCGGATGTTGGTGAAGTTCTGCCGATTGGACGTGGCAGGATCGTGCGCCAGGGTACGGGAACCGCCCTGCTGTCGCTTGGCACACGGCTTGCCGACTGTGTTGCGGCGGCCGACGAGCTGGCAGCCGAACATGGCGAGTTCACCATCGCCGATGCCCGTTTTGCCAAGCCTCTGGACACCGATCTGATTGACCGGCTGGCTACAGCCCATGACAGGCTGCTGATTGTCGAGGAAAACAGCCCTGGCGGTTTCTCGGCGCATGTCATGCAGTATCTTGCCAATGCCGGGCATCTGGATCACGGGCTTGTGGTGCGCTGCATGTCGCTTCCCGACAGGATGCTCGACCATGACAGCCAGGCTGGCCAGATTGCCCTTGCCGGTCTCGACGCTGACGGCATTGCCGCGACGCTGCGGGCCATGCCCGGTCTTGCGGGTGCCAGGGCCACCGCCACATCCGGTGGCAAGACCTCGTTCTGATTTTCTGATGGCGGATGAAACGCCTTTACGCGCTGACCTGCTGCTGGTGCGGCGGGGTGTGGCGGCATCACGCGAACGCGCCCGAAGCATGATTTCGGCAGGGCTGGTGCTGGTTGACGGGGTTGTGATGACACGCCCGGCGCGTCGGCTGGATGCCAATGCCGATATCAGCGTGATTGGGTCCGATATGAAATGGGTCAGCCGCGCCGCGCTGAAACTTCTTGGCGGGCTGGATGCCTTTCCGCAGATCGACCCGGCGGGGCTGTATTGTTTGGATGTTGGGGCCAGTACCGGCGGATTTACCGAAGTGCTGCTGGCGCGCGGGGCGGCGCATGTGGTTGCGGTGGATGTCGGGCATGGGCAGATCCATCCCCGGCTGGCAAATGATCCCCGTGTCCAGTCCCGCGAGGGCGTCAATGCCAGGTCGCTGACGGCAGACGACTTCACGAGGCCGCCGGAACTGATTGTCTGTGATGCCTCGTTCATCTCGCTGACCAAGGTTCTGCCGGCGGTGATGCGGCTTGCCGCGCCCGGAGCCGGACTGCTGGCCCTGATCAAACCGCAATTCGAGGTTGGCCGCGCCGCCATTGGCAAGGGCGGTGTGGTGCGTGATGCACAGGCGGTCAGGGATGCTGTCGCGATGATTGAAAACTGGCTTGTCGTCGATGCCGGCTGGCACCTGACAGGCACAGCGCCGTCACCTATCGATGGTCAGGATGGCAATCGGGAATTCCTGCTGGCAGGTCGAAAACCCTAGCTGTCGAACAGGGCACATTGTGCGCGGTGGCGCATCAGCGCGTCGAGAATTGTCACCGCCATCATGGCCTCGGCAACCGGCACACCGCGGATGCCGACACACGGGTCGTGGCGGCCCTTGGTGACGACATCCACCTCATCGCCGTCGATATCAACCGAACGGCGCGGCGTCAGAATTGAGCTTGTCGGCTTGATCGCCACCCTGACAACCAGCTGCTGGCCGGTCGAGATTCCCCCAAGCACACCGCCATTATTGTTGCTGATGAATTCCGGACCGTCGGGACCGGCACGCATTTCGTCACCGGCCTCGCGCCCATCAAGCGCAGACAGCGCAAAGCCGCCGCCGATCTCGACACCTTTCACCGCGTTGATGGTCATCATCGCCGCCGCCAGGTCACTGTCCAGCTTGCCATAGATGGGCTGGCCAAGGCCCGCCGGAATCCCGTCGGCGACAATTTCCAGAATGGCGCCGGCCGAACTTCCGGCCTTTCGAACCTCGTCGAGATAGGTTTCCCATTCGCCGGCCGCGACCGGGTCGGGGCAGAAAAACGGGTTGTTGTCGGTCTCGTCCCAGTCAAGCCGTGACCGGTCGATCTGGTGCGGACCGATCTGCACGACGCCGCCGCGGATCCGGTATGCCGCACCGAGCGCCGCCTTCAGAACCTGGTCCGCAACAGCGCCTGCCGCCACCCGGACCGCTGTTTCGCGGGCCGATGAACGTCCGCCGCCGCGGTAATCGCGAATGCCGTATTTCTGCTGATAGGTGAAGTCGGCATGGCCCGGACGGTACTGGCGCGAGATGTCGCTATAATCCTTCGACCGCTGATCCTTGTTGCGGATCAGCATCGCAATGGGTGTGCCGGTTGTCATGCCCTCGAAAATGCCGGACAGGATTTCGACCTGATCGTCCTCGCGGCGCTGCGTGACGAACCGGCTCTGACCCGGCTTTCGCCGGTCAAGATAGGGTTGCAGGATCTCTTCGCCGAGGGGGATCCGCGGCGGCACCCCATCAACGATGCATCCGATACCGGGGCCGTGGCTTTCACCAAAGCTGGTGAAGGAAAACAGGGTTCCGAAACTGTTGTCGCCCATATCAGACGACCGAGATATCAGGGGCGTCGACAGCCTTCATTCCGACAACATGATACCCGCAATCGACGTGATGTGTCTCGCCGGTCACGCCCGATGACAGGTCGGACAGAAGATACAGGCCGGCACCGCCAACATCGGCAAGCGTCACATTGCGTTTCAGCGGCGAGTTGTACTCGTTCCATTTCAGGATATAGCGGAAATCGCCAATGCCCGAGGCCGCCAGTGTTTTCATCGGGCCGGCTGACAGGCCGTTGACACGGATATTGCGACCGCCAAGGTCAACGGCAAGATAGCGAACCGACGCCTCAAGCGCGGCCTTTGCAACGCCCATGACATTGTAATGTGGCATCACCCGCTCGGCCCCGTAATAGGTCAGGGTCAGCAGCGCGCCACCATCATTCATCATTGCCGCCGCCTTGCGGGTGATCTCGGTAAAGGAATAGACCGAGATATCCATCGTGCGGCGGAAATTGTCGCGTGTGGTGTCGACATACCCGCCTTTCAGCTCTTCCTTGTCGGAATAGGCGATGGCGTGAAGAACAAAATCGAGCGTCCCCCATTCTGTCTTGAGCCTGTCAAACACGGCGTCAACACTGGCCTCGTCCGTAACATCGCATGGCAGAACCAGATCGCTTCCAACCGAGGCCGCGAGGGGAACAACGCGCTTCTGCAGCGCTTCACCCTGAAATGTGAAGGCCAGTTCAGCCCCCTGTTCGGCAAGTTTTGCAGCAATGCCCCAGCCAATCGACCGGTCATTGGCGACACCCATGATCAGGCCGCGCTTGCCGGCCATGACACCTGAGGAAGTTTGCTCGGACATGTGATTCACCTCTCGTAACGAAAGCAATGCGGCCCGAAGAGCGCTGTGGAATTCGGATGCCAATATGGCACGGCTGATTCCACAGAACAAGACGCCGCCATGCCAAATCGGGGCGCGGCGGCGTATCTGGATTTTCCCTTGCGCAAAAGGGTCAGCGCAGGCTGTAGGTTGTCTTGCGCGTGATCTCGATCCGCTCGCCGTCAGCAAGTGGCCTGTTGGACTCGACGGTGATGATCCGGTTGTCGACCTCGATACGATGGCGATAGCCGGTCACTTCCTCGACAGTTTCCTCGATCATGACCTTGCGGACATTGCAGACTTCCTGCTGGCGATAGCCGACGATGGTCTGCCCTGTGGATTTGTTCTTTTTTGCATGTTCGCGGCCAAGAATGGCACCGACAACGGCACCGGCGGCACCGGCCCCTTCATTGTTCGAGGTCTTGTTGCCGATGGCGGAACCGATAACCCCGCCAATGATCATCGCCCCGAGGTCGGAATCATTGTTTGTCGTGCCGGCATCGGCATAGACAGGAACTTCCTGGGTTTCGCAGACCCGCTGGTCCGACGGTGTCTTGCGGATGTAACTTGCCATGATCGGGTTTGATTGTGTGACAGTGCCGATTACCGTCTCGACACGGGTTTCCGCCATTGCCGCGATTGGTGTGACGGCCAGCATGCCAGCTGTTGCCATTGTCGCGATGGTCGCGTCCAAGGCCTTGAAAAGAGAAGGACGTGTCATGATGTGTCTCTGCCTCTGAAATTTGTTAGTGGAGCCACATTAACGCGAGAATCGTACCAAAATGTGGCAGACCTTTTCGGGTGGCTGGTGCCGATGGGAAACCGGCCATTGCCAAACCGTCATTCAATGCCCATCTGCGATAGGCCGGCAGGGTCTGTCGGCAGCGCAGACATCCAGCCGAGGGTCAAGATCATGCATATTGATGCGGGAACCAATCCGTTCACCCTGTTCCAGTCCTGGTATGACGAGGCTGTGGCCTCGGAGATCAACGACCCGGATGCGATGGCGCTTGCCAGCGTTGATTCCGCGGGGATGCCCTCGGTTCGCATGGTGCTTCTCAAGGAATGGGGCGAGGACGGCTTCGTCTTCTATACAAATTACGAGAGCCGTAAATCCGGTGAATTGCTGGCCACCGGCAAGGCGGCTTTTTGCATCCACTGGAAAAGTCTGCGCCGACAGGTACGGGTGATCGGGCCGGTCAGTCAGGTTGATGGCGCCCGCTCGGATGCCTATTTCGCGACCCGTGGACGGGGCAGCCGTATCGGCGCCTGGGCATCCGCGCAGTCGCGCCCGCTGGACTCGCGCGCCGATCTTGCCGCGGCGGTGGCCGAGACCGAGGCCCGGTTCCCCGATGATGTGCCGCGCCCGCCGCACTGGGGTGGGTTCCTGATCGCGCCGCAGGAGATCGAATTCTGGGCCGATGGCGAACATCGCCTTCACGACCGGTTCCGGTTTACCCGTAGTGACGGTGACGGTTGGGACATCCAGCGCCTGAATCCCTGAAGGGGCCAAATCCCTGAATGGGCGCAAATCCCTGAAGGGCCTGGATCCCTGAATGGACCAAATCCCTGAATGGACCAAATCCCTGAATGGACCAAATCCCTGAATGGACTTGACCCCTGATCTGGTCCGAATTGCTGATCCGTCCGTGTCACGGCGGCACGTCTAATCTGAGTAAAACTGGTCGCATGGCAGACGCTTTTGCGATGGCAATTTGCATACCATCCGAGCGAGGTGAACCGGGTTCGGCGCTGACGCTTGCAATGCCGCCACGCGATGGCCCATCATCGTAATTTGCAGGAAAAGACTTGCGGAGGTGTCGGTATGAAGACGCATGCACGCGTTGTTGTGATCGGGGGCGGTGTCGTTGGTGTCAGCGCGCTGTACCATCTTGCCAAAAAGGGCTGGTCGGACGTTGTCCTTGTTGAACGCAAGGAGCTGACGTCGGGGTCGACCTGGCATGCCGCCGGCCTGCTGCCATTGTTCAACATGTCCTACTCGGTCGGGCAGATCCACAAATATTCGGTGAAGTTCTATCAGGAGCTGCAGGAAGAAACCGGCATGAATGTCGGGTTCCGCAATGTCAGCAATATCCGGCTGGCGCAGACCCAGGACAGGATGGATGAATACCGGCAATATGCCGGTGTCGCCAGCACCATCGGTGTCGATGTCGACTTCCTGACACCTGATGATGTCCACGATCTCTGGCCGCTGTGCAATACAGAAGGTCTGGTTGGTGCCATTCGGCATCCCGGTGATGGCTACATCCAGCCGGCGGACCTGACCCAGGCGCTGGCCCGGGGTGCCCGTGACCGTGGTGCCGAAATTTATCGCAACACCACCGTGACCGGCATTTCACGGACCGAGGCCGGGGAATGGAAGGTGACAACGGACAAGGGCGAGATCACCTGTGAACACGTGATCAGCGCGACCGGCAACTTTGCCCGCCAGACCGGACGCATGGTCGGGCTGAACATCCCGGTCATCCCGGTCGAGCATCAATATATCGTCACCGAACCGCATGAAGCCATCAAGGCGCGACAGGCCGCGGGCCTGCCTGAAATGGGGGTTCTTCGCGACTCCGACGGGCGCTGGTACATGCGCGAGGAAGCCGGCGGCCTGATCCTTGGCCCCTACGAGGCTGGCGCGCCGGCCTGCTATGTGGACGGGCCAAGTGCGGATTCGGAATATGAGCTGTTTCAGGAGGATCTGGAACGTCTGGAGCCGCATATCGAATCCGCGATGCACCGCGTTCCGGCCTTTGGCGAAGTCGGTGTGAAGAAGGTCTATAATGGCGCGATCGCCTATACGCCTGACGGCAACCCGATCATCGGACCGGCCTGGGATCTGCCGAATTTCTGGCTCAGCGAGGGGCACAGTTTCGGCATCACGGCGGCTGGCGGTGCCGGCTGGCAGCTTGCTGAATGGATTGTCGAGGGCGAGCCGACAATTGACATGCTTGGTGTCGATCCCCGCCGCTATGGAAGCTACGCCACCGAATCCTACCTGAAGGCAAAGAATGAAGAGGCATATGAGAATGTCTTTGTCATTCATTACCCCGACGAGGAACGCGGCGCGGCGCGGCCGCTTCGCACGGCACCCTGCTATGACAGGCTGAAATCGCTTGGCGCGGTGTTTGGCCAGAAATTCGGCTGGGAACGTGCCAACTGGTTCGCCCCCGACGGCGTGGCGCAGGACGATCACTGGTCGTTCCGTCGTTCCAACTGGTTCGAGCATGTCGGCAACGAGGTTCGCCATACCGCGGCGCATGCGGGGCTTCTCGACATGACGGCCTTTGCGAAATGCCGGATTTCGGGTCCGGGAGCCGAAGCCTTTCTCGACCGGCTGACGGCGAACAAGCTGCCGAAGGGTATAGGGCGGGTATCGCTCTCGCATGCCCTGACCGAGCGCGGTGGTGTTCATTCCGAATACACGATCCAGCGTGAATCCGCGGACAGCTTCTATATCGTTTCCGCCGGCGCGGGCCAGCGGCTCGACCACGATTGGATCAAGAAGCATATGCCGGATGACGGTTCGGTGCGGTTTGACAGCCTGACCAATTCCATTGGCGTTCTTGTGCTGGTTGGTCCGCGCGCGCGCGACATCCTGCAGAAGGTCACCCGCACCGATCTTGGCAATGACGCCTTTCCATGGCTGTGGAGCCGGCTGATTGACGTCAATATGGCGCCGGCGATGGCGTTCAGAATGAACTATGTTGGCGAGCTTGGGTGGGAGTTGCATCATCCCATCGAATATCAGAACCATATTTTCGATGCGCTGATGCAGGCCGGTGCCGAATTCCAGCTGAAGCCGTTCGGCATTCGGGCGATGGATGCGATGCGGCTGGAGAAATCCTACCGGATGGTCGGGACCGAACTGTCGATCGAATATGCGGCGCTGGAAAGCGGACTGGACAGGTTCGTCCATCTGAACAAGGGCGATTTCATCGGGCGGCAACAGCTCAGCGACTGGCAGCAGCGCGGGTTTGACAATGCGATGGTGACGATTGAGGTTCACGACACGACCGACGCCGACGCCATTGGCGGCAACCCGATCATGCTTCCCGATGGTGAAGTTGTCGGGCGCGCCACAAGTGGCGGTTACGGGTTCCGTGTCGAAAAATCACTGGCGATGGCGATGGTGCGTCCCGATCTGGCAAAAGTGGGCACAAAGTTGATGATCGACATTCTTGATCAGAGGCTTGCGGCCACGGTGATCGAGGACTCTCCCTATGACCCGAAGAATGAAAAGCTGCGCGCCTGATCAACGCGCCCGGACAGTAGTTACAGCAAGGACAAGGTCAATCAAATGTCTGATGTAGAAACAGCACAGCGTCGCAGTCGGCGTGGCGGTGGTCGCGATGCAAGGCGGCAATTGCGCAGTGGTGCCGGTGCCGGCCAGGCAAAGCCGTTCATCACCCGTAACCTGCCGCCGGTCGATATCCTGACCGACGAGGCCGCCGAAATCATCGAGGCGAATGCCGAAACCATTCTTGAAGAGATCGGGATTGATTTTCTGGAGGATGAAGAGGCGCGCAGCATGCTCAGGGATGCCGGCTGCGACGTCAGGGGCGAACGTGTGCATTTTCCGCGCGGACTGGCACGCAAACTATGTGAAACCGCGCCGTCACACTTTACCCAGCATGCGCGCAACCCGGATCGTTCGGTCGAGATCGGGGGCAACAATATGGTGTTTGCCCCTGTCTATGGGCCGCCCTTTGTCCGGGATCTGGCGGATGAACGGCGCTATGCAACAATCGAGGATTTCCGGAATTTCGTGAAGCTTGTCTATATGCTGCCGGGCTTTCATCATTCCGGCGGCACCGTGTGCGAGCCTGTAGACCTGCCGGTCACCAAGCGTCATCTCGAGATGGTCTATGCGCATCAGCGCCTGTCCGACAAACCCTATATGGGGTCGGTGACGGCGCCGGAGCGGGCGCAGGATACGGTCGACATGTCGAAAATCCTGTTCGGCGAGGACTTCGTCGAGGCCAACACTGTCATCATCAATCTGATCAATGCCAACTCGCCGATGACGTGGGATGCAACGATGCTTGGCGCGCTCAAGGTGTATGCGCGCAACAACCAGGCCGTCATCGCATCGCCCTTTATTCTGGCCGGCGCGATGTCGCCGGTGTCGGTTGCCGGCACGTTGGCGCAGACGCTTGCCGAGGCGATGAGCGGCATTGCCTTTACACAGCTGGTCCGCAAAGGCGCGCCGGTGGTGTTCGGCAGCTTTGCCAGCTCGATGTCGATGCAGACAGGGGCGCCTACCTTTGGCACGCCGGAACCGGCAAAGGTGCTGCTTGGATGTGCCAAGCTGGCGCGGCGTCTCGGCGTCCCGTTCCGCAGCGGTGGATCACTGACCGCCGCCAAGACGGCCGACGCGCAGTCAGCCTATGAATCTGCCAACACGATCATGCCGACGGTAATGGGCGGGGTGAATTTCGTGCTTCATGCCGGTGGCTGGATGGAAGGCGGGCTTGTCGCCGACTACGCCAAGCTTGTCCTTGATGCCGACCAGCTGACGATGATGCAGAGCGTTGTCGACGGGATCGATGTCAGCGAGAACGGACAGGCGCTTGATGCCCTGCGTGAAACAGGTCCGGGCAAGCATTTCCTCGGATCAGCCCACACCCAGGCGAATTTTGAGACCGCCTTCTGGCGGTCTGAACTTGCGGACAACACGACCTATGAACAATGGTCGTCCGAAGGATCGGTGGAAAGCCACTCCCGTGCCCGGGCGCGGGCTGCCCGGATGCTGGAGTCCTACGAGGCACCGGAAATCGACGCCGCGACCGACGAGGCGCTTCGTGCCTTCGTCGCAAAACGCATGGAAGAGCTGCCCGACTCCGAGTTCTGATCCCGGCACCAACGGTGCATGCCCCGGGGTGGCGTCAGCCCTTGAAGGCGGCGCCGAATTCCAGTCCGGCATCCATCAGCCATTCGGCGACATAGGGTGCAAAGCTGGTCCGGCAGATCAGTGTGAACCGGTTCCCGTCCCCGGCGATCAGCGTTACCGCCGCATGTGCCAGCAGTGACTGCGCGCAGTCACCGGCACCGAATTGTGACGGATGCAGGTCAAGTGCGCATCCCTTGGCAAGCACCTGCCTGACCGCCGCCCCGCGCAGTGACAGCGCGCACAGGCTGTCCGTCACATTCGTCACCGCGGCATGAAGGCCGTCCATATCCAGCGTCAATTGGCTGTGAAGATGCGTTTCGGTGCCGGCCTCGCACAGAAGCAGAAACTCATCCGGCCCAAGCCAGACGATATGCCGATCACCGACCGAGACAACGCGATTGCTGGCCGGCAGCGTGGTGCATCCCGTGTGGTTGCGGATCACCGGCAGCATGTCGGTGCCGCCGCGCAGATTGATCTTTCCAAGATGCGCCAGCTCGCAGATGACCAGCCCCGGCTTGCCACCATCCGGGTTGGGTTGCGTTGATGGTGTCATGCTGACAAGGGCGGTGCGGCCCGGGGGACGTTCACCTTCGTTCGACAGGCTAGCCATTGATGCGCTCTCCCTTCGGGTCAAAGAACATGGGCTCGACAACTTCCGCCTCAATGACGTCACCATCCAGCATCGGCAGATAGACGGTGCCGCCCATCAGCGCCCGGCCACCCTTCAGCATCGCCATGGCGATAGAGCCGCCAACATTGGGCGAATAATAGGATGATGTGACCTGACCAAGCATGGTCATCGGCATGTCTTCATTGGGGTCAAGGACAGCATGCGCGCCTTCGGGGATCACCCGTTTGCGGTCGCGCGTGCGAAGCCCGACAAGCTGTTTGCGGTCTTCCGCCGCCATCGAGGCGCGCGCAAGGGCCCGCTTGCCGATGAAGTCCGGCTTTGCCTTTGACACGATCCAGTCCATCCCCAGATCCTGCGGGGTAACCGATCCGTCGGTTTCCTGTCCGACGATGATGAACCCCTTTTCGGCGCGCAGGACGTGCATCGCCTCGGTGCCGTAAGGCGTCAGGCCAAAGGCCTTGCCGGCAGCCATCAGATGCGTCCACAGCGCAAGCCCGTGCCGGGCGCGGATGTTGATCTCATAGGACAGCTCGCCGGTGAAGGAGATGCGGAAAATCCGGACCGGCAGGCCGGCGATATGGGCCTTGCGCATGCTCATGAACGGGAAATCCGCCGAATCGAGGCTGATATCGATATTCGCGGCCTGCAGGATCTTGGCCGCGTTCGGCCCCGACAGGGTGGCCACGGACCATTCCTCGGTCACCGATGTCAGATAGACTTTCAGATCGGGCCATTCGGTCTGCAGCCATTCTTCCATCCAGTCCAGCACGCCGGCAGCGCCGCCGGTGGTGGTTGTCATGTGGAAGTGGTTTTCACCAAGCCGCGTCGTGACACCGTCATCCATCACCATGCCGTCATCCTTGAGCATCAGACCATAGCGGCATTTGCCAATGCCAAGCTTGAGCCAGCTGTTGGTGTAGAGTCGGTTCAGGAATTCGGCCGCGTCAGGCCCCTGAATGTCGATTTTGCCGAGTGTCGAGGCATCGAGAATGCCTGCCGTCGTGCGGGCGGCAAGCACCTCGCGGTTGACGGCATCCTGCATTGTCTCGCCATCCTTGGGGTAATACCAGGCGCGCATCCACTGGCCGACATGCTCGAAGGTGGCACCATTGGCACGGTGCCAGTCATCCATGCGGGTCAGCCGCGTGGGATCGAACAATGTGCCGATATCGCGTCCCGCAATGGCACCGATGCTTGCCGGCGTGTAGGGCATCCGGAAGGTGGTCGTGCCAACATCCGGAATCTCGCGGCCAAGCGCGTCGGCAAGAATGGCCAGACCATTGATGTTCGATGTCTTGCCCTGGTCGGTTGCCATGCCAAGCGTGGTGTACCGCTTCAGATGCTCGACCGACTGATATCCCTCGCGCGCGGCAAGGCTGACATCCGAGGCGGTCACGTCATTCTGGAAATCGACAAAGGCTTTCGGCCCCCTTCCGGGCCCCTGGCCATTGCTGATCTTCCATGCTGCCAGCGGACGCCAGCTCTGGTTTGGTGCCTCGACAGCGGGCATGGCGGTGGAATTGGCGGCATCGCCGGTGGCGAACCCGGCCGCGTCGGCGGCGGCGATGCCGGCCTTGATCCCGTCGGCGATGGCCTTTTCCGTGTCAAATACGCCATTGCCGGCACCGGCATTGAAGCTTGCCTCATGCACCGTGGTTGGTTTGAAACACAGCAGCCTTTCATCCCATCCCAGCTTGCCGCGGGCCTGTGAATGCAGATGCACGGCAGGTGACAGGCCGCCCGACATGGCCAGCAGATCGCAATCCATGTGGAACGGGTCGTCAAGGACGACCCTGCCACCGTCATCGACCGGTGCAATCTCGACACGGGCCAGATGCTGGGTGCCGTTGGCAACAATTACGGCATGTCCGCTCAGAACCTCGATGCCAGCGGCGCGAACGGCCTTGATCAGCTCGCCGCGAAGGTCGCGCCGCAGATCGACGACAAGGACATGTGCGCCGGCCCGGTGAAGCGCCAGCGCGGTCCGGTAGGCATCGTCATTATTGGTGAAGACAATGGTCCTGTTGCCCGGCACCACCCCATAGCGGGTGATATAGGTGCGAACGGCACCGGCCAGCATCACGCCGGGCAGGTCGTTGCCGGCAAAGACAAGCGGGCGTTCATGTGCCCCCTGTGCCAGGACGGTCTGTGCCGCCCGTACCTTCCACAGCCGCTGGCGCGGCAGATGCGCCGGCGGGGTGGCCAGATGGTCGGTCACACGCTCGGTCAGGGTCAGGTAGTTGTGGTCCATATATCCGAACACGGTGGTCCGAGGCAGCAGCGTCACATTTTCCATCGCTGCCAGTTCGGCAATCACCCTGGCGATCCAGCCTGTCGGTGCCTCACCATCAATCGTGACGTCCGCCTCGCCAAGAAGCCATCCACCGAATTCATTCTGCTCGTCAGCCAGAATCACCCGCGCACCGCTTCGGGCGGCCTGCAGTGCCGCCATCAGACCGGCAGCCCCGCCGCCGGCAACCAGCACATCGCAATGCGCGTGGACCCGTTCATAGCGGTCCGGGTCGTTGTGATCATCGGCAACCCGGCCAAGCCCGGCGGCCCGGCGGATCACATGTTCATAGGTCATCCACATCGAAGCCGGCCACATGAAGGTCTTGTAATAGAAACCGGCAGGGAAAAAGGACTGCAGTGCCGAATTGACCGCACCGACATCGAATTTCAGCGACGGAAAGCGGTTCTGGCTTTCGGCATAGAGCCCGTCATGAAGTTCCACCTGGGTGGCCCTGAGGTTGGGTTCGGCACGCGCGCCGCGTCCCACCCGCACCAGCGCGTTCGGCTCTTCCGACCCGGCGGCAAGGATGCCGCGGGGACGATGATATTTGAATGATCTGCCGACAAGGTGAACATTGTTCGCCAGCAATGCCGAGGCCAGTGTGTCGCCCTCATACCCCTGATAGCTGCGGCCATCGAAGGTAAAGATGACCGGTCTGCCACGGTCAATGCGACCGCCATCGGCGCTTCGCAGGAGTTGGGGTGGCGCGCCACGGGTGAACAGGCCTGACCCGGTTGCGTTGCTCTTGGTCATGATGCCTTGTCCTTTTTCGCCCGGGTCTTGCGCGCCGGCTTTGCGGCGGCTTCGGCGGCGGTGTCGCGTCGCCAGCTGGCCGCATGCGCCGCCTTGCCGGCCTTCGAGGCCGGACCGCTTCCCATCGGGTAGATTTCGACAATCTCGTGCGTGACGGTATCGCGCGCCATGTTGAACCAGCGGCGGCATCCGGCGGCATGCCGCCAGCGTTCCAGAAACAGCCCTTTCGGATTGTCACGCAGAAACAGGTAATCCGCGAATTCGGCATCGGTCAGGCTGTTTTCGGCGAGCGGGCGCGCGATATGCGCCTCGCCGCCACAGCTGAACTCGCTCTCGTCGCGGGGGCCACAATGGGGACAGGTGATCAGCAGCATGATGATTCCCTCTATGTCAGTGTGCCACGCCGGCGGCGCCGTGTTCGTCGATCAGCAGTCCGGTCTGGAACCGGTCCAGCGCATAGGGCGCGGCGATGCTGT
Source organism: Alphaproteobacteria bacterium LSUCC0719 (assembly GCA_040839025.1). NCBI lineage: Bacteria > Pseudomonadati > Pseudomonadota > Alphaproteobacteria > Alphaproteobacteria bacterium LSUCC0719. The sequence goes on from JBFPJN010000005.1 coordinate 188,945, forward strand.
TCGGCCTGTCATTGGCGATAAGGTCGGCAAAGACATGGCCCGAACCCGGTGTGGCCTTGAAGCCCCCGGTGCCCCAGCCACAGTTGAAATACAGCCCCTCGACATCGGTTTTCGAGATGATGGGCGAGGCGTCGGGGCAGGTATCGACAATGCCGCCCCAATGCCGCAGCATGCGCAGCCGCGACAAAACGGGAAACAGCTCGACAGCGGCCGAAAGCATATGTTCCGGCACCGGAAAGGATCCGCGCTGGGCGTAGGAATTGTATTTGTCCACGCCGGCACCCAGCACCATTTCGCCCTTGTCGGACTGGCTGACATACATATGGACGGCGTTCGACATGATGACGGTATCGAGGATCGGCTTGATCGGTTCCGATACCAATGCCTGCAACGGCCGGCTGGCAACCGGCAGGCGGATGTCGGCCATCGCCGCCACCACGCTGGAATGTCCGGCAACAACGCATCCGACCTTGCGCGTCTTGATGAAACCGCGGCTGGTGTCGATGCCGACAATACGGCGCCCGTTGCGCCGCAGCCCGGTGACCTCGCAATTCTGGATGATATCGACGCCAAGATCGTCTGCCGCCCGCGCATAGCCCCACGCCACGGCGTCATGCCGCGCGGTGCCGCCGCGTTTCTGCAGGAACCCGCCCATCACCGGATAGCGGATGGTCTGGTCGATATTGATGATCGGCACGAATTTCTTGATCTCGTCCGGACCCAGCACGTCCGAATCGATGCCGTTCATGCGGATGGCATGCACGCGCCGCGACATTTCCCGAAGCTCATGCTCGGAATGCGCGATGGTCAGAACGCCGCGCTGGCTGAACATCACATTGAAGTTCAGATCCTGTGACATGCCTTCCCACAGTTTCAGCGCATGTTCATAGATCGCCGCCGATTCATCCCACAGATAGTTGGATCTGATGATGGTGGTGTTGCGGCCGGTATTGCCGCCGCCAAGCCAGCCCTTTTCGACCACGGCAACACGGGTGATGCCATGCACCGCGGCAAGATAATAGGCTGTTGCCAGACCATGCCCGCCGCCACCGATGATAACGGCGTCATATTCGTCCTGCGGCTGGGCATCGCGCCAGGCGCGCTGCCATCCCTGATGATACTGCATCGCCTGCCGTGCAAGCGCAAAAGCCGAATATTTCGGCTTGCCGCCCGGCAGGCCGCTCAGGCCTCGGTCCGGCCCTTCATGATGCGACTTCTCTGACGCCATGATCTTTCACCCGGTTCTGGCGGACCCCGATCAGGCCCGCAGGTCTGTTTCACAACAGGATGCCGATAGATGTGTTGCCTGTCCCCGGCCCGGGATCAGGTGGCACCCTGCATCGCTTCGCCAATATGGCCCGTAATCTGGCCCGTAATCTGCCCCGTAATTTGCGCTGTGGCCGTGCTGGCACCTGTTCCCCTGCCGACCACCGGTTTGTCCGGCCCGACACCACCTTGCATAGGCAGGGCGAAGGCAGGGCAAAGGCAGACATACAAACCGCATCAAAGGCCTGAATAGCAGAAACAAAGCCGTCTGGAAACGCTGTCTCACCCTGCAAAACGCCGCATCCCTGCGGCGCAGCGGGACTTGATGCAAGCTTGACCTTGGCCGCCTTCGCGGCGAACATTGACGCCTCGAAACATCAACCTGATTGAGGCCCCATGACTGTCATCAATTCCATCGCCGACCGCATCGACGAACATCGCGGCTGGCGACATGAACTGCATATGCATCCCGAAACCAGCTATGAAGAGGTGTGGACGTCGGATTTCGTCGCCGCGCGCCTTGCCGAATTCGGGATCGAGGTGCATCGCGGCATGGGCAAGACAGGCGTTGTCGGTGTGCTTCATGGCCGCGGTGACAGCCGCCGCGCGATCGGGCTCCGGGCCGATATCGATGCGCTGCCAATTCAGGAACTGAACGATTTGCCCCATGCCTCGAAAATTCCCGGGCGGATGCACGCCTGTGGGCATGACGGTCACACGACAATGCTTCTGGGGGCGGCGCAGTATCTTGCCGAAACGCGGAATTTCGACGGCACTGTCTATTTCATCTTCCAGCCCGCCGAAGAGGGGGGTGCCGGCGGCAAGGCGATGATCGATGATGGATTGTTCACAAAATTCGAGATGGAAACCGTCTGGGGTCTTCACAACTGGCCGTCGATGGATGCCGGCAGCGCCGGAATCCATGACGGTGTCTGCATGGCCAATGCCGACATGTTCGAGATGACGGTGACCGGACGCGGCGGCCATGCCGGGCAGCCGCATATGACAGTCGACCCGATCCCCTGCGGTGCTGCCATCGTGCAGTCGCTTCAAACCATCGTCTCGCGGCGTGTGTCGCCGGTTGATTCGGCGGTTGTCAGCGTCACCGTCTTTCAGGCCGGCAGCGCGCACAATGTGATCCCGGACAATGTGCGTCTTCAGGGCACCGCCCGTTCATTCACCGCCGAGACAAGAAAGCTGCTGGAAGAGGCGATTCGCGACATCGCCGCCACGACCGCCGACGTCTATGGCTGCCAGCTCGATTTCGAATGGCATCCGGGCTATCCGGCGACGGTCAACCATGCGTCCGAGGCGGGGCGTGCCGGCGATGTGATGGCGGCCGTTCTCGGCGACAATATGGTGGCGCGCGACGTCGAACCGTCGCTTGGTGCCGAGGATTTCGCCTTCATGCTTGAAGAGCGCCCCGGTGCCTATATCTGGCTTGGCAGCGGCCCGGCACCGGCCGATGCCCAGCTTCACGGCGCGCGCTATGATTTCAATGACGATGTGCTGCCGGTCGGCGCCACCTATTGGGCGCGGCTGGTGGAAAGCGAACTGGCGGCCTGATCCGGGCGGCCTGAAATGGGGCGGGATTCTTCGTTACCGCCCATTAACCGAAATTTAAGTTACCTCGTGCCATAATCGATTCTGCATGGTGGCCGTGTCTGTGTCTGTGTCTTGTGTCTGTGTCGGCAACGGCCCGGTTTCCGTCCTGATGCCAGTCGAGGTGACACACATGACCGATCTCAGCCGCCGCAATCTGTTGCGGTCCACAGCCGTTCCCGGACCAGATCCTTCGGGCCGCTCTCTTTCGGGCCGCTCTCTTTCGGGCCGTTCTCTTTCGGGGGAGGGTCGGTCGACCCGAACCGCAGATGCGCGCCCAACCGCCCAACCGGATATGCGCCAGCCCGGCACCAGCCTGACGCCCTATGGCATGTCCTTTTGGGCGCTGATCCTCGCCGCCTGTGGTGGCGGCGGAGGTGGTGGTGGTGGGCTGGACACGGCGGGGACGTCAACGCCCGTGAAATTGGAGCCGCGGTCGGGCCATGTCTATGACGGGCCGGTGAAGGGTGCCGTCGTCTATGTCGATTCTGACGGTGACGGCGAGTTGAACACCGAGAAGGATCATCGTGTCGGCACCACAAATGAACAGGGTGCCTTCAGCGGGTCCATCCCGGTGAATCTGGTCGGCAAACGCTATATCGTCGATCTGAGCAGCGCGACCGATCTCGGCGATGACGGCCAGGAAGGCACCGAAGACGATCAGGACCTGTCGGGTTTCGGCATCTGGCTGGCACCACAGGGGGCGAGCGTCGTTTCGGCGCTGACGCATCTGATCGCCACCGGCGTGATGACGAAAGATGATATTCAGTCCACGATTCCGGGTTTCGACCCGCTGGTTGACAACCCCTATGCCCCGGCCCCCGCCGAGCAGTCGCCGGAAAAGCAGCAGGTGTTCGAGAAGGTGCGCAAGGTTCTGCCCACCATTACAAACCTTGTGGAAAAGAACCGTGACGTGATCAAGCGGAAGTCCGAGAGCGGCGAAACCCCTCAGCTTTCAGAAGACGAAAGCAAAATTCTTTCCGAACTTGAGAATAGCATCAAACAGGTCATGGCCAATCCCGATGCCCAGCATGCGCCCGTGCTGGCGATGTTTGGCACGGCGGTTGTCAAGGAAGGCACGGTGACCGGCAAAACCGATACCGGGCTGCGGGTCCGGGTCACGGATGTGAACAGCGGCGAGACCGGGTATGAGGAGCCGGATGTCGTCCTGTCAGGCGACAATCGTTTCAAGATCGAAAACGGCAAAATCTTCGCCAAAGCCGGTGCCAGCTTCAGATCGGGCGAGGAGATCACCCTGACGCTGACCGCCACCGACGGCAACAACGCCGGCCTCACCAATACCGTGCCGATCACCTTCACCGTCAGCGATGTTCAGTTTGCGCCGGTGCCGGAGATTCGCGGCACGGCGTCTGTCAAGGAAGGCACGGTGACCGGCGATACCGACACCGGGCTGACCTTCATCGCGACCGACAAGGACAGCGGCGAGACCGGGTATAGGGGGCCGAGTTTCACCCTGTCAGGCGACAATCGTTTCAAGATCG